>JAUXGZ010000070.1 GCA_030621785.1 Gammaproteobacteria bacterium | reverse complement strand
TGAACATATTGATCGTACTCTGCAGCTGATCCAGGGCGAGGGCTGCAAGTCCGGCCTGGTGTTCAACCCGGCCACGTCACTGGACTACCTGAAGTACGAGCTGGACAAGATCGACATGGTGCTGCTGATGTCGGTCAATCCCGGGTTCGGCGGGCAGAGCTTTATCGATGCGACGCTTGACAAGCTGCGCGAGGCCCGCAAGATCATCGACGCTTCCGGTCGGGATATCCGCCTGGAAGTTGACGGCGGCGTCAAGGTGAACAACATCCGTGAGGTTGCCGCGGCCGGTGCGGATACCTTTGTCGCCGGTTCGGCGATTTTCGGTGCGGCCAGTGACAGCGATGCCAATGACTACGACAGCGTCGTCCAGGCCATGCGCGACGAGCTGGCTAAGGCCTGAGTCGCTCCACGGACTTTTATACTCATGGCCATTAACAAGCCAGAAATGGTGCTGATCGACGTGGACGGCACGCTGGTCGACAGCGTGCCGGACCTGGCTTTCTGTATCGATGAAATGATGAAGCAGCTCGACCGCGATCCCCGGGGGGAAGCTTCGGTGCGCGACTGGGTGGGTAATGGTGTGGAGCGACTGGTGCGCCGGGCGCTGACTGGTCAGCTGGATGGTGATCCGGACGAGGTCGATTTTTCCAGGGCTTACCCCATATTCCTCGATCTTTACGCCGACAATACCTCAAAGCGCTCCATGCTCTATCCGGGGGTGCGCGAGGGGCTGGACTACCTCAAGGCCACCGGTTACGCACTTGGCTGCGTCACCAACAAGGCTGAACAGTTCACTTTGCCGTTGTTGAAGGATCTGGGCATATATGACGATTTTTCCATTGTCGTCAGCGGTGATACGCTGGCGCACAAGAAACCGCACCCGGAACCATTGCTGCATGCGGCGGAATTCTTTAAGGTAGGGCCTGCAAGGGCATTGATGGTGGGAGACTCCATCAGCGACGTCAAGGCGGCCCGCGCCGCCGGTTTTCAGATTGCCTGCGTGCCCTATGGCTATAACCACGGCGAAGACATTCGCACTGCAGAGCCGGACGTCGTGATTGCCACGCTCGCCGATTTGCGAACCGAACTGGAAAAAGTTGCATGAATCTCACCGTAAAGACACAGTTGCACGATCACATGGGGCGATGGTGGACCTGAACCACTTTTTGCCCTGCGTCGTTCGTGTATAGAAACTGTCTCAATGGTGAGGACCATGAATCCTGAACAATTCCAGCAGCTTGCCAGTGAAGGGTACAACCGCATCCCGGTGACCCGCGAAGTACTGGCCGATCTCGATACCCCCCTGAGTACCTACCTGAAGCTGGCCAACGGCCGCTATTCCTACCTGTTTGAATCGGTGCACGGCGGGGAAAAATGGGGCCGCTATTCGATCATCGGTTTGCCCTGCCGCAGCGTGATGCGCATCTACGATCAGCGCATCGAGGTATGGAAAGACGGTGAACTGGCGGAGGAACTGCGGCGCGAGGACCCCCTTCAGTGGATCGAGGAACAGCAGCAGTACTACCGGGTTCCGCAGCTGGAGGGGCTGCCGCGTTTCAGTGGCGGGCTGGTCGGCTACTTCGGTTATGACGTGGTGCGTTATATCGAGCCACGGCTGAGGGATGGAAGCAAGGACGATCCGCTGCAGACTCCCGATATTCTGCTGATGGTCTCCGATGAAGTGGTGGTGTTCGATAACCTTTCCGGCAAACTTTTGATGATAGTGCATGCCGATCCATCCGTACCGGACGCGTTGCAGCATGCGCAGGACAGATTGTCGGTGCTCTCACAGCAGCTACGCCAGCCGGTGCAGGTTCCTGGCGCACTGGAGCACGCCCGGAGCGTTTCCGAGGAAGACTTTGTATCCGGTTTTACCCGCGAGGGTTTTGAGGCGGCAGTGCGGCGTATCAAGGAATACATAGTCGAGGGCGACGCCATGCAGGTGGTGGTGTCGCAGCGGCTGTCCATTCCCTTCCAGGCACCGCCGCTGGATTTGTACCGCGCCCTGCGGGTGCTGAATCCCTCTCCCTACATGTACTACCTGGACCTGGGAGAATTTTATATTGTGGGTTCCTCGCCGGAGATACTGGTACGCCTGGAAAACGGAGTGGTGACCGTGCGTCCCATTGCCGGTACCCGGCCGCGTGGTGAAACCGAAGTGGAAGATCTGCAGCTGGAAGAGGACTTGCTGGCCGACCCCAAGGAGCTGGCCGAGCATCTCATGCTGATCGACCTGGGGCGCAATGATGCGGGCCGCGTCAGCAAGATTGGCAGCGTCGAACTTACCGAGAAAATGCTGATCGAGCGCTATTCGCACGTTATGCATATTGTTTCCAACGTGGTTGGTCGGATCCGGGACGGGATGTCGGCCATCGACGTGTTGCGTGCCACCTTCCCGGCCGGCACAGTGAGTGGTGCGCCGAAGATCCGCGCCATGGAAATTATCGACGAGCTGGAGCCGGTCAAGCGCGGCATTTATGCCGGTGCCGTGGGCTACCTGTCCTGGTCCGGCAATATGGATACGGCCATCGCCATTCGTACCGCGGTCATCAAGGATGGCACCCTGCACATCCAGGCCGGTGCCGGCATCGTGGCGGACTCGGTGCCCGCCAGTGAGTGGGCCGAAACCATGAACAAGGGCCGTGCCATATTTCGGGCGGTGTCGCTCGCGCAGGCCGGTCTCGACGGCGACAGCGCGTAGCGGATAAGCTGCAGCTGGTTCACGGGGCATGGCGATTAGCAGGAGCCGGTTGATTCAGGTCAATGCATTGTTGCCCGGGATAGGTGAATCTGGCCGCCGGAGTCGTTTGTCGAGGGAAGTCTGATGATTGTTGAAGAAATTATGAATACCCGTCTGAAAACCGCAAAGGCGGATGACAGGATCAAGGATGTATCCACGTTGATGTGCATGAACAAGATCAGCGGTGTCCCGGTCGTGGATGCGAATGATGAACTGATCGGGGTTTTGTCCGAAAAGGATATCCTGCATTGCATGTTTCCGGAGGCGCACGAGCTGTTCCTGAACGAGGAACGCCCGAACTACGAACAAATGGAAAAGGACTTCAAGGGCACCCTGAACCAGAAAGTCGGCGACCTTATGACCAAAGTCGTTTCCTCAGTGTCACCCGAGATGCCGGTGATGAAAGCGGCCTCCATGATGTGGTTGAAGAAGATCCGCCGTATACCGGTTGTTGATGGCGGAAAACTGGTGGGTATTGTCAGTATCGGCGATGTGCATCGTGCCCTGTTTCAGGAGCACCTGCTGGGTTAGTGTTAACAGGCCCTGGCAAAAGCCGTGGGCCGCATCCCGGCCAGCCACGCCGGGGCCGGTCCGGGTTTTCAATAGTTACGGGTTTGAGGGAGGCAGGCCTTCGCGCTCCCCGTATCTTCAGTTTCATCCCGTGCATTTGATGACCAGCATAGTCAGGTCAGAAGCGGTGTCCCCGGAAGAGGTGAAGCAGGCAAGTTCTTCCGTTATGGCGATCACAATATCCCTGGCGTCGGCGCCTGACATTTTTTCAGTTACCCGCTGGATACCTTCAGGCCCGAAAGGTACATGCTCCGGGTTTAATGCGTTCACCACCCCGTCAGAGGCAACAATGACGATATCACCGGCAGCCAGTTGAATCGTTTCGGCTTTCGGTATGGCGGCGTTGATCCTGGAACCCAGTTGTATCGGGTAACCCTGCCGATGGCGGAAACTGTTGTTAGCGGCAATAAAATGCAAGGTCGGTATTTGCCCGAACGATAGATACCTTAATCGGTATGTCTCCCGGTCGATTTCCCCGCACCACACTTCTGCCAGGCCGTTACCCGCTACGTCTGAACACAGGTACCGGTTCATCTGCTGCGCCATGGTCTGCAAGTCGATTCCCAGTCGGACCGCTGTTCTGAAAATCGTGCGCAGTTGTGCGCCGGTGATTGCGGCATCCAGACCGAAGCCGGCTACATCGGAAAGGATCAGGGCAACGCCGTCAGCAGGGTCCGTGTCGGTCCGGTATGCAGCGTTACCCGCCGGATTCCGGTACTCGACGACGTCATAGGCTTCACCTCCAATGTCCGCTGACGTCTCGCTGCATGCCTGAATCTCAAAGTGTGGCAGCTGCGGGATCGATGCAGGGATGATGCGTTTGCGGATGGATTCTGCGACAAGAATGTCCTCGCGCATCGAGGAAATCGAAAAAAGTGCCTGTCGCATCCGGTCCAGCGTAGTAGCCAGATGTTTTATTTCCAGAATATCGGAAGAGACTTTTTCGGTCGCCTGGAAATTGAGCCTTTCCATGCGCCGGCATTGTTCGACCAGTGCTTCCATGGGGCCGGAAAAACGCTTCGAGAGCTTGAATACAGCGATGGAGAGAAAGAGTAGAAACAGACACAAAAACAGGATGCTGCGCCATAGATTCTGTTGCACAACCGCGAAGGTATTGGAATCATACATCAACAAACTCAGGGTCCAGCCGGTTGACTCGACCGGGGCGTAGAATAACCAGGTTGTATCACCATCAAACTTGATTGGAATGTGGATGCTGCCGGCCTCGTGGGAAAGTGCCTGCGTGGCGATTCCCGAGGTATCCAGTCCCGCAATCTCGGTCGTGTGTTCAACCAGCTCGTCAACTGTCCTTCCAATCCATTCCGGCTTGAAGTGATAAAGGAATTTTTTCTGTTTGCTGACCAGAACAAACTGATTGTGCTTGATCCGGAATCGCCGGTCTTTCAGTGCATCAAGTCCGATATCCAGTGTGACGACACCCTGGAATTCACCGTCCTTGCTGAAAAACGGTGTGGAAAATGTTGTCATCAATATATTGCCGGCACCTTTGTCGAAGTAAGGCTCTGTCCATATCGCCTTTAGTGTTTTGCCGGGAACAGACCACCATTCCCAGCTACCGTCTGTATAGTCATAACTGTCGGTGCCGATATCGATCTGTTTGAGACCGTTCTCGCTATTAAATACATAGGGCGCGAAAAGTTTGCGATCCTTGCTATATCCGTAGGGTTTGAATGCGATAGCTGCACCGTAGATGACGGGGTTGTCGCCAACGTGCAGTCTGAGCAGGTTATACAGTTCGTCTTCACTTAAGTCGGGAATTGCCTGAAGCGTGTCGGCGGTACGGTTTGTTTCACCGGCCAGTCGGCGCAGTATGTAATCCAGTCCATCCGCGTATCCGACGGCAACCTGTGTCATTTGCTCGTTGACCTGGGATTGAATTCTGGATCTCAGAAAGGACACGCCACTGGCTGCGGATATGGCGAATATAATGACCACAGGAACAATGGTATAGAGCAGGATCGCGCGTCGGACAGTTAGTTGCATCGATAAAAACCCGGATAGATTGCCAGTCCTGTGCTTTACAGCGGCTGCTATACTGCCGAGTATAACAATAAGTGACTGGAAGGACTCAAGCAGATACCCGTGTTATTCAGCTTTGAACAGGTGCGCGAACCCAGGAACCCGGTCATTGTTATACCGGGTATCCTGGGTTCCAGACTGGTTTCTACCGCTTCGACCCAGGCGGTCTGGGGAGAATTCGGCACCGGCTTTGCCACACCGGGAATCGCGGAGAATACCCGCCTGATTGCCCTGCCCATGCAGCAGGGCGTACACCTGGATCAACTCATCAGTGGCTCGACGAGTGATGGGGCGCTACGTCACGTCAGTGGCAGCATTGCGGGAATTCCGGTGCGGATCAATACCTACGGGAGTGTACTCGACGCCATGGGTGTTGGTGCCGAAGAGCAGGGTACGCATTCCGGGAAGCTGTGGGGCTATCATGATCACGCCGCACAGGAAACAGCGGCATTTGAGTTCGATTATGACTGGCGTCGCAGCATCGATGAGAATGCCAGGAAGCTGGGGGTGTTTATTGACCAGGCAACCCGTTTTCTGCGTTTGCAGCGAGGCAGCGCTGATCCGGTGAAGTTCGACATTGTCGCCCATTCGTTGGGTGGGCTGATAGCGCGTTACTACCTGCGGTATGGCGGGCAGCCGATACCCTGCGGTGATCGATTGCCACATGTGAACTGGGCCGGGGCAGCATCGGTTGAAACCGTTATTATCATTGGTACCCCGAGCGCCGGATCGCTGTTTGCGATTGAAAGGCTGGTTACCGGCATGCCAAAGAACAAAATCACCCCGGGCTATGATCCTGTCGTACTTGGAACCATGCCATCCATATACCAGCTCTTGCCGCGTACCCGCCATAAAACCTTTACCCGCCAGGAAGGCGAAGGCGCGTCAGCCGACTACATGAACATCGATTTCTGGATCGAAATGGGCTGGGGTCTGGCAAAACCCGATCTGGATGACAAGCTCGCTATATTGTTGCCGGGTGTCGATACTCCCCGGGCAAGGCGGCAGACGGCAATTGATCATCTGGAAAAATGCCTGCGCGCGGCAACCGCCATACATGCTGCTCTCGATAGCGTTACCCGGAGGCCCGACAGCCTGTTCATGCATCTCATCGCCGGAGATGCCACACCCACCCACCTGCTGGCTTCTGCCCGGCGTGGTGATCAGGATCTTCGGGTGGATCAAAAAGGCGCCGGCGACGGTACCGTCTCCAGGGCGAGTGCGTTGCTCGACGAGCGGGTCGGGGGTGAATGGGTGCCGCGCATTTTGTCACCGCTAAAGTGGGACAGCATCATGTATCTTTCAAGCAACCACATCGGGCTTACGCGTGATCCCGTTGCCACCCGGAATATTTTGCATCTTCTGTATGAGAAGCCGCTGGAGCACTCCTGTTAACAGGGCCTAACAGCTATCTGTGAAAATCCCGTCTTCAGGCGGCGGACAGGCTGCTTCAGTTCACTCCTTTTCATCCAGCTTCTCGATAAGCCCGGCAAGCGAGCTGACTAGATCGGCACGCCAGCTTTCCTGTTTGCGCAGCCGGGAGAAGATCTTTTCGAACCGTCTGCGGGTGCCGGCGTTGGCAAGTTGCAGCTGTTGCATACCGGATGCGAGTTCCAGCGGGCCGCGGTGGGCATGGGTGCGTTGTTCAACCATGCGATGATGCAGCAGTGCCCGGCCAAGGACGACATAGGGGAAATTGATGTTGCGCATCGGGCCGATGCTGATCTGCTCGCCGCCCAGTGGATGACCCAGTACCTTGATGTTGGCGATACGGTCCGATGTCAGCCATGCAGAGACACCGCCGGCAACTGCGCCCAGGCCGCTGCCCAGCAACAGCGAGGCGCCGTGTACGGCGAGGTCGATCATGCCACCGGCTGCGGCGCCACCGAGGGCGCCGGTGGCAACCAACTGCTGGCGGGTGAGTCCGAACAGCACCCAGGTCTGCCGCGAAAACAGGTCGTCGCCCAGTAACTGTACCACCGCTTCCTGGCGCTCCAGGTCGCCGTGATTGTAGATCTGCTCGACTTCATCCCGACATCGCCGTTCCATGCCGGCCAGCTCCTGCTTGTACTCCTGCAGCAGGGTTGCGCGTGCCTGGTCCATGTCTTCGTCGGGCGTCAGCCGGTGGCGGCGCACGTGGGTGATCATGCGCGCCAGCATTTCTGCGATCACGCGTGCTGCCAGTGTGCGCTTCCCGGCCTGTTCCTCACGCAGGATGCGCACCGCATTTTCGAGCGCTGCGCGCCATTCCTCGCGAATCTCGCCGAAGGCCAGCAGCAGTTGCACGCGGCGGTCAAAGTCAGCTGTCATGGCATCGAATACGCGCACGATACGGAAGTACTGCCCGAGCGCCTTCTTCCAGTCTTCCGAGTGGTCGCTGTCGCTGATCATGTTGATCAGTGCCAGGCTGGGCTGCCCTGTCCAGCGCAGGATTTCCATCTCGGCTTCGTAGTCTTCGCCAAACGGTCGCGAGCCGTCCACGACATACAGGATGCCGGCGCCTTCCAGAATGGGTGCCAGCAGGTTGCACTCGGCGTCAAAGCGGGGGTCAGCCTGATGCTCTTCCACGAAGCGGCGTACGGTATCGGCCCGTTCCAGTGCAGAGCCGGTATGACTGTGCATCCACTCGAGTGCGGCACGGGCCCGCTGGAAGCCGGGCGTATCGATCAATTCATAAAGGACTTCACCATCGACCGCCATGGGATAGCAGCGATTATCGACCGTGGTGCCGGGTATTGCCGAAATCAGCACGCTCTCGTCCCGGGACAGGGTCGAGACGATACTGCTTTTGCCCTTGTTGGGGTGACCGACGATGGCGAATACAGGTACGGTCATACTGTCTGACCAATGGTTTCGATGTGCAGGTCAGGATCGCCGAGTTGCGCCAGGGTGACTTGCCAGGTGTTGCGATCGGCGATGGTGATGCCATCCTTGCCGCCCCACAGCAGCACGACGACGGGTTTCTTTGGGCCGCATTGCCGGCGTATGCCACGCACGAAATCGAGGAAATCGAGCAATGGTGGCTCCCATGCCTTGACCAGGATACCGATGCCCTCCAGTTTTTGGCGGCACAGGTTTGTCAGTAGTGCCGTGTCCTGTTCGGTACTTTGCCGCCCCCCTGCACGGAGAAATTCCAGCGTCTCGATACCCATGTTGCCGAGCTGTGCGGTGATCTCATCGGGGTTGTGACTGGCACCGGACCAGTCTACGACCGGGCAACTGAGCGCGTAGCGGGAGGCTTCTGCTTTGCCGGAAAAAGGGTTGCTGGCGATCTCGTGGGCCTCTTCCGGTTGTACGGCCAGGGTAGAAACCAGCGGTGAATTCATGCGAGCCAGCAGTTCCGGCGCGCCAGGCAGGTTGCATAGTGCCTTGCGCAGATGATGACGCAGACGAAACCAGGAAATTCCCAGCGTCAGCAGCCTGGGTAGCAGTCCGTAGCAGCTGATTGCCGCGATCAGGAACGGCCACCAGTGACCCAGATCGACAGCGAGCTGCGGCGATGCTGCGGCGTCGGCGGCCAGCGAGCCTTCTTCCAGCCGGTAATAGCGACTTTTTTCGATCAGTTCGAGCCCTGGAACGGCGTCGGGGGCGAAGGTACTCCAGGGTGTGGACAGGGTTGCCAGCAGCTGGTGGAAGGTCTCATTGCTGATGGTCAGCGTGGTACTCCACACGAAAGCCAGATCGGAAAAGGAAACCAGAAAGAAAGCCGCTGCCAGTGCACCGATGTTGAAGCTGAAAGCGAACAGTTGTGACCAGAAGGAAAACAGCCAGCGCGCAGCCGGGGCCAGAATGGCGACATTGTCCGGGTCCCAGAGCATGGCCAGGCCAGTGTTTTCCTTTTTGCTGAATGCGCCGGCAAGGTGGCCGGCCAGCCGACCGGGGTTGAGAAAGCCCAGCGTTTCCCCGATATTACTGAACAGTGGCAGTTTCACCGGCAGGGTTGCCAGTAGCCATAGCAACAACAACAGGATTTGTGGTAGTACCAGTACCACCACGGCACTGACAATATTGATCGGCTGGTTGCCATCGTAGAAGAGAACCGCACTGGACAGTCCCCAGCCCGTGATCAGGCCGGTGATCACCAGCGCCAGGCACAGGGCGTGATACAGGCGATTGCCCTGCAGGCCGTTTTTATGTGCAGCGGAATCACCGCTTGCCTGCAGCCAGGCGCGAATCTGGGTGGCCGGTTTACTACGCTGGTGCTGCAGTTTGCGGCCGATACGGCGGTCCCGCTGCTTGCGCTCCTCCAGGGCGGTTGCACGCTCGGCATCCAGGAGCTCGTTTAGCTCGATCAGGTCGCCTAAAAGTGATGAGTGCATCATTATTCGATTGTAACCTGAATTTTGCCGGCGGATGGGTGCCGGTGCGCCCAGGCTGATTTCTGACATCAGGCACTGACTGGCCTGTGATGGGGCGCCACAATACGCCAGGCAGTTGGTGGCTCTTCCGGTTCATGCGATTTGATCATCCGCCACGTGATAGCGCGGGTCTTCCATCACATTCACTTCTACCAGGTCGCCGGCCTTCCTTAATAACTGGCGGCACTCTTCACTCAAATGTCGAAGATGCAATGTCTTGCCTGCTCTGATGTATCTTTCCGCCAGGGTATCGATTGCCTCGATCGCAGAGTGGTCGGCAACCCGTGAGTTTTGAAATTCGATAATTACGTCATCTGGATCATCAGCCGGACTAAACAGCTCCAGAAAGTTTTTTACCGAACCAAAAAACAGTGGGCCGTTGAGCTCGTGCACACGCGATCCCTGTTCGTCATCATAGCTTGTAATGTTGATGTGCTTGGCATGCTCCCAGGCAAACACCAGCGCCGAGACAATCACGCCCACTACTACCGCAATCGCCAGATCTGTGAAGACGGTCACCGCGGAAACCAGTATCAGGATGAATGCATCAGTCGCAGGTATCTTGCCCATGATGCGCAGGCTCGACCATTCAAAGGTTGCAAGCACAACGACAAACATCACGCCCACCAGTACTGCCATGGGAATGCGTTCGATCAGAGGCGAGGCAAACAGGATGAACATCAGCAGGAACAGGGCCGCGGCGACGCCGGACAAGCGCTGGCGTCCACCGGAATTCACGTTAATCATGCTTTGGCCGATCATGGCACAGCCACCCATCCCGCCAAATAAACCCGTCACAGTATTGGCGATTCCCTGTCCCATACACTCGCGGTTACCACGGCCACGCGTGCCGGTTACTTCATCAATAAGACTCATCGTCAGCAGGGATTCAATCAGCCCGACAGCCGCGAGGATGAGGGCATACGGCAGGATGATCATCAGTGTTTCAAAATTGAACGGTACGGCTGGCAGGTGAAAAGAAGGCAGGCCGCCCTTGATGCTGGCCAGATTACCCACCGTCACGGTATCCAGGTCAAGGCCCAGCGCGAGCAGGCTTACCGTTATGATCGCCGCCAGCGCGGCCGGGAAGGCACCGGTTATTCTGGGTAAAACATAAATGATAAGCATGGTGAGTATGACCAGTCCTGCAAAAACCACCAGGGGTTCGCCAGACAGCCATTCCTTCGTACCTTCGGGTGACGCTACCTGGAAGTGTTGTAACTGGGCCAGAAAGATCACAATGGCCAGGCCATTCACAAAGCCCAGCATCACCGGGTGCGGCACAATGCGGATAAACTTCCCCAGCCGCAACACACCGGTCCCCATCTGGAACAGACCGGTCAGCACCACCGCCGCAAACAGGTATTCCACACCGTGCTCGGCGACCAGGGCCACCATTACCACCGCCATGGCGCCGGTTGCACCGGAAATCATGCCCGGTCGACCGCCAAATATGGCGGCCAGCAGGCCCACCATGAAGGCCGCATACAGTCCGACCAGCGGCTCAACTCCGGCCACGAAGGCGAAGGCCACGGCTTCCGGCACCAGTGCCAGGGCCACGGTCAGGCCGGATAAGATCTCGTTTTTAAAGCATACGCGGCTGGCGCAACCAAGCTGGAACATGATGACCTGCGGGAATTGAACGGCGTGAAAGGTCGCGCAGTATATCAGGATGTGCTTATATATAGTAGTGCCGGGGCAGTTGCAATATTCTCGATCAGTGTAAAAACCTGTCTACGATCCGGTGTTCTCGTTAATTCTTGCGCGGATCCCGAAATTGCAGAATACGGCAGAGAAGGGCGAGACATGGCTGTCTCTGTTAACGAAGCTGGTTAAGTACTGGTATTCAGGTGATAATTCGAAAGTCGCCGGGGGCGTGAGGAAAATACCTGATGTACGATATCTTCATGAGCTATGCAAGTGAAGACCGGCCCCGGGCGGGCCAACTTGCGGCGGCTCTCGGGAAACTTGGCTGGAAAGTCTGGTGGGACCGCACCATATTGCCGGGCAAGACCTTCGACAAGGTTGTCGAAAGCGAGCTGGGTGCGGCACCTTGTGTGATCGTGCTGTGGTCAAAGGCCTCGGTGGAGTCCCAATGGGTGCGCGCCGAGGCCGGTGAGGCCCTGAACGGTAACCGGCTGATTCCGGTCCTGCTGGAAGATGTAGTAATTCCACTGGTGTTTCGTCAGATCCAGGCCGCTGCGCTGCTCGACTGGGACGGTACACCGGAGCATGACGGTTTCACACAGCTCACTCGGGCCATAACGGCGTTTGCGGCACCTTCCCGGACAAGTGATACACAACACCCTGATGCCGATGCGGTCGCAAGCCGTCCGCAAACGTCTGAACCGCCCGCCCCGCAGCCATCCGGACAACTGAAGTCGGGGCGGCGGTCCACTTCCCTGTTCTGGCCGGCCGCTACCGTCAGTGCCCTGTTTATCGCTAGCCTGTCAGTCTATCTGAGCTGGCAAAAAACCGTTGAAACCGGAGCGCCGGCGATTGCCGAAATTTCCCCGGATCCCGTTATCCACTCCAAACGGATTGATCACGACGACGCTGTTCCGGGTGTGCCCGGGTTAACGATTTCCAGTGAAACAGAGGCCAACCCGGTCGCAAGGCAAGACAGTCAACCGCCGTCCGCGATGCAGACAGTGATAGACCCACGTGAATCCGGGGCTGTCATTGAACCCGAATCTGCAGTTGAATCGGAACCCGTGACCAAACCTGAATCTGCCCCAACAAGCAGGGCTACGCCGCCGAAGTTGACACAGCTAAAACCTCCCCGGGCAAGCGATAAACAGCCCACTTCTCCGCACACGGACTCTCCGGTGGTCGCGACCACCACGATCACACCGCCGAAGAAGGTTGCTCCCGAGCCGCCACCTGCTCCGGTCGG
>JAUXGZ010000029.1 GCA_030621785.1 Gammaproteobacteria bacterium | reverse complement strand
CCAGGTATTCAGGCTCACATGCTCGCGCGCAGCCAAAATCGCTGCCTGGCGATGCACGTCCGGTTTTACGCGCACGATAAACTTTCCTGAGAATGGCTTATCGGGGTCTCTACCTTGCTCAGCACAGTCGACCAAATAATCGTCAATGGTTTCTTCAAATGCCTGACGAACTTCCCCTATAGATTCGCCGTGAAAGGAAATTACATCACGCACATTGAGCACTCGTCCGTGCAAAATCTGATCTTCCTCGTCAAAGCAAATCACAGCTTCATACTCTTTGTACTTCATGGCTTCACCCCCGCGGCTTTCAGCAACTCTTTCAAATCCCTAACCTGATACCGCTTAGCTTCATTGCCGGGGTTCGGTCGGTGAAAGTTACCGCGTACCCCATTCAACTCGAAACGAACCCGTGATCCGTTTCCCTCGCGAACATCACCATCCAGTGCTTCTACCAGGCTTTCCACTGCCGTCCATTTGATGTCAACTCTAACAGGGGTTTCCCAAATGGCGTCCAGTGTCTTCTGGTGTTTCTTGTTCACGGCAGAATAGTATCAAACTTTAGTATTAGTATCAAATAGTGATATTATGATATTCATTTCAGGCTACGTTATGGTGCAATACTGTTCCCAACGGATCCAAGAATGCTCTGACTGTGTTTTTGTGAAACTGATCAGGGAGCGTTTACACAGACCCGATTATTGTAAGGCGGCTTGAAACTGCACGCTCCATTTATTGCACCATACGCGTCTTTAAAACAGTGATTCTTTGCAAATCCGAATCCGTAGGCAGCGGGAATGAATCCCTGCATTCATCCCTGGAATGCGGCAAGCCGACTGGCAAGGGCTACTTGCGTTGTCTACACTGAACGGGTAACACAGATAAAAAGAATATTCCGGGCAGGAGGCAGCCATGGACTATTGCACTGGCCGTGCCAGACATGTCGACTGGCTGAAGATCGGCCTTTACGCGTTGCTCGCCCTGTTGCTCGCGGGTCTGGCCAGCGACGCAGCTGCGCGTGAGCGGAAGTTCTGCGCCGCCAAACCCTGGTACTCCGGGAAAAACTATCCCTGCGGCGGCCATTTGCAGCCCGAGTGTACCAGCGGGGCTGCCTGCGATGCCGGTCACACCCGGTACACCGGCTCTCCCTTTCCGGTGGTAATCGATTGCCCGACCATCAGGCAGACGACCTGTATTCCATGGACGAGTATATGTAAAACAGTTGTTGTCTACGATGTCCCGGATAATACCGTCAACTCCGGCTGTTATAACCGCATACCGAGCTGCGACGATTGCGGCGGAGACGGACAGCTTCCCTGTCCTGACGAGTCCGCAGCCTGGTGCGATACTGGCTGTGACGAAGGCTATACGCGCAACCCGACCACGACGCTGTGTGAGGTGCCGGGTACCCCGGGGACCCCGTGCGGTCCCGGTGTTGGCTGTTCAGCGGGACTGACCTGCGACCCGTTCAGCTTCCGGTGTGCCGGCGATGCGAAAGCCGGCGAGTCCTGCGCTAACCCGTTCATTTCCTGTGCTGACGGCCTCCAGTGCAGCCTGGCGCTTGAATGCTCGCATGCACCCGCAGCACTTGGCGAAACCTGCGACGTTACGGCACCCTGCGGGGCCGGACTCTATTGTCAGGCGGGTTTACCACAACGCTGCCGGGCCTACCGCAAACCTGGAGAAGGCTGCTCGGCCTTTAATCCGTGCGCCAGCGGTGCTTCCTGCGAACCCTGTTTCACCACCGGTTGCAACGCTCCCTTGCAGTGTTTCCCGGACTCCAGCGACGGAGCGATTTCCACCCAGCAATGCAAAGCGTTCTACCGGCCAGCCGCAGCCAGCGATGCCCGCAAGCTCGGAGCTACCATGACCCAGGCCGCAGGCAACGGCATTGCCGCCGTGGCCGGCGAATCCCAGGCTTTCGGCGTTGCCTACGGTCAGGACGGCAGCTACGGTTGCTTTACCAGTTTTTGTTATGGTGTTGAAGCAGATATCGGGATCGTCGCTGCATTCTACTCGTTCGGCGTCTACGAAGAGTACGGCAATGTCGCGGGCAAGTCCTTTACCACCGTCGAGTCGGTGGAAACGCCGGTTATTAAGCTTAGCTACAATACCAGCCAGGTGTTCGAACGCGCTGGCGAGTTTCCCAACTTCACCGTCGGTGATCTTGTCGGCACGGAGATTGCCGGCAGCATTGGTGCCGGACTGAATCCCTGGCCGATTAATGCCGGGGCGTACCTGTGTGATACCGTACTCGACACGGTATTTTCACCTGCCGGTGGAGCCGGTACCGACCCCGCCCCGCGCCCCGAGATTCCCGGACCACCACCGTCCCCACCCACCGGTTACGGTGTGCTCGCCTTCGATGGCGTCGATGATATGCTGGCCATGGTGGATCCTGCGGCACTAAACGCCCTGCACATGACAGGGGCTTTCACACTGGAAGCCTGGGTGCTACCAATGGGTGCGTCGGTCACACAGGTGGCGGGCCTGGATTTGCCGGTCGTCAGCAAGGAAGGAGAATATCAACTCGCACTGAGCGCTGGCGAACTGGCCTCCTCGATCGCGTTTTCGGCCACCAATCCGGACCCCGACTGGAACAGCTGGTTTTACAGCGGGGCATACCCGGTGACCAACACCTGGACGCACGTGGCGGTGAGCTACGACAACACGGCCGGGAGCGGCACTGAAGTACACAGCTATGTAAATGGGGAACTGGTTCATTCCGAACCCGCTCCCGAGACACTCGGCGATACCGAAACAGACTACGATCAGCTGAGAATTGGTGGTCGGGAGCTCTGGCCTGACACCTTCGAGGGACACCTGGATGAGGTGCGCATCTGGTCACGGGCGCTGTCTCCGGTCGAAATCCGTGCCGGCCTGAATCGCGCTCCGGACAGTACAGACGCCAGCCTGGTAGCCGGCTGGCGCTTTGATGAGGCCAAAGGGAAAACCCTGCTGGATGCCGGCCCTGGCCGTTTCGACCTGCAACTCGAACAGCTGGGCAACGCGGCTGCACCACAACGAGAGTCGAATAGCCGGCTGGTTCTTGGCGGCGCCCTGTACTTCGACGGAGTAAATGACCACGTCGTGGTATCCGATGCCGAAGCACTGACTGGCCTGGAAATGACCAGCGCCCTTACGATCGAAGCCTGGGTGTTTCCCTATGGGGAAGGAAGCGGTGTCTTCGGTGGCATTATTGTCAGCAAGGAGGGTGAATACTGGCTGGGACGTGCACCCGACGGTCGCATTAATTTCGCGTTGGCTAACGCCAGTCCGGGATGGGTTACCGTCACTACGGACGCGGTTGTAGCGCTGGATACCTGGACCCATGTGGCGCTGGTTTACGATGCAGCACAGGGTCAGGTAGCTATCTACCTGGATGGCAGCCTTGCGGATACCCGCTCCGCCTCGGGAGCTATCGGCGATGCTCATACGAACTGGCAACAACTGCGTATCGGCGGACGCCAGCGCGACGAAACTGCCGGGGCCAATCAGCGTTTCCACGGAGCCATAGACGAGGTGCGCATCTGGAGCCGGGCGGCCAGCCCCGAGCAGATCGAGAGCAGGTTGGGCCGCGTCGTCGAACCGGATGCGGAAGGACTCGCCGGTTACTGGCGCTTCGACGAGGGTCCGGTCAGTCTGGCATTCGACTCTGCAACTGGCGCCCGCCACGCCGCACTCGGCGCAGGACGACCGGGAGAAATGCCTCGCCGGATCGATGCTGCACGACTGCCGGGCTATCCCGATACCCTGCTGCAGGGCACCTGCTCTGCCACGGGCTGCATCCTTGATGCTGATACTGACAAGGTCTCGGATTATCGGGACAATTGCACGCTGGATAAAAATGTAGATCAGCGGGATACGGACGGTGACGGTTATGGTAACCGCTGTGATCCGGACTTCGATAACAACCTCAGGATTGATTTCGCGGATTTGGCTTTTATGAAGGCGAGGTTTTTCTCGTCGGATCCTGATGCGGATCTGGATGGTAATGGCCGGGTAGATTTTGCCGATATCGCTATCCTGAAATCCATGTTCTTCAACTCGCCGGGACCGGGCTCGAGCGGGCTGGTTCCGTAGGCAGCGGAGTCGTCATCGAGGTGCAGTACTCTTCATAGTCCCCGATCGGGGATCCGTAAAACCCCCGCCTTCAGGCGTCGGACAGGTGGTGCTGCCGATGGAGAATGCTGTCCGCTGCCGACGACTGGATCAGCTTCCGCAACCGGCGTAATCCGTCAGGTTAAACGGCACGGCGACCACCGAGCGCGAAGCGCCCACGTACACCTGGGTACCGGCCGGACCGGTGACATCAAAGTTCACGGTGGCACTGCACGGTATGGTGAAATCGACCCCGTCAAACCAGGGCGGCGCTACCCGGAGCAGGAAATCGAGGGTGGAAGCCGGTGTGTTATCCAGGGTGTCGCTGGATTCTACCGAGACCGGGCTCACATTGGTGAAGTCCTGGTCGGCGGACATCCCGCCCGAAAACACGGTAAAGCCCGCACCGGCCAGTGCCAGCATATGCCAGTTTTCCTGATTACAGTCTTTCCACACGAACAAACCCTGATCCGCACTGGCATCGGTCACGGGTGGACCGCAATCACCACTTGCAGGGTGCCGCCATTGTTTTCGTAGAACTGCGTAGGATTGCCGGTGCCCGCAGAAAGCACCAGGTCCTGGTCACCGTCGTTATCGTAATCCGCGCAAGAGCCACCGTGAGTATCCCGGTTGGGGAAGTTGACCCAGGGACGGATCCGGGCTGCATCATCCAGTAAAGGTGCCATCCCCCTGGTTGATCCACAGACTGGGCTGATTGCGGTGATTACTGGCATAAATGTCCAGCAAGCCGTTTCCGGTGATATCACACGCGGAGATGCCGTAGGATTCAGTGTAGAGATTGATCCTGGCAGCATTGGTCACGTCGCTGAACTGTGTCTGGGCCTGGATCCGGGGCACGAAGCCCGCCAGCAGCAGGAGCACTGCAAGAAATCCTGTCCCGAGAAATCTTTTCTGACTTCCGCCAATCGATGCCATGCTGATCCTGGTGAGCCTGCCCATTGTCCTGTTCTCCTTCCCTTGCGACAAATGCCGTAACGCACTAAAATTACTGGCTTTATTAAAAGAAAACCGGCGACGGCCAAGCGATCCGTGCGAACTCTTTCAAACACCCGGATACCACCCCCAAGGCTAGCACGGATCGCATGAGGCGGCAGCTATCCGTATGTATACTTTTTGTCCGGGTATTCGCGCCGCGTGCCGATAACGTGCGTTCTATGAAGATCCACCGGGCAACATTCCCCGTACGTTGCACGCGGTCGTTTTACGCCATCCGTGGTATCGGGTGCATTCGTGCCGGGTGGACAGATCAATGTGGCCGACATCCTGGTTATCGAGGGCATAATACTTGGCCGGTATTAGTCTGATTGATAGCGTGCAGTCTGGCTGGCAAACTGCACACTATCAATCATGAACGCAGCCACGAGCAGACCAGGAATGACCGTCGGAGAAAAGAGTTTTTCAAGCTTGCTGGTTCTGTTGCTGGCCGGGTTGGCACTGAGCGGTCTGGCCGACCGGGCCGGCCGCAGCTACACCGATGCAGCCTTTGAACGTGCACTGATAACGTTCGGTATTGCACGTGGTTTGAATGCCGCCATTTCCGTGGCCCAGGGTACCGAAATCTCCATCTCGCCCGCAGGAGTAGGGTTGCACCTGGCGCCAGGACAGGTGCTGGATCCGGTTAACGATCTGGTCGAACGTTTTTCCATGGTGATGTTGGTCAGCACAGCCTCGCTGGGGATACAGAAAGTGCTGCTGAATATTGGTGCGTCTGTCCTGTTTTCGGCGTTGCTGGTTGCGGCATTACTGGCAGTCCTGCTGACTTTATGGCGACCTGACTGGTTGGGTAAGCTGCCTGCCGGCTGGGTTTTCCGAGCCGCCATGTTACTGGTGGTGATACGCTTTGCCGTGCCCGTCGCGGCGATCGGTAGCGAGTTGATCTACCAGGCTTTCCTTTCAGATCAATACCATGAATCGACCGCCGCACTGGAGCAGACGAGCAGGCAGATCAGCGAATTGAATCAGCAGGACGTTGTAGAGAGTCAGGAGCAGAGAAGCTGGATCGATCGAATCAAGGATGCCGGCCGACAGCTGGATTTTGATGCACGCATTACCGAGTATAAAGAGGCTGCCGGGCAAGCCAGTGAAGATGCGATCAATCTCATTGTGGTGTTTGTCATGCAGACCCTGTTTTTGCCATTGCTGTTTTTGTGGCTGCTGATCAGGTTGCTGCGCAATTTGTGGGGCTGACATCGGGTACTCTGCATTTTTCCTGCACAGTAAGGGGATGGTAGGTTCTGAGGATGCAGGCTGAGTGCCGGAAGCGCAACTGCCATGAACTGTTACGGGCTAGCGGGTTACTTCGTCATACGGCGTTTAGCCCGCCAGTCCTCAAGTTTCTGGATATAAGGTGGCTCGCCATTGTCCAGGTACCAGGAATCCACGGCATAGCGGGTTCCGGAGTTGAGGTCTTCTATTACCGCGGTCCAGTGGTAATCCAGGATCCACGGGTGGCGAACCGCACGTTCGCGCACCTGGTGCCAGCGCAGCAAATCGTCCTGCTGTATCAGACGAAGGTAGCTGGTGGTGTTTTTGGACTCGGAGATACAGTCTAGCTGTCCGGGCTTTCCAGCTCCTGCGACATTTTTTCCCAGATCCTGCCAGGTTCCGGTTGCCTCGCCTATCTTGTCTTCCAGCAGTGCGATTGCCAGCCGGAGTTTTTGTCGCTCCTGTTCAGGAGTTTCGATTGCGGAGAACAGGATGCGAACTTGCGCCCAGTCTTTCTCGTCGAGTGTGACCGGTTTGATGCGGTCACAGTGGTAGTCGGTACAGATATCCAGCTTGCGCAGTTCGGCGCCACTTGTCGCAGGGCAGCACAAAATGATAAGCGACAGGCAGATACGGATAATTGAACGTGTCATGAACGTGTATAATACCAGCGGACGATAGACGCGTCGGAGCAACGGAGCCCGCTTCCGGCTGAAATTGTCGAAGTCTCCCTGTTTACCACGGGGGAAGGCAGCTTGTTTTTGTGTGGCCATTCATAAAAAATATAATTAATACAAGGGAATGTGCCGGGTTTGTACCGTATGTGGTGTTGGCGTCAGAAATTTGTTCATTTTTCCACGCTATTACCGATATAGTGCGGGATTACGCCAGGATATGGCCTGACAAGGATGGATTCCAGTTAATCTATTGATTTGTAACGGTATTCATGTGTTACTAGCAGGATAATGCAGTTTTGACTTCTGTCAGCAGTACTCCCGCCACTGTACTCGATATAGCCGCCCCCCCCATGGGCGAGGATTCCGATCGACTGTTACTTGGCAAGGTGCAGTTGCTGATCAGGCACTCGCCGGTCGGGATCGGCGCGGCTCTGCTGGTAGCGTTGCTTGAGGCAGCGATGCTGTGGGGGATTGCTGACCGGGATCTGTTGGTGCTGTGGATCAGCGGCATTGTGGTGGCAACTGTAGTACGCCTGGCCCTGGTGACCGCCTATTGGTACTCCCCACCCGCCGAAGACCGGGCTCGTCAGTGGGCATGGTGGATTTGCCTGGGAAATCTGACGAGCGGCCTGATCTGGGGTTGCAGCATCCTGATGTTCGATCCCAACTGGCCGTTGCCACAACAGCTCGTGCTGATACTCGCATTGGTCGGCCTCACTGCCGGCGCCATATCGGCCTATGCCGTAGTGTACCCGGCATTTCTGTCCATCCATTTACCCGCGCTTTTGCCCGCAGTTGCCTGGTTGTTGTTCCAGGCGGGATCGGCGTATCAGATGCTGGGTGTTATCCTGCTCATTTACACGGCCGGGCTGGTCGTCATTGGTCATACACATTACCGCGCTATTCAGCGTTCCCTGCAACTGGCGCTGGACAAGGAACAACTGGCCAGGAAGTTGACCGCAACCAACTCCAGCCTGAAGTCCGAGGTGCGCCAGAAACAGCAGGCCATGGATGAGCTCAGTCAGGAAAAGGAACGTGCCCAGGTCACCCTGCATTCCATCGGTGATGGTGTGATTACCACCAATCAGCGCGATCAGGTGCTGTACATGAATACCGTTGCCGAACAGCTGACCGGCTGGACGACGGATGAAGCACAGGGCCGCCCGCTGGCGCTGGTATTTCAGCTGGACCAGGATGGCGTCGACGGAGATATGCCTGAAGAACGTCGATCACACAGCAGTGGTGGACTGCGCAACGTGTTGGGCAGCCGGATTCTGTGCCGGCGGGATGATGTGCGGTTTTATGTCAAAATTTCCCGTTCTCCGATTCGCGGCTCCGATGGCAACGCGTACGGGTCCGTCATTGTATTTCATGATGTCACCGAACAGCAGGAGATGGCGGAACGCCTGAGTTACCAGGCAAGCCATGATGTGCTGACTGGCCTGATCAACCGTCGGGAATTCGAAAATTTCGTGGAATACGCCCTGCATTCAGCACGGAAGAACGATATCCGGCACTGTGTCTGCTACGCGGATCTGGATCAGTTCAAGATCGTCAACGATACCTGCGGACATGTGGCTGGTGATGAACTGCTTCGCCGTCTGGCCAGTGGCCTGCCATCCCTGCTACGGGAAACGGATGTCTTTGCGCGCCTGGGTGGTGACGAGTTCGGTGTACTTCTAGAGGACTGTTCGCTTGAAGACGCAACCGAGTTTTGTGAACGTCTGCGGAAATACGTGAAAGAGCACCGCTTCATGTGGGATGGGAAGGTATTCGAGATCGGTGTGAGTATCGGTGTCATTGAGATTACCAGTGGTTGTGAAAGCGTTGCCAGCATACTCAGTGCGGCCGACATTGCCTGTTATGCAGCCAAGGATATGGGACGCAACCAGGTGCATGTTTATCAGCGTGCTGACAGTGAGTCCGGTCGCCGCCACAGCGAGATCGAACTGGTCAGCGAGATCACGCGAGCCATCGAGGAAGATCGCCTGACGCTGTTTTTTCAGGATATCGTGGCAATTAACGATGAAGAAGGTTTTCAGCTGCACGGTGAAGTGCTGGTACGCATGTACGATGAGCACGGAGAACTGATGCAGCCAGGACTGTTTCTGCCGGCGGCAGAACGCTATAACCTGATGCAGGCGATCGACCTCTGGGTGATTCGTAATACCTTTTCCTGGTGGTCGAAACAGTGTGCAGATTGTGGTCGGGAGCAGCCAGGCCTTATATCGATCAATCTGTCCGGTAGTTCGATAGGCAGCGAATCCTTCCAGGACAAGGTAGTGGCACTGGCCGAGGAGTACCATGTCGTTGCCGGTACCATCTGTTTCGAAATTACCGAAACGGCCGCCATTTCAAACTTCGAATCGGCAACCCGTTTCATCAAACGTTTGCGTGCCACCGGAGTGCGGTTTGCGCTGGATGATTTCGGTAGTGGACTGAGTTCTTTTGCCTACCTGAAGAACCTTCCGGTGGACTACCTGAAGATCGACGGAAGTTTCGTGCGGGATATCGCGGATGATCCGGTAGATCGTGAAATGGTCAGGGCCATACACCAGCTCGGGCGTGTGATGGGTATCGAAACGATTGCCGAGTTCGTTGAGGATGAGCGTATCCTGCAGCACCTGGTACAGATCGGGGTAGACTATGCCCAGGGCTACGGCGTTGCGCGGCCGAGGCCGATTTCGGAAGTCAGGGTTCCGTCGGGCCGCCAGGTAGTAGAAGAAGTGGCTGACCTGTAGTCAGGCCCCGGTGAGTCAGGTACAGGGATGGGAACTCTCGGAAATGCGGTCATTCGGCCCGGCAGTGAACAGTCCCGATTCCTTGTAGTTGATGCCTGGCGGGGCTTCGCCATCCTTTTGATGGTGGTCTATCATTTTTGTTTCGATCTGGGCTACTTCGGGCTGGCAGAATTCAATTTCTACCAGAATCCGTTCTGGTTGCATTCCCGCACGTTTATCCTGGGTCAGTTTCTATTGCTGGTCGGCATCAGTCTGGTACTGGCAACACAAAGGGGTATAAACGTCGGGCGCTTCCTGCGAAGACTGGGGTGGCTTGTCGCCAGTGCGGCATTTGTCAGTGTATCGACCTGGTGGATGTTCGGGGACCGACTGGTAGTTTTCGGCGTACTGCACTTTATTGCAGTGGCCAGTGTCGTGGGCTTGTCGTTTGCGCATCACTACCGGCTCAGCCTGATGCTGGGAATCGTACTGATCGTGACTGGAAACCTGGTGCAATCCAGTTGGTTCGATCAGCCTGGCTGGAACTGGATCGGGATGATGACCTACAAGCCTGCAACCGAGGACTATGTTCCCCTGTTGCCCTGGTTCGGCGTGGTTTTACTGGGAATTTCTGCTGCCGGCATGCTTACTGTTCCGATGCCGGGTAATAATGGCTGGCTGCGCCTGCTGGCATTGCCCGGCAGGCACAGCCTGTTGATCTATATGCTGCACCAGCCGGTACTGATGGGCCTGTTATATGTATGGGTGAAGCTGGGTTAGTGCTCGCGCTCGTCATGAAGGTTCTCGAACACCATGTTGACTGCCCGATCCATCAGGGGTGCGCTATTTACCACCCGGGCCTGGGTGCTGCGCAGCAGATGAGCCAGCTCTGCAATACTGAAGTTGCCTGCTTTCAGACCCTGGCGGTCGGTGAACAGCAGGGTGCCGGTGATCGGGCTTGCCCAGCTGAGCTTGGCTCGTTTTGACTGCCCGTTCCTGGTGTAGAATTCCAGCCAGGTTCCTGTTTTCAGCTGTTGAGCGTGCGCCATGTGCTCGTCGTTGATCTCCGGGGCCTCGGCTTTTTCCTCTACCTGTTCTACAGGTTCTGCGGCGGCCTGTTCTGCCGCTGTGTTTTGCTGTTCAACTTCCTGTTCAACTTCATCCGGGGTCACGGCGGTGCGGCCGTGAGCACGAACCAGTTGGGCAAGAAACTCATCGCGCTCCGTGACATCCACAGACAGGCGTTCCATGCCTTCACGCAGGTTTTTCAATAATCCGGGCTGAATGGCGACCAGGCGTTTACGATCTTCCATAGTTCGTTTGGGTTTGATACTCCATACCAGGGCGTCCATGGTTTTAACTGCCGTTTTCCAGACGTCGCTGTCTTTGCCGTCGCGGGCACAGCAGAGAAATAACAGGTTTTTCCAGTGCGTGGTAACAAATTCGCGAACAAAATCCAGGTTTCCGCTATCGTCAAGACGAGGCTGTATTTCTTCCATGGTCGTTGACTTGGCGATATCCAGTTTTTCCTGGCCTTCCATTAGCCGGGCAGAGCGCTTTTCACGTTCGGTGGTTTGCTCCTGGTGATTTTTCAGGAAAGACACGAGATCGTCCTGCAAGGTTGCGAACAGGCTGATGTCGTCTTCAAACCGGTCCATGATCGTTTGAACCGTAGACTCAATTTTGCGGTAAACCGGATCATTGGTGCCTTGTTGCTCATCCCAGCCTACCGCCATGGATGCCAGGCTGTTGAGCAGCAGACGGGCGGGATGCGACTTGCGGGAGAAAAATTCGCGTTCCAGCAAAGCGACTTTCAATACCGGTATCTGGAGACGGCCGATCATGGCGCGCATGGTTCCGGGGATATCCTGATCGTCGAGTATAAAGTCGAATAGCATCGCGACCATGCTGATAATCATGTCGCCGGATTTCCCCATATCCTGACTGGCGGGAGACTGGCGGATACTGTGCAGCACGTTGACCTGACCGGAAGAAAGATCGGCAGGATTGACCGACAGGGAGTTACCGCCTGTCCAGGCATCGTTTCCCGGTAAGGTGCTCTGTTGCAGCATCGTGAGGGTTTCGATGGAAAGACCGCCTGATGCGGGATTGCCACCGGGGTTACCCGCAGCACCCGCATAGCCACCGGGATTGCCTGCGGCGCCACCGTATCCACCGGGGTTACCCGCAGCACCAGCATAGCCACCGGGGTTGCCCGTAGCGCTACCATAACCGCCAGGATTGCCTGCAGTACTACCATAGCCACCCGGAGCACTTTGTGCGGATCCAGGGCCGTACATAGCGTCGCCTGCCGGTCCACTTTCACCGCCGGGTTGCCCGGCATCCATGTAGCCGCCCGCATCCTGTGCAGGGGACGTCGGGCTCGAAGGCCGCTTGATACTTGCGCGTATTTCCGGCAGCACGCCCATCGCAACCAGCTTCTGGTTGATTTCCTTGTAGAGGCCGTCCAGCTTACCAACCACTTCATTGTCGAACAGTTTGAAGATGACCAATCGGATCTCGACGCCGGTTTCAATACGTTTGGCAGCGGTGTGGAATGCATTACAGATTGCTTCCGGCCCGACAGGGTTCTGCCAATGTTCCAGGTCGGGATCCTGGATCAGGAAACCGATGCGTTTGTCGAGTGCAAACAGAGACTGGGTACAGGTGCCGCGGATTTTGCTGACCATATTCGATATAGCCAGGTCTTCTTCCATGTCGTCCTTGCCAACCAGTCCCAGGGATGACTCACCGCTTTCGTCCCAACTGATGCCGGAACCCGAGTCGGATTTCCGGGGCAGGCCACGAGTGAAACCGGTGCCGAGCTCGTTGGTAAAGTCGGTCTCGATGTCGCTGCGGATAATTCTCAGCTCCCGCATGGCGTCGAAGTACAGCGTCTGAACCATGTTGCTTTCAGCCTTTTTCGCTTCCAGAAACAGGGTGTCGTCCACCTTTTCCATCATGCGCTGCATGTAGGATTGCAGCTTTTGGGTGCCCAGTTTCTGGACCTCGCGCAGTGTATTGGCACCCGCACCGTTGCCCAGAGTGCGGCGTAACTGCCCGTATTCGTTGAGATTAACTACCGTTTTCTCTGCTGGATTTGACATGGCTTCACTCGTTCCTGTTGGGTCGCTCTGTACCCGTTAGCGTCTGGAAGACATGTTTACCACAGTGCTATTTCACATTTTGTGACACGGTTTTCAAAACCGTCCGGCTGGCGCTGCAGATCTGCATGCGACGGCCGTTAAACGAACGCAGGAAACAGGAGAATTTCAGACATGATGAGCAGTCATAATCCGCTGGTCCGGCAGGCCGAACAGAATGTTGTCACCAGCTTGCTGGATGAGGTAGAGGGGCTGGTTTCACCACCGGGTGTCTGTATGCGGCTGTTTGAACTGATACATGCCCCGAACACCGGCGTGAAAGAAATAGCAGCGGTGGTCGCGGTAGACCCGAACCTGACGGTGCGTCTGTTGCGCATTGCCAATAGCTCTTTTTACAATTTCAGCAATAAAATCGACACGGTCTCACGTGCCATTACCGTGATCGGTATTACAGAGCTGTACCAGCTGGTGCTGTCCATCTCGGCGGTCAAGAGCTTTACCAATATTCCGAATGAGCTGGTGAAGATGGATACCTTCTGGCGGCACAGTATTTATACCGCCCTGCTGGCCCGTGCACTGGCAGTGCGAGCTAATATCCTGCACCCGGAGCGACTGTTCGTCGCCGGGCTGATGCATGATATCGGCAGCCTGGTGCTATATAACCAGCGCCCTGAAGAAATGCGCGATATCCTGCTGACGGCAGATGGTGATGAAGAACTGCTCTATCAGGCCGAGCTGGAGCAATTTGGTTTTACACACGCCAGCCTGGCCGGCTCGTTGCTGGAAAAATGGATGATTCCGGAAGAATTGCAGCAGGCAGTGTGCTGGCACCATCAGCCCGAAATGGCGCAATCAGCGAATTTGGAGGCGTGTCTGATCTATCTGGCAAACCACCTGGTTAACCAGTCAGAGAAAGGTAACTTCATGGGTTCGGCGATGGCGGAGGTTCAGCCGCCGGCAACCATGCTCAAGGAAGCCGGCCTGGACGAAGATCAGCTACTCCTTGCCTTTGAGGATGCCGCCGAGCAGTTTCCTGCAATGGTCCAGTCGCTGATCTGATTTTTCCGGCGCTAACCGGGCACGACATTAATGGATAAAGCCACTGCAGGGATGGCAATCAGGCCCGCGGATTTGCCGGCCCCGCCCAGGCATGCGATCTCTGTTGTGCAGGCGTGCTCGAACCCCTCAGTCGATGCCCGGGACCTTGCATCCATCATCACCAATGACCCCGTCGTGACGGCGGAGCTGCTGCGTATTTCGAATTCAGCCTGGTTCGGTCTGGTCAGCCCGGTCAAGTCCATAACCCGGGCGGTAACCGTTATGGGTGGCCGGGCGTTACGCAATCTGGTGCTGTGTATTGCCATGCGTGATGCCTTGCGGGCCGATGAGATTCCCGGTTTCGACATCGAACTCTATTGGGAAGATGCCCTGCGTCGCGCCGTCAGCGCCCGCCAGCTTTCCGGGTTGGCGGGGCTCGATGCTGATGAGTGTTTCACGGCCGGATTGTTGCAGGACTTCGGCCTGCTGGTTTTGTTCTATCTATACCCCCGACATGTCAAACACTGGGAACGGCTGGCGGCGGCTATGCCGGAAGAGCGTCGTGAAATGGAGCTGGACCTGTTTCATACCACGCATGATGCGGTTGGACTTGTCCTGGCGAAAAACTGGGAGCTTCCGGCCGAACTGGCCGTTGCCATGGGCTACCATCATGATGGTGTACCGGAAGATGTCGAGTCGCAGGGTGCGCTGTTGTGCAGGGTTGCCACCTGTGCGGACTGGATGGCAGCCGTATACCGCTGTGAGGACAAACGCCAGGCGGTACAGTGTGCCCGTGCAGTACTGGCGGAACATTTTGATGCCAGTGCCGAGCATGCGGATTACCTGTTGCAGCAGGTTTCCGGTGCGATGAGCGATGCCGCCGCCACGCTCAATATTCGGGTGAGCGAGCAGATGCAGTTCGACGAGGTGTTACGGATAGCAAATCTCCGTCTGGCGGAAGAGAATCTCAGTTACCAGGAACTCAACTGGCGACTGGAGCAGGCACTGGCAGAGCGCGATCGCATCGCCGGCGAATTGCAGCAGGAGCTGGAACTGGCCCGCGAAGTGCAGAAAAGTCTCCTGCCGCGTGGCCCGACACCGTTCCCCGGAATCGTCGGGCTTAACCTGTCGGCAAAAGCCGTGTCCGGCGACTTTTATGACTTCTACCAGCTGGCAGACGGGCGCATCGGCTTTTGTATTGCAGATGTTTCAGGAAAGGGCATGAATGCAGCCTTGTTGATGGCCAAGACCGCAAGCCTGTTTCGCTGCCTGGGAAGGGGCATACACGACCCAGGGAAGTTACTCACCATGTTGAACCGGGAGATCGTCGAGACTTCTGTTCGCGGCATGTTTGTTACTATGCTGGCGGGTATTTTCGACCCGGAAACGGATGAAATCGTGCTGGCCAATGCCGGCCACCTGCCGGCATTGCACGTGGGCTGTGCAGCATTGATCGCTTCTTTTCCCGCCCGGGAACCGCCGCTTGGTGTTGTTCCCGAGAGTGTCTACCCGAATGAAACGTTCAGTCTGCAGGGTGGCTGTTTGTATCTGTATACCGACGGGCTGCTGGAAGCGCGTGTCGGTGAGCGGTGCCTGGAACAGGACGGACTGATGCGCCTGTTTCGTGAATACGCCCATCTTCCTGTCAGGGAACGCGCTCAGGCCATTGTCGATGCCGTGTTTTGCCCGGAAGGGGTAGTCGATGACGACCTGACCCTGGTGCTTATCCAGGGGCAGGGTTGCCATGCAGGAAAGTAAGCGGCAACTGGTATCACTGAGTCTGAATTCACAGCCAGGTTGTCTTCAGCGCTTGCGCTGTGCAGTCCGTGATTCAGCTGACCTGGCAGGTCTTGATGAGGATGACACCCATGCGGTAGTGCTGGCTGTTAATGAGGCTTGCATGAATATCATACAGCATGGCTACCAGATGGATCCGTCGGGCCGGATCGATATTTCCGTTGTTGAAGAACCGGGCGCTCTGGTATTCCGGCTGCGTGATTACGCCAGTTCGTTTGAGCTGGACCGCATTGAGCCCCGGGACCTCGATGAGGTACATCCTGGCGGGCTCGGGATCCATTTTATCCTTAGCCTGATGGATGAATGTCGTCTCGTGGATACACCGGATGGCCGCGGAAATTTACTGCAGATGAAGAAAATCCTGCACAAAAAGAGGCAATGAGCATGCCATTTTCAGTTCAGGATCGGCAGGGTATTTCAGTGGTGACCCTGAATGGAGAAGTCGACCTGAATAACTCGCCGGATGCGCGCAAGCTGATTCTTGCTTCCCTGAAGCAGCGGAAACAGGTGATGGTCGATTTATCTGCTGTGGAGTACATCGATAGTTCGGGTGTGGCCAGCCTGGTTGAGGGTCTGCAGTATGCCCGTTCCAATGATCAGGCTTTCGGTCTGATTGGTGCCAGCAAGGCCGTGATGAGCGTGCTGCGTCTCGCACGACTCGATCGGGTATTTCCGCTCTTTGAGTCACTGGAAGGAGCTCTTCAGCATGGCGGTTGAGCTGCAGCAGACCGGGTGCTTCCGACGCTTGGGAGAGACAACGGGCCGGTGGTTCGTGCATGGTGTCGAGGAGTTTGGTTATAGCGCAGCCTTGCTGGCAGAAGGCATGTTCTGGATATTTGTGGGACACTGGTTTCACCAGCGTGTGCGCCTGCGGGCAGTCGCAGAGCAGATGATGAATATTGGTGTGCTGGCTATCCCGGTTCTTTCCATCCTGGCTTTTGCCAATGGAGCCATGATGGCCATGCAGGGAATCTATACCCTGCGTGACTTTGGTGCCGAGTCACAGGTCATTACCGGGATAGCGATATCGGTAACGCGCGAGTTCGGCGTCCTTATTGCCGGTATCGTGGTAGCCGGCCGATCCGGATCAGCAATCGCAGCACGCATCGGCACCATGCAGATGGCGCAGGAAGTCGATGCGCTCAGGGTCATGGGGATATCTCCCGTACGTTACCTGGTTTCCCCCATATTGCTGGCCATGCTGGTAATGATGCCGATGTTGACCATATTGTCTGACGGCATGTCGATACTGGGCGGTGGCCTGATTTCGTGTGTCGAGTTGCATATCAGTCCGGGCATCTATATCACCAGGATCCTGGCTTCCCTGTCGGTTATCGATCTGCTCCAGGGGCTGGTCAAGAGTGTGGTGTTCGGTATTCTGATCACGGCAGTGGCTACCAGCAATGGGTTCGGTACCCAAGGGGGTGCTGAAGGACTGGGGCATTCAACCACGCGTTCAGTTGTGATCTGTATAGCTGCCATCGTCATTGCCGATATGATATTTACGTTTTTCCTGAGTCGATGATGGATATGCGGTCTGCGTGGAACCAGCCGCCGGTGATACGTGTGCGCGACCTGGTCACCAGTTATGGTGATCGGAAAATCCTGGATGGCGTATCGCTTGATGTGGGTCCCGGCGAGATCATGGTCATTATGGGTGGCAGTGGCTCGGGCAAATCGACCCTGCTGCGCTACATTCTCGGCTTGCACCGGCCTGACAGCGGAAGCATCGAGATTCTGGGAAAAAACATACAAAAGCTCAGTGGTTTGGAATGGCAGAAATTGCGGCAAAAGATGGGGGTGTCCTTTCAGGGCGGAGCATTGTTTAACTCAATGTCGGTAGGAGACAATGTGTGCATGCCGTTGCGAGAGCATACCTGTCTCGATGACAACACTATTCGCATCATGAGCCGCATGAAACTGGAAGTTGTGAACCTGGCGGGTTTCGAGGATATGATGCCTGCGCAGCTTTCCGGTGGCATGGTAAAGCGTGCGGCGTTGGCAAGAGCGATCGTGATGGATCCGAGCATACTGTTTTTTGACGAGCCGTCAGCGGGGTTGGACCCCGTGGTATCAGCCGAGCTGGACGAGCTGATTCTGCGCCTGCGCGAGGCGCTGGGTGTCTCTGTGGTTGTGGTGACACATGAGCTGGAGAGTGCATTCAATATCGCGGATCGCATTACCGTGCTCGACCGGGGGCGCATACTTATGACGGGAACTGTGGAAGCAGTACGCAATTCGGATAACCCCAGAGTGCGGAGTTTGCTAACCAGAACCGTTGAGGATATTACGATAGATGCCGAAGACTATTTGCGCAGACTTACGGAAGGGACGGCATGAAAAGAGATACGGTCAATTATTTTTCGGTCGGCATGTTTGTGCTGTCCGGGCTTGCTGTATTGCTGGTCGTGGTCTTCCGGTTGACAGGCGTGGCAGCTGACCGCGATCAGTATTATACGCTCTACGATAATGTTGCGGGGCTGTCTCCGGGCACCAGCGTGACCTACGAGGGATATACGCTGGGCCAGGTGACGGATATTCAGCCGGAGCGGGGAGAGCAGGGCATGCGCTATCGGGTTAGCCTGCAGGTGAGAAAGGGCTGGCAGATTCCACAGGACAGTGTAGCCAGAATTTATTCGGATGGTTTGCTGGCCGACACGGTAGTCAATATTGACGAGGGTGATTCGACACAGTTCTTACAACCGGGTGAAGAGTTGCACGGCATGCCGGGTGTGGATGTGCTTGCAATGGTGAGCCGGCTGGCGGGCAGTTTCGGTGAGCTGAACGAACAGACACTTCGCCCGATGTTCGAGAGTCTGCACCACACGATACGCTCGGTCGGTGGTGATATCGAGAACGGTATTCCCGAAGTTTTGCAGAATACCAATGGACTGATTGCGCGCCTTGACCAGAGCGCAATCGGGCTGACGGAAATCCTGAACGATGCGACCGCCGACAAGGCAATCCGGGTTCTCGACAACCTTGATGCTGCTGCTATCGACTTCCGTGATATGACAGCGGGGCTGAATCTGGTTCAGCAAGATGCCCGAACCCTGATGCAGGAGCTCGATCAGCTGGTTTCCGGAACCGGACCGGGTGTGCAGCAGGTGGTGGCGCAGCTGCGCGAGCTCCTCGGGCAGATGGTGCGCTATAGCGACGGCATACTGCAAAATATGGAGAGTACCAGTCATAACATGGATGAGTTCAGTCGCCAGATACGTCAGAATCCGGGGCGTCTGCTTGGTGTCGGTGTTCACCCGGGCAAGGAGGTGCGGCATGACTAGAGGCTTGCTCGGAGTATATCTGCTGCTCGTCGTTGTCACTGGCTGCGGTATTACAGCGCCGGCACCCGAAGACCATTTCTACCGCGTTCAACCGGATTTTCCGGGTGCGCCGGAACCGGTGCCGCGACTCGGGGGGCAACTCCTTGTCGATGCGGTAACTGCGGACCCGCTGCGGAGTGGTCGGGCCGTGCTGTTCAGGGAGGAGGACAAACCTCTGCAACTGCAGCGTTACCACTATGCATTCTGGGCGGAACGGCCGCCACGGATGGTGCAGCAGGTACTCAGTCAGTACCTGCGCAGTAGCGGTATTGCAGAATCTGTACAGGATGGCAGGTCGCTGCGTGCTGATCCGGACTATGAGATTCGGGCGCGCCTGCTGCGCTTTGAGCGCATTGTCGGGAAAACCGGTTCCGGTGTCGAACTGGAACTGGAAGTCAGCTTCTATATCCCGGGATCGGAACAGGTGCAGACTATGGTCTATGAGCAACGGCTAGCAGCGGACGGAGACGATATGCACGCCACTGCAAATGCCATGCAGGAAGCGCTTGGCCAGGTTTTCGCAGAGATACTGAGCGATCTGGAGCAGTTTGGGCTATCCGGCTGATAGCCACTGGCGCCCGGTGCAGCTACACTAGCAGGTATGGTAGCACGCGCCGAGACGTCAACATCAACGGATGGTCGATCACTCGACCTCGGGGAATGGTTCGCCGATGTCTCCCGGAGTCTGAGCGAAGCTGACAAGGAGCTTGTCGGCAAGGCGTTAGACTATGCGCGCACGGCACACAAGGGCCAGACCCGCGCATCCGGGGAACCCTATCTTGTTCATTGTGTGGCGGTAGCTGAAATCGTACATCACCTGAACCTGGACAGTGAGGCGGTCGCAGCTGCATTACTGCATGATGTGGTGGAAGACACCGAAGTTTCGCTCGAGGAACTCGAAGAGGAATTTGGCAATTCGGTTGCAGTGCTGGTCGACGGGGTGACCAAAATGGGGCGTGTGGGGGAGTTGCAAGATTCCGCGAACGATACCCGCAAGGTGGAAGCCAGGCACTCCGAGAGCGTCCGCAAACTTTTACTTGCCATGGCCGAAGATGTGCGGGTGGTCATGATCAAGCTTGCCGATCGTTTGCACAATATGCGTACGTTGCGTTATCTGAACGAACAACGCCAACGCAGGATTTCCCGCGAGACGCTGGATATTTATGCGCCGCTGGCTAACCGGCTGGGTATCTGGCAGGTGAAGTGGGAGCTGGAAGATCTTTCGCTGCGTTACCTGGATCAGGCGGCCTATCATCGTATCGCCTCCTTGCTGGATGGACGCCGAATCGACCGCGAGCAGCATATCGAACAAGTCCGTCAGGCGCTTCTGAAAGAATTTTCCGAGGCCGGTATCAAGGCCGAGATCTACGGACGACCCAAGCATATCTACAGCATCTGGCGCAAGATGCACCGCAAAAATGTGGATTTCCACCAGATATTTGATGTGCAGGCGGTTCGTGTGCTGGTCGATGACCCGGCAGACTGTTATGCGGTACTGGGTATTGTGCACGGCCTGTGGCGTCATGTGCCGCACGAGTTTGATGATTACATCGCCAATCCAAAGTCGAATAATTACCGCTCGCTACATACTGCCGTGGTCGGGCCTGAAGGCAAGGCCGTCGAGGTCCAGATCCGCACTCGCGAAATGCATGACCATGCAGAGCTTGGCATTGCCGCACACTGGCGTTACAAGGAAGGCGGGCGTTATGACGCTGGTTTCAACAAGAAGGTTGCCTGGTTGCGGCAGCTGCTGGAATGGAAGGATGAGGAACCATCGGCAGATGAGTTTATCGACCGTTTCAAGTCCGAGTCCTACGAGCAGCGCGTCTATGTATTGACCCCGCAGGGCGAAGTTATCGATATGCAGGCAGGTGCCACGGTACTGGATTTTGCCTACCATATTCACACCAACGTTGGTCATCGTTGTCGCGGGGTCAAGGTGAACGGGCGTATTGTGCCTCTGACCTATGTGCTCGGCAGTGGTGAGCAGGTCGAGGTCCTTACCTCGCGAAATGCCGGCCCGAGTCGGGACTGGCTGAATCCACAGCTAGGCTATATCAAAACTTCACGCACCCGGGCCAAGGTGCGTCACTGGTTCAAACACCAGGATCGGGAGATCAATATTGCCGCGGGACGTGCCTCCCTGGATCGTGAACTGCACCGGCTCGGTCTTTCCGGCAGTAATCTGGACGGCGTGGCCGAGCAGACGAACTATGGTGACGTGGAGGGCATGATGGCGGCGCTCGGTGGTGGAGATTTACAGATCGGTCAGGTGGTAAACGCCATTCTGAACCTGGTCGAGGACCGGGAGGACGAGCCACCTTCGCTGCCGGCGCAGCGTCGCAGCAGACCGGCATCCCGGCACACCGAGGATTTCAGCGTTCTCGGGGTTGGCAACTTGCTGACTAATCCTGCCCGCTGCTGCCGGCCGGTACCTAATGATGCCATCGTCGGGTATATAACCCGGGGGCGCGGCGTGACCATTCACCGCAGGGATTGCTCGAATGTGCTGCGGCTCAAGGAAGAGGACCGGGACCGCCTGATCGATGTGGAGTGGGGCGCGTTACCGGACCAGGTGTTTCCGGTTGATATCCGCATCCAGGCCTACGATCGCCCTGGATTGTTGCGTGATGTGACCGCAGTAATGGCAAATGAGCGTATCAATGTAATGGGAGTAAACACCCTTACCGACAGGAAGGATATGATTGCCCGCATGGAACTGCAGGTCGAAGTCACCGACATCGGGCAGTTGAGCAGCATTCTGAACAAGATCGGGCAGCTGCCAAACGTGCTCGAGGTCAAGCGCAAGGTCTAGGAAACGCTGATGTTCCTACGGCAAAGCTTAACAGGTCACAATCGTGAATCGAATCGCTGTTTTCGTCGACGTGCAAAATATCTATTACACCACCCGGCAAGCCTATGGCCGGCAGTTTGATTATCGAAAACTCTGGAGCCGCCTGAGCGCTGAAGGCGAGATCGTCGTGGCAACCGCATATGCGACTCATCGTGGAGACGAAAAGCAACTGAAATTCCAGAATGCCCTGAAGTTTATCGGTTTCACAGTAAAACTGAAGCCGTTCATTCAACGTAGCGATGGCTCTGCCAAGGGTGACTGGGATGTCGGAATTACCATTGATGTTATGGAAGCCGCAAGAGATGTCGATACGGTTGTGCTGCTGTCCGGTGACGGGGATTTTGATCTGTTACTGGAGAAAATAAAAAACGATTACGCCGTCAGCGCAGAAGTTTACGGTGTGCCGTCACTGACGGCTAACTCTCTCATTAATTCTGCAAGTATCTACTATCGTATTGAAGAAGATTTATTGCTGTAATCAGCAGTCGGAGTTGTCACGACAACAATGAAGGTCGCCGACTTCATGTAAGTGCTTGTATATATTGGCGTCCCGGAGACGATTCGAACGTCCGACCTAGCGCTTAGGAGGCGCTTGCTCTATCCAGCTGAGCTACCGGGACATCCGCCCGATTCTAGCAGAGCTCGCACATGGCAGCCAGTAGTAGGTGTAGCCGGTTTTGTTTTCATCGGCTATATTCGTGATATGAAATTCCCGCGCATTGCCCTGTCGCTACTGGATGCATCGGAGCCGCTTCGCAAGCGTGCGCCCACCGTTGACGAGAATGGCAATGCATTGTCGGATTTCATGGTGATCTTCCCCGGCTTGAGAAATCGCTCGCAGTTGCAGATCCAGCAGACCATGCAGGAAATTCAGAAGGTGCTGGGGCAGTACTCGCAATCGGTTGTATTTGCAGAATTGAATCTGCGCCTCAACCTGTTATGGGTATCGACACGGCGTGTCGACGGTCTGCGCTTCGAGATTGCCGGGTCTCTCCGGGAACGCATACCATCCGCGAAGCTGGTATCACACGTCTGAACGGATCACGTGATACACCGATTCATCTTTTTACCCATTGACCACCAGTACAGACATAGGGACCAATAATGGCACCTTCGGGGTACGTAACTCCGTCATACGTACAGTCGGCATTCGCTACGTGCCCCATCATCAACAGCAACAGTGTCAGTGCAAATTTCTTTAGCATGCAATTACTCCTCGCCAGACCGAAATATTCAGGAACTTCCAATCGTAAACATATATCCGGGTAGTGCGACGACAACTTCCACATCAGCGCTTACTACTCCGGTGCTCCAGCCGAGCTTGCGCGCGTCAGCTTCATTCAGGGCTATGATTTCGGTCTGTTGCTCGCTGCATGGCATCATTGACTTGGAAAATACCTGGATCAGCCTTCCCGTCTTGATGTCCTGAATCAGTAAATATCGATTCACGTAGTCTGCGTCATGACACACGGCGACTGTTCCGGTTTCCAGGATCGTACTGCCGATTTTTGCTTCCAGGTTGTAACTATGTGGAGTTTCCATGCTGGCAAAATCAGTCTTTGCAGCCAGCTTGTTGTCAATGATGGGCGACGCCAGTGTCAAGACTGCCAAAAACACATTGATGTACATGAAGCTTTTTATCGACTTCAGTATGCTGGGGCTTGGGCGTGCTTTTCCCTGTTCCTTCGAGAGTAGTCGGAATGACAGTACCGACAGCAGGAATACCAGGCCAGGAAGGCCGAGCTTCAATATCTCCAGAATGTTCCATTTTTCCACGATGATCCCTCATTTCGTCCTGAGCAGCACGTACTCCACCACTCCGGATTATAGGGGGTTTCTGCGCGGTGTAAATCTGTTTCA
>JAUXGZ010000108.1 GCA_030621785.1 Gammaproteobacteria bacterium | reverse complement strand
CCGATCGAGGTGCAGGTAGCAGACCCCTATATCGAACTGCACAGCGGCCCCGGCGAGGGCTACCCGGTTTTTCACGTGGAAGAACAGGACAGCTGGATCGAAATCCTCAAGCGCAAGACCGACTGGTTCAAGGTCAAAACCGCCAATGGCAAACAGGGCTGGGTCGCCCGTGAGCAACTGGTTCGCACCCTGACGCCGGCCGGCGAGACTACCGAGATTCAGGATGCGACGCAAAAGGAGTTTTCCTTTCACCGCTGGGAAGCGGGAGCCATGGGCGGCGAATTCAAGGATGCCGACGTAGTCACCCTGTTTGGCGGATTCTTCTTTACCCCCAATTTTTCAGCCGAGCTGTCTGCGTCAAAAATATTCGGCGACTTCTCCGATGCTGACATGGCCAATATCAGCCTGCTGATCCACCCCTTTCCGGGCTGGCGCGTATCCCCCTTTTTCACCCTTGGCACCGGTGTAATCCGCACTGACTCCAAATCCACACTGGTGAAGGAAAACGACCGCACCGACCAGCTTGCTCACGTTGGCGGCGGCGTACGTGTCTATCTTGCCCGGCGCTTCGTATTCAGGGCCCAGTACAAAAACTACGTCATTTTCCAGAGCTCGAATAACAACCAGGAGATCAACGAATGGAATGCAGGATTTTCGGTATTTTTCTAGCCGCAGCACTGCTCGCCGGCCTGCTGCCAGGTGGTGCGATGGCCGTGGAAGAGACTGCCGTCGTTGACGAAACATCGGCGGACCAGGTGGTACGTCCGGAGATCCGGCGCCGCGAGGTTCGCGAAGCGGATATCGATACCGAAGACTTCGAAATCGGTGTATTTGCCGGGGCTATGAGCGTCGAGGATTTCGGCACCAATTTTGTCTGGGGCGGCCGGCTGGCCTACCACGTGACCGAATATGTATTCGTCGAGGGTGCTTATGGACGCACCAATACCGACAAGACCAGCTTCGAGCGCCTCAGTGGTTCAGCCCGCGTCGTCAAGGACCGCGACCTGCAGTATTACAACGTTTCCTTCGGCATCAACATCCTGCCCGGCGAATCCTTCATCCTCGATCGCTGGGCCTTTACTTCCGCTTTCTACCTGATCGGTGGTGTCGGCAGCACCAACTTCAACAACGAGGATGAATTCACCTGGAACTTCGGTGCCGGCTACAAGGTACTCGTCAACGACTGGCTGGCCCTGCGTGTCGACGGTCGCGATCATGTCTTTGACATCGACTTGCTGGGCGATAACAAGACAACCCACAATCTGGAGCTGACCGGTGGCCTGTCCATATTTTTCTGACCCGCACCGGGAAACCACAAGTCCCGGAAACGTGCGCCGGTTCAGGTTTTTACGCCCGAAAACCGCCAACAATCTGCAGCAGGCCGGTATCCGGCCGATATGCCATGAACCTACTGACCCGGGAGTGAAACGATGCAAATATTCATCCGATTCTTCAGCTACGCCACCTACGGCCTGCTGGCCTGCAGCCTGTTATCCGTTGCTGCAGCGACAGCCGATACCAGCCCGCAGCCAGCGCCGGACTTCACCCTGAAAAGCGATGCCGGTAAAAATCTTCGCCTGAGCGAATACCGCGGCGAAGTCGTCATGATCAATTTCTGGGCTTCCTGGTGCGCACCCTGTCGTCAGGAAATGCCTTTGCTGGAAGAACTGTATGCCGAATACCAGCCGCTCGGATTCACCATTCTGGGTGTCAACGTGGAAGAAGACTCTACCCAGGCCAGAAAAATGCTGGAGCAACTGCCGGTCAGCTTCCCGGTGCTGTTCGACAACCAGAGCACAGTCAGCAAACTGTATGACGTGGTCGCCATGCCCAGCACCGTGCTGGTCGACCGCGACGGCAACGTGCGCTACCTGCACCAGGGCTACAAGCCCGGCTATGAAGAAGCGTACCAGCAGCAGGTACGGGCACTGATCCTGGAATAGTCGTGACTCGAAACGGACTTCTGCTACTCATCATTGCAGGCCTGCTGCTCGGCGGCTGCAGCAGTATGAAAATCGAGCCATGGGTCAAGCCCTACGAGCGCGCGCACCTGGCCGACCCCATCATGAGCTTCAGTCGCGATCCGGTGGCGGACGCCTTTACCACCCATGTCTACCAGGCCCGGGAAGGTGCCCGCGGCGCCGAAAACGGTGATGGAGGCGGCTGTGGCTGCAACTGAGCGCACGACACGCTGGCTCTGCGCCATCGCCCTGCTCGCGACCAGCACCGGCTCGCAGGCCGGCGTACTGGCGGAAGATCGCGCCGATGCAATGTACCACTCCTACGATGGTGGCGGCGTCGAGGTCGATGGACCCTCCATCCTGGTTCGCAAGGGCGACGGCAAGCGTTTCTCCCTGTCCGGCAACTACTATGTCGACAACATCACCAGCGCATCGATCGACGTGGTTACCCAGGGCAGCAAGTACGACGAGGATCGTACCCAGTGGTCCGGCAGCATTGACTACCTGCACGCCGACACCATCGTATCAGCGGGTTATACCGACAGCGACGAGGATGATTACAAGGCAAAGACCGCAAGCTTCAACATCAGCCAGAGCATGTTCGGCGACCTGACCACCATATCGCTGGGTTACTCACGCGGCTGGGACGATGTCTACCGCAACGGTGACTCGGCATTCAAGGAGACGGCGGACCGCAGGAACTACCGGGTCACGCTGACCCAGGTGCTGACAAAGGACCTTCTGCTCAGCGTCAACTACGAAGCAATAACCGACAAGGGCTTTCTCAACAACCCCTATCGCTCGGTGCGCTACCTGGATCCAGGCAACCCCGTTGGCTACAGCTTCCAGCCCGAAGTGTACCCCAAAACCCGTACCAGTAACGCCGCTTCGGCCAACCTGCTGTACTACCTGCCCTACCGTGCAGCACTGCGCGCCGGCTACCGCTATTTCAATGACGACTGGGGTATTGGCGCACATACCGCCGAGCTCAACTACACGCACCCGTTGCGCGACCACTGGATCGTAGAGCTCGGCTACCGCTACTACCAGCAGGGTGACGCCGATTTCTACAGCGACCTGTTCCCGCGCAAGAACGCCCGGAATTTTCTGGCACGCGACAAGGAACTGAGCGAGTTTTACGACAACACGGTCAGCCTGGGACTCAGCTATAATCTGCCTGGAAAAGACTGGCGCTACATCGACCGCGCCTCGCTGAACCTGAAATACAGCCGCATCTGGTTCAACTATGACAACTACCGCAACATCAAGAAGACTTCCACGCCTCCCGGCAGTGAACCACAGTATGATTTCGGCGCTGATGTCATCCACGCCTTTATATCTATCTGGTACTAACCCGGAATTCCACGCAGGAGTACCGGGGTTGCGGGGCACGTGTTTACGGGACCGTCGGCCGCAGGGACGCGGCCGCCGAGCGTACAGGGATGTATTTACAGCGTGTCCCGTAAACACATGTCCCGCAACTCCGGTGCGTGTCCGATCGCCAGATTTTACCTGGCTAACGCCAGCCGGTAAAACCGGAACATTGCTACAGACACTACTGGCCATCCTGCTCTCCTGGATCGCACTATCAGCCCACGCCGACTGGCAGCGTCGCGAAGCCGCCATTATGGGTACCAGTATCACCGTGGAAGTCTTTCACGAAGACCCGCAAGTGGCCACGCACGGTATCGAGGCCGTGCTCGCCGAAATGCGTCATATCGACACCACTATGAGTCCCCTGATCGAGACCAGCGAACTGGCCCGTATGAATGCCCGTGCTGCCATCGAGCCGGTCGCGGTCAGCGAAGAACTTTTCAACCTGATCCAGCGCTCACTATATTTCTCCCGCCTGACCGACGGCGCATTCGACATCACCTTCGCCAGTGTCGGTTACCTGTACGACTACCGGCAGCAGAAACGGCCTGATCGCCAACAACTCGCACAGAAAATCCCGCTGATCAACTTCCACAACCTGGTGCTCGACGCACAGCAACACACCATCCGCTACAGCCGCACCGGAACCCGCATCGACCTGGGCGGCATTGCCAAGGGACACGCAGTAGACCGTAGCCTGGCACTGCTGAAACAGATGGGTATCGAACATGCACTGGTCACCGCAGGTGGCGACAGCCGGGTCACGGGAGACCGCTGGGGACGCCCCTGGACCATCGGTGTGCGCGACCCGCGCAAACAGGACAAACTGGTGGCGGTTATTCCCCTGATGGACGTTGCCGTATCGACATCCGGCGACTATGAGCGCTTCTTCGAGGAAGACGGCGTGCGCTATCACCATATCATCGATCCGGCATCAGGCGACTCGGCACGCGAACTGCGCAGCGTCACCATTATCGGTGCCGATGCCACCACCACCGATGCACTGTCCACCAGCGTTTTTGTTCTTGGCCTGGAAC
>JAUXGZ010000104.1 GCA_030621785.1 Gammaproteobacteria bacterium | reverse complement strand
GTCTACTACGACGACCATTCCAGCCGCATGGAGGTGGCGCCGCTCTACGAGAAGCTGGTTACCGAGGATAAGGTTGAGTTTCTGCTCGGGCCGGTATCCACCGCCATGACCTATCCCGCTGCCTTTGTTGCTGAAGAGCATGATATGCCCATGGTTGCCGTGCTGGCCAGTGCCGACAGGGTCTGGGAAGTGGGTTTCAGGAATATTTTTGGTGTTGTCGCCCCGTCCAGTACCCAAATGGATCTGATCCTGAGTTATACCGCCAGCCAGGGGCTCAAGAGCGTAGCGCAGGTCTATGCCAACAGTGATGGTCCCCGCCTGGCGGCCAAGGGGGTCAGGGGGCTCGCGCTGAAGTACGGACTTGAAGTCGTATTCGACGAGCAGTTTGACGAGGATTATGTCGATGTCGTGGATCTGGTGCGGAGAATAAAAACAGCGGACGCGGATCTGGTCTTTATCGCCTCCTATCTGGAAGCAGACGCCTTTGGGAAGGAAGTGCGGCGAGCCGGTCTGCGGCCCGAGATCATGGTGATCAATGGTGCATCTGCCCAGGTGTTTGGTGACGAACTTGGTTCCCAGGCAGATGGTATCATGGCCACTGTTGACTGGATTCACACCGGACACATTCCGGGCGCGTATGACTTCTCTTTTCGTTATCACAGGCGTTTCGGCTATTATCCGGATCTGTATTCGGCAGTGGGTTATTCCGCCGGGCAGGTGCTCGAGGGCGCAGTTCGTCTGGCGGGTACCAGTGACCGTTTCCAGGTGCGCAGGCAGCTGGAGGAGATGCGTTTCACTTCCCTGATCGGGCACTACCGGGTCAACCAGGAAGGCAAGCAGGTCGGCAAGCGGCAGTATGTAACACAGTGGCAGGATGGCAAGCGCAGGTTGATCCTGCCACGGGATCTGGCCCAACACGACGTTCTGTATCCCTATTCATCCGTAATAAGCAAATAATCCGGAGCAACCCTGAAATGAAGAAGTATGGATTTTTCATCGGCGCAATGGTGTCGAGTCTGTTTCTGGTAGCCTGTGCCACGGTACCCACTGATGATATCGAGATCGATGCGAAGGGTGCGCCCGGCTTCGAACTCAGTCAGTACAAGAGTTATGCCTGGCTGGGTTCAGCCCAGATCGTGAATGATCCACAGGGCGAGTGGGAGCCGGAAGGTTTCGATGCCGATTCAGAAGTCAGGTTTTTGATCGATCGGGAAATGCGCGAGCGGGGCATGGTGGAAGTGGTCCGTGCACCGGACCTGGTGGTTGCTTTTCTCGCTGGCATCGATATGGATGTGCTGGAACTCAAGGATAATCCCGATAAGGGGGCGACGGCGCCGGTGCTGGAGAAAACCTCGCGGGGGGCGCTGGGTATCGTGTTTATCGATCCTGCGACCAGGCAGCCGGTATGGGCCGGTGCGGCGTTAGCTACGGTCAAGGCGAATCGCAGCATTCCCGATATACGCGCGCGGCTTGATTACGCGGTAAGCGGAATATTCAAAAAGCTGGGAAAATAGCTCTGGCGTGCAAATAAAAAAGGCCGGGTATGCCCGGCCTTTTTTATTTGAATACATCCCGGCGGATGCGCAGGTCATCCTCCGGTGTCAGCGTTTCGATGGCCTTGTTGAAAACGGAAACCAGTGGTGCCGGGTTATCCTGACGTACGCCGATACGCAGCAGGTTTTCGTACCGGGTGCGCCCCATAATTTCCAGATTGTCGAGATCGAGCTTCCGGAGATGGTAGGCAATCATCAGCAGCGGGCCAATGACCGCATCGGCTTCTCCGCCAGAAACCTGTTGCAGACCATCGGTCATGTCGGCAACGTAGACCAGCTCGATGTCCGGGTAATGCCGGCTGACGACCTCCTCGTGAAAATCGTCCTTGACCACGGCCAGTTTTTTACCGCTCATGTATTCCAGACCCCAGATGGTATCTGACCCGTCATTGCGGACCGCGAGTGCTGCCCACGCCTTGATATAGGGCTCGGTAAACAGCAGGTAACTCTTGCGGTCCTCGGTTTCGTTGAGCGCAGACACGATATCGCATTTATGCTCACGGACAAATTGCAGGGTCTCGGACCAGTTGGCAGTGGGCACCAGTTCGATATTCAGGCCGGTTCGTTGTGCCATCATTTTAATGTATTCGGGTACCATGCCAATGTGCCTGCCATCCTCATCCAGCATCTCGTAGGGCATGGCGACTGGATCGATGCACATCCGGATGACCGGGTGCTCAAGGATCATTTGTTTTTCCGGTGCGGTGAGTGCTACCCGGGTATCCGCAGAAACCGCGGCCGGTAGCCCTGCAAGGGTGGATGCCAGCAGGAATACGCCTGCGTACAGGGGGGGCATGGAATAAGCTCTGGACAAGATCGGAACCTCGAAAATATCATTGATATATAAATGTGCGTGAATGCTGTCACACCCGGTGGCCTGTATCAAGGACTGCGTTGTATGTTTTGTGATGTGGGACGATAATGCTGCAAATGTCCTGTTCTGTGTCGAGTGGTTATGTCTGAACTGCCGGATGAACTGATCCGCAGAAAGTTGCAGGATCGTGTCGGGAAATACCACCTCGATCTGCGTCTTGGCATCGAGAATGACCACCATACCCGGGTTTTCGGCCAGGGGCGCAATTTTTTCCACCCGGAAAACTGGTACTCCATCCATGGATTGATGCGTTTTGCACTGCGTGCCACGCTATTGCGCGATAAATCCATGCGCAATGCCCGTGACATACGAGTGGAGCGGAATACCGTTACCATCGACGCTTTGCCCGGGCCTTTTGACGGCTTTACGCTGCTACAGATCAGCGATCTGCACCTGGACATGGCGCCCGACCTGCCGCACGCCCTGATCGGTGCGGTGCGGGAACTGGAATACGATATCTGTGTCCTGACGGGGGACTACCGGGCACGTACCTACGGTCCCTGCGAAGGCGCGCTGCACGGCCTGGAGCAACTGCGCACCCATCTGTCGGGTTCGGTCTATGCCATTCTGGGGAACCACGACAGCATCCGCATGCTACCGGCCATCGAGGAAATGGATATGCGTGTGCTGTTGAACGAGAGCGTGCGGCTGGAACGAAACGCCACGCAGTTGTTTGTTTCCGGCATCGACGATCCGCACTATCATCGTGCCGATAACATGGAGAAGACGCTGCTGCCGGTGCCGGACGATGCGGTATCGGTATTACTGTCACATTCTCCCGAGGTGTACCGCCACGCGGCCTACGCCGGTTATGATCTGATGTTGTGCGGCCATACTCATGGCGGGCAGATTTGTTTGCCGGGAGGTACTCCACTCATGTGCAACGCGGCGTGCCCGCGTGCGTTCTGCAGCGGGGCATGGCGCTACCATAAGCTGCAAGGCTATACCTCGCGTGGTTCCGGTGTTTCCATTATCGATGCACGGCTGAATTGCCCGCCCGAGATCACTCTGCACACCCTGCGCCGCACGAGTCCTTAGTCGAGCTCTTAGTAAGGGCGCTTGCGCAGGTGCAGGTGATAGAGCACGCGTGACAGGCTGAGTTCGAGCACCAGGAACAGAACTGCCAGCACCGCAACCTGAGACCATCCGATGCCGGTCGCGGGCATGATCAGCAACAACGGGACCAGTGCTTCGGGTATCTGGTCCAGTCCCAGTGCCATGCTGCTGGATGGCATACCCATCCGACGTTTGAGAAAGCTGGAAAACAGGTCGCCCAGCATGGCGCCGGCCGCTATGACAAGGCCTGTTTGCCAGGTCATGCCCAGCAGCAGTGCGACGGGTGTTGTAAGGCACAGGGAGAAAGCCAGGCCACGCCAGGTCTTGGAGCTGCCGAAGAGCGGGTGGCGGTCGCGAAGGGTGCGGTTATTGTCGATGGGGTGGTGGTAACGATCGTGCAAAAGCAGCCAGCCCAGAACCGGTGCGCCGTTGGCGGTAATCAGCAAGATCAATAGTCCGGCGAGTGTCCAGTTCATGTTACTGACAGCTCCTGTCGAATGTGGCTGCGAATGCTCGTATGGACATTATCCTTGATGGACATAATAATAAAAGACTTGCCGGTTATTCGTGCGTTTGTGGCAGGTGTGCGTACACTGGCCGACAGGCGCTTTCAGGGCGCGTTGTAAATACATCCCTGTAAGCTCGACGGCCGCATCCCTCGGCAATTGCTCCTGCATTGCCCTACCTGCGCCCGTCCGTGGGCTTGTGCGGCCGACGGCCCTGAAAGCGCCTGTCGGCCAGCGTACACACACGTCGGCATCGGTTGTTGACTCAAGGAGCCCAGACATTTGAAATACTTCCCGGTTCGAACTGCGCTCCTGTTGTGCGTGCTGTTTTTCTTTCTGTCAGCCTGTTCCAGCAAGGGCACCAGGATACTGATGATCAATACCCGTGACGTGCCGGCGGCAGGCCAGTATATGCCCGGTGAGATCACCGCCATGATGGAAGACCTGGGGTATCGGTTCATTCAGGATCCTGATCCGGTAAAGGCTGCCCAGCGACACGGGGACTACCGCATGCAGTATCGGGCTCGCGATGCGGACGACGTGAGGGTGGATGTGCGCATCCAGATGCTCGGCGACAAGACCGGTTTCTATTTCTATCAGGCGGGTCGCGATGAACTGGACGCAGGTGCCGAACACCGTTATCGCGAACTCAGGGCGCGGGTCGAGTCCCAGTTCGGTGCCGCCAATGTGGTCGAGGATCGGCCCTTTTATACACCCTGATCAGCGCGGTTTTTTCGGTCCGGGTGTGGCCTCCTGCAAGCGTTCCGTCAGGGCAATAGCGGCGTTCGACAGGGTGCGTTCGCGGTGGATAGCCACGCGATTCCGACTCAGTTTCAGCTCCTGTACCCAAACCGTCCTGACCAGACTGTCCAGCATTGGTCAGGAACAGCTGTTCGGCTGCAAGCGAGAACGAGCCCGTTTCGGCGACGGCAACGAACGCCTTGAGTGTGGCAATATCCATAATTCCATATAGTAATGCAAAATATGAAAATTATGAATTAGAGTTATCATTCCGGCGAGGTTAGTATTGGCCATCATCAGGAGGCTAACGATGACCGGGAAAACGCTGTACGACAAATTATGGGACCTGCACCTTGTGCGTGAGGACAGTGACGGCACGGCACTTATCTACATAGACCGACATCTGGTCCACGAAGTGACCTCACCGCAGGCCTTCGAAGGCTTGCGTCTGGCGGACCGCAAGCCCTGGCGGGTGGGTTCACTGCTCGCGGTGCCGGATCACAACGTACCGACTACCGAGCGCAGCAGTGGTGTATCCGGTATCGAGGATGAAGTGTCGCGTATCCAGGTGGAAACGCTCGACCGGAATTGCGAAGACTTCGGTATTGTCGAGTTTCACATGAATGATCCTCGTCAGGGCATTGTGCACGTGATCGGTCCGGAGCAGGGTGCTACCTTGCCCGCTATGACCGTGGTGTGCGGCGACTCGCATACTTCTACCCACGGCGCCTTTGGTGCGCTGGCCTTCGGCATCGGAACCTCCGAGGTGGAACATGTGCTGGCCACCCAGTGCCTGATCCAGAAGAAATCGCGGAATATGCAGGTGCGGGTCGAGGGTGAACTTGGCCCGGGTGTAACCGCCAAGGATGTAGTGCTGGCGACTATCGGTGCCATCGGCA
>JAUXGZ010000046.1 GCA_030621785.1 Gammaproteobacteria bacterium | reverse complement strand
GCGGTGGTCGGACCCAGCGGAGCCGGCAAGTCCACGCTCGCACGCTTGCTGTTTCGTTTCTACGATGTCACATCAGGACACATCCTGATCAACGGCTATGATGTGCGCTCGGTAAGCCAGCACAGCCTGCGCTCGGCGATCGGCATCGTGCCGCAGGACACGGTGCTGTTCAATGACACACTGCGTTACAACATCGGCTATGCACGACCGGGAGCCAGCGAGGAGCAGATCGAGCAGGCGGCGAAGGCGGCTGATATCCACGACTTCATCATCGAGTTACCAAACGGTTACAACACCATCGTCGGCGAACGTGGCCTGAAACTGTCCGGGGGTGAAAAACAGCGGGTAGCGATCGCGCGCGCCATCCTGAAAAACCCGAAAATCCTGGTTTTCGATGAAGCCACCTCCAGCCTGGACAGCCACTCGGAACAAGCGATTCTGGATAGCCTGCGCAGCGCGGCACAGAATCATACAACCCTGGTCATCGCCCACCGCCTGTCCACCATTGTGGACGCGGATCGTATTCTGGTAATGGAGCGCGGCCGCATTGTTGAGCAAGGTTCACATCATGGCTTACTGGCACAGCAGGGGTTGTACGCGCATATGTGGGAACTGCAGCAACAGGAAGCGGAAACGCTGGAGGGAATCCCGGACCAGGAACCTGTCCGGGAATAGGCCAGACCAGCCGGCCTGCGTCAGCTGCGCTCGTTCCGCAGCTCCCGGGTCTCTTTCGACATGATGTGTCGCACCAGCAGTTCCCGGTCGGTCTCGCGCATGTAATCGTAATTTACTGCAACCTGCCAGGGATATTTCAGATTGCCATCCTGCAGGTGCTCGTTATGGATAACACGACCCACCGCAAGAATACCGACCAGTGACGGAAACAGTACCATTCGCAGTTCGAGCAGACTGTCTACCGGCAACTCCTTGCGGGCGCGGAACGCAACCCCGCCGGCACTGATATTCACGTGCTGCGGCGGCTGATTGGCGATGTCAAATTCCTCGGCCACAAACAGCTGTGCCAGCAGGTTCAGTTTCTGGTCCAGCGTCTGCAGGCAGCGTGCGATTTCCGGTGACTCGTGCTGCGCCCGGTGCAGCGCATGCGTCAGTTGCCTGGAGGTGGCGGTAAAACTGGAAGCCGCGGTAAACCGGTCGGGAAAATTCGACTGAATTTTCTCTCGCAGCTGCTCTGCCTCCTGCTGATCGAGTGGACGATAATCCAGTGCGATCTCGTCCGCGATCCGAAAGTATTCCCTGCGCTCGTCATTCATGGTCCATTCCTGAAATTTCTGCATCGGTCCCTGTAGCAGGCACGATCTTGCCTTAACTTCCACCAACCCGGATACCTGAACTCACGGCCGGCTTCGGCTTCGGTTTTGGTTGCGGCTTTGACTTTGGTTGCGACTTCGGTTTCGGCTTGGTAAGTGCGCCCTGCGTACCGCCTACACGTATTCCGCCACTGCCGGTTTTTCGTGCCGGGGCTGCCGTTGCAGACGACTTGCTCCGCGCCCTGACCGGTTGCCGCTGCGGAACCACGGTGGCGGTCTTGCCGGTCGTCACAGGCCCGGGCTGCAGCGCTTTCATTTTTTTGGCCGGCAACGGTTTGTCAGCACCAATTGTCCGGCCAGGGGCCTCGGCATCCTCACCCTGCAGCAACACGATCTCCACACGCCGGTTTCTGGAGCGATTCGCCGCCGTGTCATTTTTTACCATCGGTTCAGTATCCGCGAAACCTTGCACCAGAAAGCGGCTGGATGGAATCTTGCTGGCCAGCATCATTTCGTGCGCTACGGATACCGCGCGCGCCGAGGATAACTCCCAGTTGGAGCGGAAACGCTCGGTATAAATCGGAATATTGTCGGTATGTCCGGCAACAATAATCTTGCCTTCAGAATCCCTGAGAATCTGCGCCACCTTGGTCAGCAGCGATCGGAATGAATTTTTCAGCTCCGCCCGGCCGGAACCAAAAGAAGCTTTCTCCCGAACCCGGATAATAATCTTCCGGCCTTCTGTTTCCACATCCACCGATCCGTTACTGATTTCCTTGCCCAGTGCAGTGCTTATCAGTTTAGCACTCTGTTCCAGTTTCCTGAGGCGTTCCGCATCTGCACGCGCCCTGATCTTTGCCTCAATCGACTTTTCGTTCATCGACAAGCTGCCCTCCGGTCCCGCCCCGGCAGCCGCGAGCTTGCTGTCCAGCCGGGCAGCGGCGAGCTTCTTCGCTCCCTCGAGCTCCTTCTTCTGGGCATCGCTAAGGCCATCAGCCTGTTTTCCGGCGCGTTCACCAGGCCGGGGGCTGGACTCACGATCCGGGTCCTTGTTTGACACCGGTGTAGACACCGGTCGGCGGCGCTGCTTGCCCAGATCCAGATTGACACTCAGATCGTTGGTAGTCATCTGGCGAACAACATTCAGAGGGGTGGGATCGGGGCGCCCCGGACTAAATTCCCGGGCGATGACATTGACGCCCTTGGGTGGTTCCTTGACCTTGATTTTGCGTTGCACACCGAAGGCGTTCTTCATGGAACCTGCCAGCTGCTTGTACTTGGCCACATCCATTTCGGAAAACGAAAGCAGCAAAACAAAAAAACACATCAGCAGCGACATAAGGTCCGCAAAGGTCATGACCCAGGCAGGCGCACCCGCATCTGCGGCCTTCGGTGGTGGTGCGGTGTCAAACATTCCGTCTATCCCTGTTCATGCCCGGCATTCAGTTCAGGCTGCATCCGCCTGGACTTCGCCAATGTCCTGCCGCTGGCTGGCGGGCAGATAAGTCTTGAGCAGCTCCTCCATGACACGAGGATTCAGGCCTTCCTGAATAGCGCTGATGGTCTCCAGAATGAGCACCTTGTTGAGACGCTCATCCTGGCTCCTGAGCGCCAGTTTGTCGGCCAGCGGCAAGGCAAAGGCATTGGCGATCACCGCGCCGTACAGGGTAGTCAACAAGGCTACCGCCATCGCCGGACCGATGGCCTTGGGATCATCCATGGCCGCCAGCATCTGCACCAGGCCGATCAACGTGCCGATCATGCCCATGGCCGGCGCCATATCTCCAATCGACTTGAAAATTGCCTGACCACGTTCATGGCGTTCAATGGTAAGGTTGATGTCCTTGCTCAGCATGCCACGAACAAATTCCGGTTCATGCCCGTCAACGCAAAGCTGGATACCGCGCTGCAGGAACTCGTTGTCGATATCCTGGCCTTCGAGACCCAGGACACCTTCCTTGCGTGCAATATTCGCAAGTTCAACACCTTCTGTGATCAGCTTCGCCGGGTCGTCGGCCTTGTTGAAAAACGCCTTGCCGGCGACCTTGAAGGCGGTAAAGAAATGCTTCATGGGAAATTTCATTAACACCGCGAATGCCGTGCCGCCGCAGACAATCAGCAGGGACGGAATATTGACGAAGACCAGCGCACTGCCACCCATCAGCATGGCGGCAAAAATGATACCGAAAGCCCCCAGCAAACCGATCAGGGTAGCGAAATCCATAGAACTTACTCCTTGCCCACATACGGGAAATCCATACCGACTTTATCGCCCTGTGGAAGTAATTCTTGAACCCCTGAACAATCGGGTAGAATGAGCATCAGAATCCGGTAATCACTTATAAATTCAGCGAGTTGAATATGAAAACCATCCGCACAACGCAACGCACGGTATTCATTACCGGCTGCTCGACCGGCATTGGCTACTGCGCTGCACAGGGATTGAAGAAACGTGGTTACCGGGTAATTGCCAGCGCCAGGAGGCCGGCAGACGTGCAACGTCTGAACGACGAGGGACTGGAGTGTATCCAGCTGGACCTGGATTCACCGGATTCCATCGAACAGGCGGTCTGTGAACTTGCCGGGCGCACCGATCGGCGCGTCTACGGGCTATTTAACAACGCCGGCTACGGCCAGCCGGGTGCGGTCGAGGATCTCGGTCGCGAGGTACTGCGGGCCCAGTTCGAGACCAATGTATTCGGCACCCTCGACCTGACCAACCGGCTGCTGCCCTGGATGCGGAAGACGGGCGAAGGGCGGATCATTCAGAACAGCTCGGTACTGGGATTCGTTTCACTGGCCTACCGCGGCGCCTATAACGCCAGCAAATATGCCCTGGAGGGTCTGTACGATACCCTGCGACTGGAACTCGCCGGCAGCAATATACATGCCGTGCTCATCGAACCGGGCCCGGTCACCAGCCGCTTCCGGGCCAATGCCTTCACCATGTATCGCCGCAATATCGACGCCGAACACAGTCCGCACCGGGAATACTACCAGGCGATCGAAGCACGGCTGCTGAAACAGGGACCCGCCGCGCCATTCACCCTGCCACCGGAGGCAGTGCTGGACAAGGTTATTCTGGCGCTGGAAAGTCGCCGGCCACGCCCGCGCTATTATGTAACCTTTCCGACCTGGCTGTTCGGTAGCCTGAAACGTGTTCTGACCAGCCGCGCCCTGGATCGGGTCCTGCTGCGGGTATCCCGGGACGAACAAAAGTAACGCACACAAAAAAACCCGCCGCAAATGACGGGTTTTTTGCGGCGTTGCACCCGTGCCTACAGGCCCAGGCGTATGCCTGCGTAGTAAATATCGTCATCACCGAACTGGTTGGTACGGAGATTGATGGAAAGGTTCCTGGTCACCTTGATGATCGGGTTGAAAGCGACGGAGGTATCGTCGTAATCGCCACTACGGTACTGAACCCAGGCATTCAGCTGGAGCCGCTTCATGATATCCCCCGTGAAGGGTTTGTAACGCACTCCGCCGTCTGCAATGTAACCGGCGTCGCTGATAGAAGAAACATCGTCACCGTTAATGCTGTTGTAGAACCAGGTGCCCGTGGCAAACAGGTCGAGGCTTTTAAACAGGCTGTAATGTCCTCGCGCACCCGCCTGGAACTCGGTGAAATCCGGATCACTTTCCTTCTTGCTGTAGTCATCCAGCTCGCCCCTCCGGAAAGCCGCCCGCAGGGCAACGTACTTGAACACGTCGAAGGATCCGTCAACCCGGGCGGTCTTGAAATCCGGGTTATTGTCATCACCACTGGTATACTCATAGCCGGCATCTACATACGTGTAGTCGAATCCCTTGCCAGCCATGGCCGGTGAAGCAAGTGAAACAACCAGAATGGCCAGCAGCGCCCTGAAGGCTGTTGTTGAAGTCATCGCTCCTCCTCCTGAATATTATGGCATCCCGGCCAAAGCCAAAGACCGGCCCATACTACGGATTCCCCCACCAGCCTTCAAGGGCAATCTACCTGCCCCTGCAAAAAAAAAGGACAGACCGGAATCTGCCCTTGCGGATTGAAACAAAAAAGCTTTTCAGGCGGCGCTGGCTGCTGCCCGGCCCTCCCGAAAAACCAGTTCGTCGCCTTCGACATCCACCTCGATCACCTGGCCGGGATGGAAGCGACCCGCCAGGATTTCCCGGGCCAGCGGATTTTCCAGCTGGTGCTGGATGGCCCGCTTCAGTGGCCGGGCACCGTAGACCGGATCGAAACCGGCCTCGCCAAGGCGATCCAGGGCCGTCTTCGAAACGTCCAGTCCCAGTTCCCGTTCGGCCAGCCGCTGGCGCAGGTAGTCAATCTGGATGCCGGTGATGACGCGAATCTGCTCGCGCCCCAGCGGATGGAATACCACCGCCTCGTCGATGCGATTGATGAATTCGGGCCGGAAATGCCCGCCAACGACCTCCATCACCGAGGCCTTCATCTGCTCATAGTTATCCTCGCCCGCCAGTCGCTGGATCAGGTCGCTGCCCAGATTGGAGGTCATCACGATAACTGTATTGCGGAAATCCACGGTCCGGCCATGGCCATCGGTCAGGCGGCCGTCATCCAGCACCTGCAGCAACACATTGAATACATCCGGGTGTGCTTTTTCGACCTCATCCATCAGAATTACGGAGTACGGTTTGCGCCGCACCGCCTCGGTCAGGTAACCGCCTTCCTCGTAGCCCACGTAACCCGGTGGCGCACCGATCAGACGTGCCACCGAGTGCTTCTCCATAAACTCTGACATATCGATGCGTACCATCGCCTCCTCGGTATCGAACAGGAACTCGGCCAGCGCCTTGGTCAGCTCGGTCTTGCCGACACCGGTCGGCCCCAGGAACAGGAAGGAACCGTTGGGCCGGTTGGGATCGGACAGCCCGGCACGCGAGCGACGGATGGCATCCGACACCGCCCGCACCGCCTCTTCCTGGCCCACCACACGCCGGCCAATGTCTTCTTCCATGCGCAGCAATTTTTCGCGCTCGCCTTCCAGCATCTTGGCAACCGGGATACCGGTCCAGCGAGCAACGACCTCGGCAATTTCTTCCTCGGTAACCTTGTTGCGCAGCAGGGTCATTTCCTGTGTTTCCGCCTCGGAAGCCATTTCCAGCTGCTTCTCCAGCTCCGGAATACGTCCGTACTGCAACTCGCCGGCGCGCGCCAGATCGCCTGCGCGCTGGGCGGTCTCCAGTTCCATGCGGGCACGCTCCAGTTCTTCCTTGATATGCGAGGCACCCTGTACAGCGGCCTTCTCCGACTTCCAGATCTCCTCCAGGTCGGAAAATTCGCGCTCCAGCGTGGCGATTTCATCCTCGAGTATGGTCAGCCGTTTCACCGAGGCTTCGTCACTTTCCTTCTGCAACGCTGCACGCTCGATTTTCAATTGAATCAGGCGCCGTTCCAGCCGATCCATCTGCTCCGGCTTGGAATCGATTTCCATGCGAATACGGCTGGCCGCCTCATCGATCAGATCGATAGCCTTGTCCGGCAACTGCCGATCAGTGATGTAGCGGGTCGACAGGGTAGCCGCAGCGACGATGGCCGGGTCAGTGATATCGACACCGTGGTGAACCTCGTAGCGCTCCTTAAGACCACGCAGAATGGCAATGGTATCCTCGACGCTGGGCTCATCGACCAGTATCTTCTGAAAGCGCCGCTCCAGCGCGGCATCCTTCTCGATGTACTGGCGGAATTCATCCAGCGTGGTAGCACCCACACAGTGCAGTTCGCCACGCGCCAGCGCCGGCTTGAGCATATTACCGGCATCCATGGCACCTTCAGCCTTGCCGGCACCGACCATGGTGTGCAGTTCATCGATGAACAGAATGATCTGTCCTTCCTGCTTGGCGAGATCGTTGAGTACCGCCTTCAGGCGCTCCTCGAATTCGCCGCGAAATTTGGCACCGGCAATCAGCGAACCCATATCCAGGCTCAACAGGCGCTTGCCCTTGACGCCTTCCGGGACCTCACCATTAATGATGCGTTGGGCGAGACCTTCGACAATCGCTGTTTTACCCACACCCGGTTCGCCGATCAGCACCGGGTTGTTCTTGGTGCGCCGTTGCAGCACCTGGATAGTGCGACGGATTTCGTCATCACGACCAATCACCGGGTCAAGTTTGCCCTGCTCGGCGCGCTCGGTCAGATCGATCGTGTATTTTTCCAGCGCCTGGCGCTGCTCCTCGGCATTGGGATCGTCCACTTTCTGGCCACCGCGCATCTTGTCGATTGCCTGCTCCAGGGCATCGGTGGTGGCACCGGCCTGACGCAGGACTTCACCCAGTTCGCTCTTGTCACCGACGGCGGCCAGCACAAACAGTTCCGAGGAAATGTACTGGTCCTTGCGCTGCTGCGCCAGCTTGTCGGTCAGGTTGAGCAGGCGGTTCAGGTCATTGGAAATATGCACATCACCACCGGTGCCCTCTACTACCGGCAGCCTGTCCAGCATCTCACCCAGTTGTGAGCGCAGCAGGCTGGTATTGACACCGGCCTGGGTCAGCAGGTGACGTACCGAGCCACCTTCCTGGTCCAGCAGTGCGGCCATCACGTGCACCGGCTCTATATTATTATGGTCACGGCCTACTGCGAGACTCTGCGCATCTGCCAGTGCCGTCTGGAACCTGGAAGTCAGTTTATCCATTCTCATTGGTGGAATTCTCCCCGAAATTTTCGTAGTTGCAGAACATATGGGTCAGGATAAGGACGATTTCAAGAGCACCACAGCATTTTTTATGGCCGGGAGTCCGTTACCCCAGGGTTACGACTCTTTATAGACTTTGCGCCTGAACAAGTCCTGGCGGCGACTGACCAGGCGATCGAGGAACAGAAGGCCATCGAGGTGATCCAGCTCATGCTGTATGGCTCGCGCCTCGAAGCCCTCCATATCGAAACCAAGCGGCTTGCCCCCGGCATCAAAAGCATCCAGGTGAATTCGTTCCGCACGCACCACGTTGCCGGTGTAGTCAGGCACCGATAAACAGCCTTCACGCCCCATGGCATAGCCATCCCATTCGGTAATCTCGGGATTGACCAGCACCAGGCGCCCGTGGCTGGTGGTTTTTTTGCGGCCGGAGACATCAATAATCAGCACCCGCTCGAACCAGCCAACCTGCGGCGCAGCAATTCCGACAGCGCCTGGTCCGGCAAGCCGGGTATCTTCCAGGTTTTCGATACGTTGCTGCAGGGCTGCATCGAAGCTCTCTACCGGCAGGGAATCCTGGCGCAGGCGTTCATCCGGATAAACAAGTATTTCCAGTACTGCCACGGCTCACCCGATCATGGTATCGATGGGGCGCACGTCCACCCGGACTCCATTGGCTCGCAAAGGGGCCAGCGCTGCTTCCAGTGCATCCACCCCCTGACTGGCAACGCCTTCGATTTGCAGAATGTACAAAGGTTCGGCTTCAGTTCCACCGATGTCTGACTCCAGATCAAGAATATTCAGGCCCGCTGCGGCGGCCTTGCCGGTTACTTCGGCCACAATACCGGCCCGGTCGGCGCCATAGACCACGATGCAGGCATCCGGCACCGGTCGCTGCTGAAAAGCGGCTTCTATTGCATCAATATGCAATACCAGTTGCAGACTTTCCGTAACCGGCTGCAATGCGGTATGCAGATCTGCATCACCGGTTTCGCTTTCAACTATCATCATTACCGTGAAGTTACTGCCCAGACGAATCATCGAGGTTTCCCCGAGGTTAGCGCCGGCTGCGTACAATGCAGCTGTAATCCTGGCAACAATTCCGGGTTGATCCCTGCCCACCAGGGTTAACATATACCGGTTCGACATAGAGATCCCCTATGGGTGCAATGTAGAATGCGCCGCGTAAATAAGCACTATACCAGCACCAATCAACAATACCTGCTTGAGTGTTTCACGGAACTCTGCACGTTGGTGCAGACCGGGAATCAGGTCTGCAACGGCCACGTAGATGAAGCTCGAGGCCGCCACCGCCAGTATATAAGGTAACAGGGGTTGCAGATTCTGCAGGCTGTAGTAGGCGAGCAGGCCACCAACCACCGTAGCAAGGCTTGATAGCAGGTTAAACAGGAATGCGCGGCGGGTAGTAAAGCCGCTGTGCAGCAATACCGCAAAATCGCCCACCTCCTGGGGGATCTCGTGGGCTGCCACGGCCAGACTGGTAACGATTCCCAGATGAATGTCGGTGAGAAAAGCCGCGCCGATCAGAATGCCATCGATAAAATTATGCAGGCTGTCACCGATCAGAATCAGGGTGCCGGCGGCCGGATGGTGTGCCTGGTGATCCTCGGGCGAGTGAACTTCACAATGGTCATGGTGGCAGTGACGCCAGAGCACCATTTTTTCCAGCAAAAAGAAAACCAGCAGCCCCAGCAAAACGGCACCACTGATAGCGTGCAACTCCTGGTCACCCGCACCCGCCAGCGCGTGTGGCAGCAAGCCGAGAAAGGCCGCTCCCAGCAGAGCGCCAATAGCAAAACTGACAGCGTGCGGCAATAGCCGGGTACGCACCGCTTCGGGCAGCAGCAGAAATACCGCAGCCGCCACCACGCTGAGCGCGCCGCCAAGAAAACAGAACAACAGAATCCAGCCAAGCAGAGACATCAGTACACGATCTTCCGTGTCAGGAAAATACGCCAGTATAGCAGGCTGTCAGGATAGCCAGATCAGCGAGGCCATCCGCCCGGTCTGGCCGTCACGGCGATACGAGTAAAAACGGCGCTGGTCGCTAAAGGTGCACATGCCACCACCGTAGACTGCAGTGACACCCGCCGCCTGTAGCCGGATACGGGCCAACGCATATAGATCCGCCAGCCAGCAACCCTGCTGCCGGGGTACGAAGGCGCGCGCCGACAGTGCGTGCCTGGACACGAAAGCATCGCGCACATCTTCACCCACCTCAAAGGCATTGGCCCCGATGGCAGGCCCCAGCCAGGCCAGCAGACAATCCGGAGCAATCTCCAGGGCATCGACCGTTGCTTCCAGCATCCCCGCCGCGAGACCCCGCCAGCCAGCATGCGCTGCCGCCACGCGCGTTCCCGCCCGATCACAAAACAGCACCGGCAAGCAATCCGCCGTCAACACCGCACACACCTGCCCCGTCACCAGGCTGAAACTGGCATCGGCAGCAGGTAAGGATTCTACGGCAGCAGCGGCATTCACAGTCCGGGTTCCGTGTACTTGTGACAACCAGAGCGGGTCACCCGGCAGATTCAGCAACCGGCGCAGCCGTTTTCGGTTTTCGATCACTGCCAGCGCATCGTCATCAACATGCGCGGCAAGATTAAAACTGTCCCAGGGCGCACGGCTGATACCGCCACTACGCGTAGTACTTGCAGCACGCACCGTGGCCGGGGCCGGCCAGTGCGGAATAATCATTCTTCTGTCCTGAGGATTTCCAGCAACCGGGAAAAATCGTCTGGTGGCTCCACTTCCCAGCCAACCTTGTCACCACTGGCGGGATGAATCAGCTCCAGGCGGCGGGCGTGCAGTGCCTGGCGCCGGAAAGCCATCAGTGCCGCACGCAACGCGGTGGAAGCTCCACGTGGCAAGCGCAAGCGACCGCCATAGACCGGATCACCGACCAGCGGACAGTGTATATGCGCCATATGTACACGTATCTGATGGGTGCGACCGGTCTCCAGTCTGACCTGCACCAGACTGTAGGTGGCCAGCCGCTCCAGCACCCGGTAGTGACTGATCGCCGGCTTGCCCGATGCAACAACCGCCATGCGCAGACGATCCCGCGGATGACGACCAATCGGTGCATCGATGGTGCCGCCGGCAGTAAGCCTGGACTGCACCAGCGCAAGATACTCGCGATGCACGCTACGCTGCTGCAATTGTTCCACCAGAGCGCGATGCGCCGGCAGGCTGCGTGCCACCACCATCAGACCACTGGTATGCTTGTCCAGACGGTGTACAATACCCGCCCGCGGCAGCACCGCCAGACCAGGGTCAAGGTGCAGCAGGGCATTCTGCAGGGTGCCGTCCGGATTACCGGCAGCCGGGTGTACAACCAGTCCGGCGGGCTTGTTCACGACCAGCAGGTGATCGTCCTCGAAACAGATTTCCAGCGGGATATCCTGTGCCTGGACTTTGGGATCCGGCTCCAGCTTTACTTCCACATCAACCCTTTCGCCGCCGCTGACCCGGTATTTCTGCTCCGTCGGCTGACCATTCAGCAACACCCGTCCGGCCCGGATCCACTGCTGCAGGCGACTGCGCGAATAATCAGGAAAAAGTCCGACCAGAGCCTGGTCGAGTCGGGCTCCGGAAGCTTCCCGTGGAATAATTCCTGTCAAATGAACCTGTTTCTGCATGGATTATCTGTGGCCAACGACCCTGCACGGGCCTTACAATAGCTTCATGACTGAAAGTAGAACTAGTTGTTGATGCACTGGCTGCGTATTCTTCCCCTGTTGATCGTTCTGTTGACCCTTGGCTGCGCAAGTACCGAGGAAGACAAGCTGGCCGGCCTGAGTGCCGACGAACTGTACAACCGCGCCAAGAATGCCCTGAACAGCGGCGACTACGAATCCGCCATCAACACCTTCGAGAAGCTGGAAGCACGCTTCCCGTTCGGCAAGTATGCTCAGCAGGCTCAACTGGAAATCGCCTATGCATACTACAAGTTTGACGAACCGGATTCGGCCATCGCCACCGCCGACCGGTTCATCAGCAACAACCCCGGCAATCCACACCTGGACTACGCCTATTACCTGAAGGGCCTGGTCAACTACTACCGTGGCATCAATATCGTCGACCGCATGGCGCCCCGTGATCAGTCCGAGCGCGATACACGGGCAATGCGCGATTCATTCAACGACTTTACCCAGCTGGTGCGGAAATTCCCCGACAGCCAGTACGCCAGAGATGCCCGACAACGTCTGATTCACCTGCACAACCAGCTGGCTCGCTATGAAGTCGTCGTCGCCCGCTACTACATGAGACGGGGAGCCTGGGTTGCTGCCGCCAATCGCGCCAAATACGTGGTCGAAAATTATCAGCGTACGCCCGCCGTACAGGATGCGCTGCAGATTATGGTTGAGGCCTATACCAAAATGGGCATGAAAGACCTGGCCAGCGACGCGCAACGTGTCCTGGATGCCAACCCCGCCACAGCCGCTCCCGCGCCCACTCCCTAGATCGCGTCCTGACCGGTTTCGCCGGTACGGATCCGAACCACCTGCTCCACGCTGGTGATGAAAATCTTGCCATCACCGATCTTGCCGGTACGCGCAGTGTTGGTAATCGTTTCGACGCACCGGTCCACTTCCGCTTCCTTGACAACAATTTCCAGCTTCACCTTGGGCAGAAAATCGACCACATACTCCGCACCACGGTACAACTCGGTGTGGCCTTTCTGACGGCCAAACCCCTTTACTTCCGTGGCGGTCAGGCCAGTAATCCCGATTTCCGACAGTGCTTCGCGCACGTCGTCCAGCTTGAAAGGCTTGATAACGGCCTCGACTTTTTTCATTGATCACTCTCCCGAAGAGTCCGGTACAAAAGGATACCCGTGTACTGTAGAGGATAGATTAGCATAATCACTTGCTGACAGGCTTTTTCAGTTGCGCGCTCAGGAAACCCGAGGTGATGGGGTAGCGCCGGTCGCGCCCGAAGGCTCGGCGGGTAATGCGCACCCCGGGCGGGGCCTGACGGCGCTTGTATTCATTGCGATCCACCAGCGTTGCCACCTGCCGCACTGTTTCCGGATCGAAACCCTGCGACACCAGCTCATCAATACCCAGATCCTGTTCGATATAGCCTTCCAGCAGGGGGTCAAGAATTGCGTACGGCGGCAGGGAGTCCTCGTCTTTCTGATCAGGCGCCAGTTCGGCTGACGGTGGTCGCTCGATCACTCGCTGTGGAATTACCGCCCCCAGGGAATTGCGGTACTCCGCCAGACGGTAAACCAGCAGCTTGGGTACATCCTTGATGGGAGCAAAACCGCCGGCCATGTCACCGTACAGGGTAGCGTAACCAACCGACATTTCGCTCTTGTTGCCCGTGGTCAGTACGATGCGGCCGTGCTTGTTGGACAAGGCCATCAGAATGACACCGCGACAACGCGCCTGCATGTTCTCCTCGGTCGTATCCGGCGCCGCATCGCCGAATGCATCGGCCAGGGCATCGAGAAAAGCCTCGAACGGGGGTTCGATAGAAATCTCGCGATAGTCGATGTCCAGCTTCAAGGCCTCCTGGCGTGCATCCTCAAGGCTGATATCGACGGTATAACGTGACGGCATCATCACTGCTTCCACCTGCTCAGCACCGATGGCGTCGACCGCGATAGCCAGCGTCAGCGCCGAATCGATACCGCCTGACAGACCAATCACCGCCCCCTGGAAGCCATTCTTGCGAATATAGTCCCGCACCCCCAGCACCAGCGCGGCGTACACACCGGCGACTTCACTGGCCCGCGGAGGATAGCCGGTGTGCTGCACCCGCAAACCGGCTTCGGTGCGGATAAAGTCTACCGGCAGCAGGGCTTCCGAAAATGCTGGCGCACGCACGGCGGTATTGCCAAGGTGATCCAGTACAAAGGATTCGCCATCGAATACCAGCTCGTCCTGCCCTCCCACGAGGTTCACGTACACCACCGGACAACCAGTGTCGGCAACCCGGTCTGCCACCACTCGCTCGCGTTCGTCTCCCTTGCCGATATGGAATGGAGAAGCATTCAGATTAAGCAGCAACCCGGCACCCGCAGCCACGGCAGCAAGGGCCGGCTCAGGCATCCAGATATCCTCGCAGATGGTTACGCCGAAACGGACACCGGCCAGCTCCGCAACACAGAATCCTTCTCCCGGGACAAAATAACGCTTTTCGTCGAACACGCTGTAGTTCGGCAGATGGTGCTTGTGACAGCGTGCCAGTATCTTTCCATCCCGGATCAGCGAGGCCGTATTCATGCGTCCCCGCACAGTTTGTTCCGGATGCCCCAGCAGCACGTGAATGCCCGACAGCTGCGAGCGAATCCTTGCCAGCGCCGCGTCAACCAGTTCCTGGAAACCCGGCCGCAGCAGCAAATCCTCGGGGGGGTAGCCGGTCAGGGTCAGCTCGGGAAAAACGATCAGGTCGGCCGTCAGTTCATCGCGCGCCCGCGCTGCCATTTGCAATACCCGCTCGCAGTTGCCCGGCACATCGCCCACCAGCGGATTACACTGTGCCATCACGAGGCGCAAAACCCGGTTTGTCGGGCGGGAATTTCCGCTCACGACGACGCCAGAATTTCCTGCATACGCGCCCCCATGTCGGCCGGCGAACGTACCACCGCAACACCGCCATTCTCCAGTGCTTCGATTTTGGCTGCCGCCGTACCCTTGCCGCCACTGATAATGGCCCCGGCGTGCCCCATACGCTTGCCCGCCGGCGCGGTCACTCCGGCGATATAGGCAACCACCGGCTTGCTCATATGCGCCCGGATATACTCAGCCGCCGTTTCTTCGGCAGTACCCCCGATTTCGCCAACCATGATGACACCATCGGTATCGGGGTCCTGCTCGAAACGTTGCAGGCAATCGATAAATTCAAGTCCGTGGATCGGATCGCCCCCGATGCCCACACAGGTACTCTGTCCCAGACCCGCGAGGGTCGTCTGGTAAACAGCTTCGTACGTCAACGTTCCCGAACGCGACACGATGCCGATGCGGCCGGGATTGTGAATCGCACCCGGCATAATGCCGATCTTGCAGCTGCCTGGCGTGATAATGCCCGGACAATTGGGACCGATCAGTCGCACAGAACTGCCGGCCAGTGCCGCCCTGACCTTCAGCATGTCCATAACCGGTATGCCTTCAGTAATACAGACAACCACCTCGATGCCGGCATCTGCTGCTTCCAGTACCGCATCGGCAGCGAACGCTGCGGGCACATAGATCATGCTGGCATTGGCCCCGGTTTCCCGCACCGCATCCTGTACAGTATTGAACACAGGCAGGCCGAGATGTTGCCGGCCACCCTTGCCGGGCGTTACACCACCCACCAGCCGGGTGCCATAGTCCAGCGCCTGTTGCGAATGGAAGGTTCCCTGCTGGCCGGTAAAACCCTGGCATATCACACGCGTATTCTGATCCACCAGGATACTCATAAACCGGCCTCCCCGGCGGCACGCACGACTTTCCTGGCAGCATCCGTCAATCCATCGGCAGAAATGATATTCAGCCCCGAGCCAGCGAGCAGTGCCTTGCCCTGCTCCACGTTGGTGCCCTCGAGACGCGCGACCACGGGGAGTTGTACACCGACCTCCTGCACTGCCTGGATAATACCCTCGGCGATCAGATCGCAACGCACAATACCACCGAAAATATTCACCAGGATAGCGCGCACCCTGGTTTCCGAAAGAATCAGCTTGAAAGCTTCCGCAACCCGTTCCGCCGTGGCGCCCCCGCCCACATCCAGGAAATTGGCCGGCTCGCCACCGTGTAACTTGATTAAATCCATGGTGGCCATCGCCAGCCCGGCGCCATTCACCATGCAGGCGATATCTCCATCGAGCGTTATGTAGTTGAGGCCGTGCTCAGCCGCGGCGCGCTCCTTTTCGTCTTCCTGACTGACATCACGCAATTCCAGTGTGTCGGGGTGGCGATACAGGGCATTGTCATCAATATCGACCTTTGCATCCAGCGCCAGCACCTCACCGTGCGCGCTCACCACCAGTGGATTAACCTCCACCAGGCTGGCATCTTCCTTCACGAACAGCTGGTACAGGCCGCCCAGCAAGCGGCTGAACGACTTGATCTGGTCACCCGCCAGCCCCAGACCAAAAGCCAGTTTACGGCACTGGTAGCCCTGCAATCCCACCGCCGGATGAATGATCGCGGTCTGGATAGCTTGCGGGTCGCTGGCGGCGACCTCCTCGATATCCATACCGCCGGCAGCCGAAACCATGATGACAACGCGCTCGCGCGCCCGATCCACCAGCAGTCCCAGGTACAGCTCCCGTTCAATGGCAACCGGTTTCTCGATCAACAGCCGGTGAACCGGAAGTCCCTGCGGTCCGGTCTGCCGCGTAACCAGCTGCGAACCCAGCAGACGGTCTGCAACCTGCTCGACCGCTGCAAGCTTATCGACCAGCTGTACACCGCCACCCTTGCCGCGGCCGCCGGCGTGCACCTGCGCCTTGACCACCCAGCGATCACCACCGAGCTCTTTCGCGGCCACCACAGCGGTCTTGATGGATTCGGTCATGCGTCCGTCAGGAACGGGTACTCCGTAGCGGGCGAACAACTGCTTGGCCTGGTATTCGTGGAGATGCATATCCGTGCCTTTGTGGTGAAAGCCCGTATTCTCCTGAAAAGTTGGGGTCCGAGTAAAGCATTGGTTACACTAGAGGCTGTGACCACTAACAGACTCTGACCTCCATGTTCGGCATACGTGTACTGATTTACCTGGTGGGTATCGCCCTGGTGGTGTGGATACTACTGCGTCTCGCGAGGAGCTCCGGGACGAAGAAAAAGCCGCTGCGGCAGGTAGACGATATGGTCCGCTGCGCTCACTGCAGCGTGTTCGTGCCGCGTAATGAAGCCATACAGGAAGGGGATCGCCACTACTGTAGTACACAGCACAGGGACCAGGATCGCCAGTGACGTCGCTGTACCCGGCAGGCCGACAGGCAGTCACTGACTGGCAACCGCTGCGGCTGCTGAGCTTTTACCGTGTCATTCTGGCCGGTCTGTTGCTGACGCTCTATCTCTCCCTGAAGGGAAACAATCCCTTTGGCGTGCAAATCCCTTCCCTGTTTGAGGCAGCGCTGCTGGGTTACCTGGCGTTCAGCATCGTCGCAGGGTTCTCTACCCGCCTGCACTGGCCCGGGCACCACTTACAGGCGCCGGCGCAGGTACTGACCGATATCGCCGCGATTACACTACTGATGCATGCCTCCGGTGGTGCTACCAGCTCATTGAGCATCCTGCTGGTCATCGCCGTCATTGCGGGCGCACTGATCCTGCCTGGAAAAACTGCCTACCTGTTTGCCGCGGTTGCCACGCTCGCCCTGCTGTTCGAGACCGGGCTGGCAAGTCTGTCGCTGGAAAAAACCGGTGCCGGCAGTGTCGCTCGTACCGGCCTGATGGGCATGGTGCTGTTTGCTGCAGCTGCACTGGCACACATCCTGGCCATTCGCCTGCGTGAAAGTGAAGCGCTGGCGCAGCAGCGTGGCGTTGATCTGGCTGATCTCGAACAGCTGAACCGCTATATCATCCAGCAGTTGCAGTCCGGTGTACTGGTGGTAGATGCTGAAGACCGCATCCGACTGGCAAACGACACCGCGCGCCTGCTACTCGGGCTGGAGGCAGAAACCGGCATGCGTCTGGAAGATGCGTCACCCGGGCTGGCCCGGCAACTGCACCACTGGCAGGCCGACACCTCCGTTCAGCCTGACAATATACAGACCGGTGACAACGCCGGACGCACGCTGATACCCGGGTTCAGCCTGCTGGAAAGTTCGCAGGGACGTGGCGCCCTGATCCTGCTGGAAGACAGCGCGCACCTTGCCCAGCAGATGCAGCAATTCAAACTGGCCTCGCTGGGCCGCCTCACGGCAAGTATCGCCCACGAAATCCGCAATCCACTGGGGGCCATCAGCCACGCCGCCCAGTTGCTGCAGGAATCCGAACAGCTGGACAAGGATGACCAGCGACTGACCGAAATCATCGGCAACCATACCCGGCGGGTAGACACCATTATCGAGAACGTGCTGCAACTGTCGCGCCGCTCCGCCAGCCAGCCCCGGGACGTTCGGCTGACAGACTGGCTACAGAAGTTTCATGACGAATTTGTCCAGACAGAAGGCATTTCACCGCCAAGGCTGCAGCTGGACATTTCCCCCGAAGACCTGCTGCTACGAGTCGACCCCGGGCATTTACACCAAATTCTGGCCAACCTGTGCCAGAACGCTTTCAGCCACGCTGGCAACGACTGTGTAGTACAACTACGGGCATTTCGGGAGAACAACGGCATAACGCGTATCGATGTCATCGA
>JAUXGZ010000030.1 GCA_030621785.1 Gammaproteobacteria bacterium | reverse complement strand
ACGGAGACCGGCTTGATCTCGTCTTCATGCTCAAACAGGTGACGGGCCAGTTCAATACCGAGGTCATCCGTGTCATCTTCAATCAGGTTCAACTCCTCGACCATTTCCTCGACCCGGCTTGCCTCACGCCCGCGAAACCCCATCGCCAGCAGTTCATCCAGTTCCTCGATGATTTTCGCTGACTGGTTGCATGCATCGATACTACGGCGCGCCAGCGCCAGCATCGGTTCCTTCATGAACTCCGGCAGTTCCATGCGACGCTCGACTAGCAAGCCGGCAATATCCTGGGCGGTGTCGGCAATTGAATCCTGCATCTGCAGGACTTCCAGCAAATCACGCCGGTCCACCGGCATAAACAGGCTTCTTGGCAGGGCGCCGCGCATATCGTTCTTGATTCTGTCCGCTTCGGCTTCTTTCGCGAAGATCCGGTCCTTGGTAGAGACCACACCATCCTGGTCAGCCGCAGCCAGGGCTTCGAACAAAGGTGGAATTTCCCGGGCACACTCAAGCACCACGCGCATATGGCCCTGCAAGGCCTTGAAAGGTGATTTGCCGAACATATTGGCAATTGTAGATGACATGGCTATCGCTCCTGTGACCTTCGCAGTGCAGATTGTAGGCTTAATGATGAAACATTCAAAAGCATTATCCAAGCATCAGCTTGAAACCGATAACCAGGGTGATTACTTCATAGGCACGTTTGATCCAGCGACTGCCCTGGCGAATGGCCAGATGCGCGCCGATATATCCCCCCAGCAGTGAACCCAGTAACAGCGCCGGCAACCAGCTCCAGCGAATTTCAGCCAGCAGGCCCAGTGTGAGCGCACCGGTGCCGTTCCAGAACACCCCGACCAGGATCAGGGTATAGGCTACGGCTCGCTGGTAGTTCAAACCGAACCAGCGCACCAGCCACAGCGTTACGAACAGGCCGGTGCCCGAGGTCAGCGAGCCATTCAGCACGCCAATAACGAACAGCACTGCACCACCCGACACCATTCCCGCCCGATCCCGGTGCCGGGCCGCATGTTCCAGACCGAGCTGTGGCTGCAGCCATGAATAGAGGCCCAGCCCTGCGGTAAGCACGCCCAGGGCGAACTGCGCGCTGCGCTCGGGCACACTGAGTATGACGTTGGCTCCCAGCAGCACCCCCGGAAGTCCGGTAGCCAGGATAAACAGCGCCAACCGCCGTTCAAGTCGCTCTTCCCTCAAGTGACGCAGCGTGGCGCCGATACCCAGAGCAATGCTGGCAACCTTGTGCGTAGCGAGCGCCACCGCGAATGGAAGCCCGAGAAAGATCAACGCGGGCAACTGAATCAACCCGGCGCCACCGCCGGAGAACGCCGAAAAAATGTTTGCCACCAGTGAGATAACAAACAGGGCCAACTGGTCGAGAAAGTCCATCAGCTGCTCATCCGAGGTTCAGAACATATTGTCATGACTGTAAAAAATCGCCCTGGATACTGGTCGGTACTGGTCGCAACCCTGCTGTGGCTTCCAGTCCATGCCGTGGACGCCGGAAAACTCTACAAGTGGGTCGATGAAAACGGCAGAACCCGCTATGGCGACAAGATCCCGCCCCAGTATGCCAAACAACGCGCCGAAACACTCAGTACGCGAGGCATCGTACTGCAAGTCAAACCGGCGGCGAAAACCCCGCAGCAGCTGGCAGAGGAACAACGTGAGGAACAACTCAGGATCGAGGAGGATAGCCGGAAACGCGAGCAGGCGGTCAAAAACCGCATCCTGCTGGATACCTTCACCAATGAAGACGAAATGATCATGACACGTGATGGCAAAATCGAGGCGATCGAAGCCGTTATTCGGGTCACCACGGGCAGGATCGAAAAAACCAGGATCCGTCTGACCAGCCTGAAACAGCGCGCCGCAAATATGGAACGGGCTGGCAAGCCGGTGCCCGTTGCCATGGGCACGCAGATCACCGAGGCCAGGAGCCAGATGCAGCACAACCTTACCTACATCGAAAAAAGAAAGCGCGAACAGCAGGTCATTCGCGACAAGTTCGAAACAGATATTCAGCACTTTCGGAAGTTGAAAGCCGATCAGGAAAAGCTGTTGTCGTCAAAGCAGTAGCAGACAGCCCGACCCGGGCTCCGCGTTTAGCCCCGTATCAGGGTACCGACACCCTCATCGGTAAACAGCTCCACCATCACCGCGTGTTCCACGCGACCATCGATGATATGCGCCGCGCGCACACCGCTCTTGACTGCGGAAAGGGCACAGCGGATCTTGGGCAACATGCCACCATGAATCGTACCGTCCTCGATCAGCGCATCCACCCCGGCCGCGCTCAACCCTGTCAGCAGCTTGCCTTGCTTGTCCAGCAACCCACGGGTATTGGTCAGCAAAATAAGCTTTTCGGCGCCCAGTACCTCGGCAATACGCCCCGCCACCAGGTCGGCATTGATATTGTATGAATGCCCGTCCTCGCCCACGCCGATGGGCGCAATCACCGGAATAAAACCTCCCGACACGACCAGCTCTACAACCCGGGTATCCACGCTGGCCACTTCGCCGACATGTCCGATATCCACGATTTCCGGCGCATCCAGTTCCGGGCTGTTGCGGGTAAGCTGCAGCTTGCGTGCGTGCAGCAGGTCGCCATCCTTGCCGGTCAGACCAACAGCAGCACCGCCATGACGGTTGATGAGATTCACGATCTCCTTGTTGACCAGACCGCCGAGCACCATTTCCACCACATCCATGGTTTCGCTGTCGGTAACCCGCATGCCTTCGACGAAATGACTCGTCTTGCCAAGCTGTTCCAGCACCTTACCGATCTGCGGCCCACCGCCATGTACCACCACCGGATTAATGCCGACCAGGCGCATTAACACGATATCGCGCGCAAAACCGCTTTTCAATTTCTCGTCCACCATCGCGTTGCCGCCGTACTTCACCACTACGGTCTTGCCACGGAAACGACGAATATACGGCAACGCCTCGCCGAGGACGTGGGCAACTTCCATGGCCTGATGGGAGTCGAGACTCATAATCAGAAAGGCAGCTGCAGCCCGGGGGCTACCTGCAGCAATACCCGGCGAAATTCTTCCTGGACCGAATGCAGGGCCAGTTCGTCATCCGCCTCAAAGCGCAACACCAGGCTGGGAGTGGTATTGGAAGCCCGCACCAGACCCCAGCCGCGCTCAAATTCGACTCGCAGGCCATCGATAGTGGAAATCCGGGCATCCTCGAAATGGGCTCCGTTGAGCAGTTTATCCATGAACGCCGCAGGTTCGCCCTCGGCCATGGGAATATTCAATTCGGGCGTACCGAAGCTGGCGGGCAGCGCCGCGAGTGCCTCACCGAAATTGCGTTCGCCGTTGGCGATAATCTCCAGCAGACGGGCAGCAGCGTACAGGGCGTCGTCAAAACCGAACCAGCGTTCCTTGAAAAAGATATGACCGCTCATCTCACCGGCCAGCAGGGCACCCGTCTCTTTCATCCTGGCCTTTATTATCGAGTGCCCTGTGGCCCACATCAAGGGTTCTCCACCGTGGCTCGAAATCACTTCGGCGAGGTGGCGGCTGCACTTGACGTCATAGATGACCTGGGCACCGGGGTTACGTGACAGCACGTCTATGGCCAGCAGCATCAACAGGCGATCCGGCCAGACAATCTCGCCTGTTGATGTCACGACACCCAGGCGGTCGCCATCACCATCGAATGCCAGGCCCAGTCCGGCACCTTCACTCTGTACTGCCTGGATCAGTGCCGACAGATTTTCGGGTTTGCCGGGATCCGGGTGATGATTGGGGAAGTTACCATCGATATCGCAGAACAGCTCCACCACTTCACACCCCAGCTGGCGGAACAAGGCGGGGGCCGCAATACCGGCTGCACCGTTGCCGCAATCCACGACCAGCTTCAACGGCTGCAGCAACTGAATATCCGACTTGATACGCTCAATGTAGTCGGGCAGAACCTCGATCGTTTCCACAGCTCCAGCGCCGGTCAACATATCGCCTGTTTCGATCCGCTCCCGCAGTGCCTGTACGGCATCCCCGGCCAGCGTTTCACCGCCCAGCACGATCTTGAATCCGTTGTAATCGGCCGGATTGTGACTACCGGTGACCATAACGCCGGAGGCAGACCCCAGGTACTGGGCCGCAAAATACAGCACCGGGGTCGGTACCAGCCCGACATCCTTGACGTCACGACCGGTCGCCTTCAGACCACGAATCAGCGCCTCGGCAAGATCCGGACTGGACAGGCGACCATCCCGCCCCACCACGATGCTTTGTTCACCGCGGAAATACGCTTCACTACCGATTGCCCGGCCAATCTCGTAGGCAGCCTCCGGGGTAAGTGATTCGCCCACTACACCACGAATATCGTAGGCGCGGAAAATGGCCGGATCCACTCCAGGTCCATCTGGTTCCACCGTGTCTGTATTCAGCGCATGGTCATCAAACAGCAGATCATCGGCTACCGGGTCGACCACCTCTTGCGTCGACTCTGCGGGCGCTGCGCCTGCCGGCTCGCCGGAATCCGCCACCGCCTGGGCCTCCCGGATACCACTTGCCGCGGTACGGGCCATGAGCTCCACGGTATCGTGCATCTCCACCAGGCCACTGGGATAGGATTGCCGGACGCGACCGTCGCGCAGATCCTTGACGATGGTCAACAGGGTTGCCTGATCACCGCGCAGCGCGGTACCCAGTCGCCGCAATACGAACCACACCAGCAAAATGAATATCACTGTCGCGACCGCCACAGCAACCAGTGCCGGCAGCATCGATTCGGGATCGCCAGCCGCAGAACTACCGCTACTCCAGTAGGCAACCTGCCAGCGGCTTCCCGTTATCGGCATGATTGCGTCGCTGTCCCCCTGCCTGGGCCCGGCATCCCCCTGACTGCCCAGCACCAGCGGTTCCTGGCCACTGGCGGCCTGCTGCAACTCCAGGTAGCCATCGTGGTCACGAGCACCGAGCAACCTCTGTAGCTGCTGCATGGAATAACTGACCATGAGATCGCCGATGACCTGGCCTCCAGACGAATCCAGCACACGACGCACCAGGGTAACGTGCTGCTGCGGTGTCCCCGACAGGTGTACTTCGACCGGCGGCGGCGTTTGCTGCGTCTCGGCATGCCGCAGCATATCCAGCGCAGCGTAACTGAGAGGAGGCCGGGCCTTGAGATCGATTTCCTCGATACCCGGTTCAAGAAGCCGGACACGCATCGCACCGGGAAACAGGCGTTTCAATCCTTTTCCTGCAGCCTGCAGGTCAGCGGGACTACCCTTCTGGAGCAGCTTGATCACCCGGGGGTCAGCGACCACCCGGTCCGCTGCCACCGCCTGATACTCCAGCCATTGCCGGTAGCTGGTGGCAACCGAAACGGCTATCAGCTGTGAATACCGGTCATCCGCAGCCTGCAATCTCAGTACCGTAGTCAGGTAACCGGCCACCGGCACCAGCGCAATCAACAGGACCCCCGCAAGTAGCAACAGTAGTAGCTGGCTACGCAGGCTGATGCTGCCGGTAGCAGGCGTCACACCCCGGGCAACCGCCCTGGCCGGTTGCTGCTGCGTTTTACCCGCGCGGAATGGTAATTTCATTGCTCTCCCTGAAATGATGCTCCGGCACCGGCACCGGATTCCGATCAGGCACGGCCGGTATGGCCGAAACCGCCTGCTCCACGGGTACTATCGACAAATTCCTCCACAACTTCAAACCCGGCTCGTACCACCGGCAGGAAAACCATTTGCGCAACGCGCTCGCCCGGCTCGATGGTAAATGTCCGGTCGCCACGATTCCAGCAGGAAACGTACACCTGCCCCTGGTAATCCGAATCGATCAGGCCAACCAGGTTACCCAGCACGATGCCATGTTTGTGTCCCAGTCCGGAACGTGGCAGCAATACCGCCGCCAGCCCCGGATCGAGGATATGGATGGCAATACCGGTCGGTAACAGTTCCGTCTGACCGGGCGCCAGCTCCAGACTGCCGTCGAGACAGGCACGCAGATCCATGCCGGCCGAGCCAGCGGTTGCATAATCCGGTAGCGGATATTCAGCGCCTATGCGCGGGTCGAGTATCTTAAGCTGAATGTTTTGCATGGTGCTCCACGGGTTTTGATCCGGATTTCGATTTTGCCAGTCTGGCGTACAGGGCGGCGATTTGCTCGATCAGCCGACGGGCGAGAATCGGTTTGTGATCCCTTTCCAGCAGACAGCTACCACCGTCCCAGACCAGCAGCAATTCGTTATCGTCGGTTTCGAAGCCCAGCCCCTTACCCACCCGGTTGGCGGCGATCATCTCGACCCCTTTCTGTATGCGCTTCTTCTGCGCATATTCCTCCAGTCGACCGGTTTCGGCGGCAAATCCCACGCACAGAGGCCGCTGCTCAAGCGCCGCCACGGCAGCGAGGATGTCCGGGACCGGTTCCAGCTCCACTGAACGCGTCTGCTCCTGCTTCTTGATTTTGTCGCCGGCGGGACTGAGCGGCCGGTAATCGGCTACTGCGGCAGCGCCTATATAGAGGTCACAGTCAGCCATCCGTGCCATCACTTCACGGTGCATCTCCGCGGCGGTCTCAACCCGGACGCAATCCACTCCCGCCGGCGATTCCAGCACCACCGGACCACTGACCAGATCCACAAGTGCACCTGCTTCCCGCGCTGCGCGCGCCACCGCGTAGCCCATCTTGCCAGAACTGCGATTGCTGAAAAACCGCACCGGGTCGAGCGGTTCACGCGTCGGTCCGGCACTGACCACCACTTTGAGACCCGCCAGCAAACCATTGGCGAAGGATGCAGACAGATGCTCAACCAGTTCGACCGGTTCCAGCATACGGCCCGGACCGGTTTCACCACAGGCCTGCGCGCCGCTGGCCGGCCCGAGGACAGACACGCCCCGTTGCTGCATAACAAGGACATTGTGCTGTGTGGCCGCATGGCGCCACATAGCCTGGTTCATGGCTGGCGCCACCGCCAGCGGGGCGTTGCTGGCCAGGCACACTGCAGCCAGCAGATCATCGGCCCGCCCCTGCGCCAGCCGCGCCAGGGTATCCGCCGTCGCCGGGGCTACCAGGATAGTTTCAGCCCAGCGCGCCAGTTCGATGTGTTCCATCGCTGTACGGTCGTCTGACCAGTCGCACCAGACGCGTTCCCCACTGAGCGCCTGAAAAGTGCGGGCAGTAATAAATTCACTGGCCGCAGGCGTCATCACCACCCGCACGAAGGCTCCGGCAACGCGCAGCTGGCGCACCAGCTCGGCGCTCTTGTAGGCCGCGATGCCGCCGGAAACCCCGAGCAGGATCCTTTTTCCGCGAAGAAAATTCATGGCCCGGGAGTGTACCAGAACCTTCAGCAGCGGGAATGGCATGCCGGGCTGATTCAGTGCATTATCAAACAACTGTCCTGGCATTCAAGAACAGGGAGGTTTAACGATGCCGATATCCGACTGGCCGGAGGCCGAGCGCCCCCGGGAAAAACTGCTGTCCCGCGGACCCGCCGCGCTCTCCGATGCCGAGCTGCTGGCTATTTTTCTGCGCACCGGCGTACAGGGCCAGACGGCCGTGGAACTGGCCCGCAGCCTGATCGCCGAACACGGCAGCCTGCGCGGCCTGCTGCAGGCCGACCGCCGCCGTTTCTGTGCCACTCGCGGCCTGGGCGCGGCAAAATACGCCCAGTTACAGGCCGTGCTGGAACTGGCCTGCCGCCACTTGCAGGAAGGGTTAATGCGCAGCGATGCGCTGCAGGATCCGCACACCACCGGGCGCTACCTGATGGCACGACTGCGCGACTATCCGCACGAAGTCTTCGCCTGCCTGTTTCTGGATACCCGCCACCGGGTGATCTGTTACGAAGAGCTGTTCCGCGGCACCATCGATGGCGCCAGCGTCCATCCGCGCGAGGTGGTACGACGCGCCCTGCAACACAATGCCGCCGCGCTCATCTTTGCCCACAATCATCCTTCAGGCATCGCCGAACCCAGCGATGCCGACCGGCGCATCACCACCCGCCTGCGCGATGCGCTTGGCCTGATCGACGTACGGGTGCTGGATCATTTCGTCATTGGTGACGGTGAGCCAGTATCGTTTGCCGAACGCGGTCTGCTGTGAGCCGGTGCCGCGGCAGAAACAGGCCCCCTGACACCTGTCCAGGCGATTGAAATTATTCAGAAAATATGAAAACGTCAACGCCTGGACAGGAATACCCGGCCGCGCACGGCCCTTGTCCGCCAGCCAACACTCTGGTATAAAGCGCGGTTCAGTTGTCCGCTACGCCGGGCAGTGCAAAGAATTCGAGGATTCGAGAAATGTCGAAAGTCTGCCAAGTTACCGGGAAACACCCTGTCACGGGTAACAATGTTTCCCATGCACACAACAAAACCCGTCGCCGGTTCCTGCCGAACCTGCACAGCCACCGCTTCTGGGTGGAAAGCGAAAATCGCTGGGTAAAACTGCGCATCTCCTGCAAGGGCATGCGTATCATCGACAAGCTGGGCATCGACAACGTGTTGTCGGATATGCGCGCCCGCGGCGAAAAGGTCTGAGGAGTCTGTCATGCGCGACAAAATCAAGATGGTATCCAGTGCCGGCACCGGCCACTTCTACACCACTACCAAGAACAAGCGCACCATGCCCGATAAGCTGGAGCTCAAAAAATACGACCCTGTGGTTCGCAAGCATGTGGCCTACAAGGAAGCCAAGATCAAGTAAGCTATTGTAAACACATTATTATACAGGCCCGGCGCTGCCGGGCTTTTTCAATGAACGACATTTTCATCGGCCGACAGCCCATTTATGACCGCGAGCTGTCTGTGTACGCCTACGAACTACTGTTCCGGGTTTCTGTTACCGGATCCTGCGCTACGTCAATCCCGGCGCTTTCGCACTGCGTCAGGAAATTGATTCTGTCCACCGGGCGGTCACACGGCTGGCACCGCAAATTTCCGCAGCCCTGCTGCACCATACCGGCCCCCCGGGTCAGGCACTGAGCTGCGTGCTCGCCTACGAACGCGGATGCCGGGAACAGATACAGTGCGACAACCTGGACAGAAGCCGGATCCGCGACTGCTATCTGGCAGCACTGCAGTGGGCAACCCGCACCAGCCGTCAGCTGCTGGATCAGTAACCTGCCCTCCTCTCCACCGGAACGCACTTTCTTTGATCCAGATCAACGAAACAGCCACATCCTGCAGGTATGCTCATCTACTGGTTGGTCCAGTAACAGGCTGCGCTCGGGGAGTCCCGTACCAATGTCTTCCCGCTTCTGCGCCTGTGAATCCTGGCCCTCCTTCCCGTCCTTACCGCAGCGCTTGAACCGCTGCGGTTTTTTTTGCGCACAAGGTTACTTGTCCGAACCCGAACTTTGATCAACAATCCGGTTTCTCAACCTGACGAGTTATGCCATTGAATCATCCGAACGAAGCCCGGACACTGGCGGCCATCGATCTGGGATCCAACAGCTTCCATATGATCGTGGCCCGGGTACAGAACGGCCAGTTACAATTGCTGGATCGTCTGCGGGAACCCGTGCGCCTGGCAGAGGGCCTGACCAGAAAACACGACCTGATACCCGAAGTCGCAGCACGTGCGATCGACTGCCTGCAACGTTTCGGACAGCGGCTGCAGGATCTTCCCGCCGACAGCGTGCGCGCGGTCGGAACCAATACCCTGCGGCGCGCCCAGGCCAGTAGCGGATTTACCGAACAGGCCCAGGAAGCACTCGGGCACCCGATCGAAATCATCTCCGGTATCGAGGAAGCGCGGCTGGTGTACCTCGGTGTGGCCCACAGCCTGCCGGACCCGGGTGGCCGGCGACTGGTGGTCGATATTGGTGGTGGCAGCACCGAGCTGGTCATCGGCGAGGAATTCAACCCGGTACGCCTGGAGAGCCTTTATATGGGCTGCGTCGGCATGACCCAGCGGTTTTTCAGTGACGGCAACATCACCAGGGCGGCCATGAAGGAGGCCTTACTGGCCGCGCGACTGGAACTGCAACCCATCAGGCACACCTTCCGCCAGCTGGGCTGGTCCATGGCCACCGGTTCTTCCGGCACCATACGCACGGTACGTGACGTGGTTCGGGAAGCCGGCTGGAGCGAACACGGCATTACCGCGGAGTCACTGAAAAAACTGCGTAACGGGCTGCTGGACGCCGGTTCTGCCGACGCTATCGAATACCCTGCCGTGGGAGCAGATCGTAAGCCGGTATTCGCCGGCGGAGTAGCGGTCCTGAGTGCCGTTTTCCAGTCCCTGAAGATCGAGCAGATGCTGCATTCGTCCGGGGCACTGCGCGAAGGCGTGGTATATGACCTGCTGGGCCGCATCCAGCACCAGGACGTCCGCGAGGCAACCATCCAGACGCTGACGAAACGCTACCAGATCGATATTCCCCAGGCTGAACGGGTGGAGAATACGGCGCTGGAACTGTTGCAACAGGTCGGTTCCGAATGGAAATTGCGTAGCGAAGATTCCCGGCAATGGCTGCACTGGGCGTCGCTGTTGCACGAGGCCGGGCGCATTATCGCCCACAGCCAGTACCACAGACATGGAGCCTACCTGCTGGAACACTCCGACCTGCCAGGCTTCTCGTTGCGCGACCAGCGCTTCCTGTCGACGCTGGTCCTGTGCCACCGGCGCAAGTTCGGCACAACGCCCTTTGGACTACTGCCAAAATCAATGCGTAGCATCGCTGTGCGTCTATGTACCCTGCTGCGGTTGTCGGTGCTACTGCACCGGGGACGTTCTGAAAAACCCGTCCCGGTACCCGAACTGCTGGTCACCGGGAAGCAGTCGCTGCAACTGCGTTTTTCGCCCGCGTGGATGGATGATCACCCGTTGACCCGGGCCGACCTGCAGATCGAAAAGAAATACCTGAAAAATCAGGATATCCAGCTGGAACTGGGTTAATCGCGCTCCAGCAGCAAACTGCCGGAGTCATGGCGCTGCAGCATCCAGCCGGCGGCAACCAGGGTTGTCGCAACCACATCGATGACCAGCATCGGCCCCGGGTAGACTTTTCCGTACTGCAGGTCCGCACGGCGCCAGACCGGTACCGGCACCTCGATGCCGACCAGTGACGCCATGCGCATTGGTTGATCTTCACTATCCCCGGCAGGGCTCTGCAGAACAAGACGGCTACCGGCCGCGACCAGCGCGACCCGCAGATTGACCAGTTCGATATCCGTATCCATACGATGACCAAAGCGTTGCTCATGCTGCCGATGGAAATCCTGCTGCGCCCGGCGGAAATCCCGGCCGGATACATTAAGCGTATAGCTCTGCCCGGCATAGCGCAGGTCCAGGCTGAATTCCGTATCGACATCTTCAGCACCGATGCCTTCCTGCTCCAGCTCGGCCAGCCCCTGCGCCACCAGCTGCGCAAACCGCGTTGCCAGTGCCGCTTCGTCCTGCTGACCCAGCAGCCCGCCGGCAGCGTGCGACAGACGCCGGCCACGCGGTGCGACCAGCATGCCGAGCGCCGACAACACACCCGCGTGCATCGGCACCAGTGCATGTTTCATATCCAGGGCCTCGGCCAACGCACACACGTGCAGACCACCGGCACCACCAAACGCCGTCAGGGTAAAATCAACCGGGTCGATACCGCGTTGTACGGAAATAACCCGCAATGCCTGCACCATGTGCTCGTTGGCGAGCTCGATCACACCCAGTGCCGCCTGCCTGCGTCCGACGTGCAGATGCTGGGCCAGACGTTCCAGCGCGCACACCGCCGCCGACGCATCCAGGCGCATATCGCCACCCAGAAAGGCCTCCGGCAATAATCGTCCAAGCACCAGATTGGCGTCGGTAACGGTGGCCTGTTGTCCCTTACGGCCATAACAGGCCGGTCCCGGATCGGCGCCGGCGGACTCCGGCCCCACCACCAGCATGCCACCTTCGTCCACCCTGGCAATGGAACCGCCACCAGCCCCGATGGTGTGCATATCCAGCATCGGCACCGCCACCGGCCAGGGACCCAGACTGCCTTCCGAGGTCAGGCTGACACCACCGTCGAGCAGCGCGACATCGGTCGAGGTGCCCCCCATATCGAAGCTGAGCAAGCGCTCACGCCCCAGAACCTTGCCGATATGCAACGCCCCCATCAGGCCACCCGCCGGACCGGACAGCAGCAGATTCACCGCCCGCCGGGCGGCCTGCCCGGCACCAATCGTCAGCCCCGAACTTTGCATAACATGCACCGGTGCCTGCGGCAACGCCGCCTGCAGGCGCTGCACGTAGCCTTCCACCCGCGGTCCGACCCAGGCATTCAGCCAGGTCGCGACGCCACGTTCGTATTCGCGGATCTCGGGCAGAATATCCGAAGAGCGGGAGACGAAGTATTTATCGCGCAGGCGCGTCTCCAGCAGACGCTCGAAGCGCTCGTCCAGAAAAGAAAACAACAGATTGATGGCAACCGCATCGGGCGCCAGTACATCGAGACGTTCCAGCAAACGCTCACAGTCTGCCTCCGTCAGGGGTTCCACCACCTCTCCGTCGGCACCCAGCCGCCCGCCGGTTTCGAGACACAATTCGGCCGGGACCGGCTGTGGTGGCGCCGCCGGCTGCAGGTTATAGAGTTCCCGCCGTGCCTGCCGGCCGATGCTCAGCACATCTGCAAAACCGCGATTGGTGACATAGGCCGTGCGCACACCCTTGCCTTCCAGCACGGCGTTGGTGGCCACCGTGGAACCGTGCACCAGGCGCAAGGCACGACCCTCGAGCCCCAGCTCACGAATGCCCTGCAGAATCGCCTGCTCCGGTGCATGCGGTGTGGACAAAACCTTGTGAATTTCCAGGCGGTCGCCATCGCAGAGGACGAAATCGGTAAAGGTACCGCCGGTATCTACCCCCAGCAACACGGGGACTATCCGGCAATGCAGTTGCGACCGGCCTGCTTGGCGCGATACATGGCCTGGTCGGCGCGCGACAGCAGCGCAGTGCTGTCGTCACCGTCCTGGTACACTGCCAGTCCCTGACTGATCGTGATATGCAAATTCTGGCCACCGGTATGGATCGGTTGTGAACCGATACGCAGCCGGATACGTTCGGCGATTTGCTGCGCGGTATGCGGCGAAGTGTCTTCCAGCAGCAACACGAACTCCTCACCGCCATAGCGTCCGACCAGGTCGAACGCCCGCAACGCGGCCTTGATGCGCGCCGCCACCTCTGTCAGCACCTGGTCACCGACCAGATGTCCGTGGCTGTCATTGACTTCCTTGAAATGATCCAGGTCCGCCATGATGACGCACAACGGCTGGCCGGTCTTGCCGGCCCTGGCAATGGCGCCGTCCAGCTCGCACAGCAGACTGGTGCGACTGGAAACACCGGTCAGCGCATCCTCCTCCACCTGCTTGCGAAGGATCTTCCGCTCCAGTTCCAGGTGTTTGACCGAGCGCCCCAGATCCTGAATACGGGAGCGGTGATAGACCTCGGTCGCCAGCGCAATATCCAGCGTGGTCAGTCGCAACACGACCTGTACTATCTGCTGGCGCTCTTCGGCATCGGCGATCCGTTCGGCCACCGCGCCCAGTATCAGTTCCTGCATCACACCAAACGAGGCCAGGTACAGTCCCAGTGGCACCCCGACACGAGCGTGCGCCACACCCACCCGGGCGCGGCTCTCGAAATAATCGACCTCGCGACAGCGTATGCCGAAGGTTTCCAGGTAACCCGTCTGCTTGCCCTTCAGGCGTACGGAATCAAAGCTGGAAAGCAGTTGCATGGCCTGCTGATGATTTTCCAGCCGGCTAAAGAAAACATCCACAATATGCCGGCGCACGTCATCCACCAGCACCTGCCGGTGCAACTTTGCAACCAGTTCGTGCGGTTCCTCGATCAGGCCGATCAGTGCCAGTTGTGCCTGCCGCCAGTCGCTATCGAACCCGAACTGGTCGCACAGGGGTGTGGCAGATTTTCCTGCTGGCATCGTGCTATCCAAATCCTCAACGCTTTCGGTTATGCTTACGCACCGTTAGGCATGCCCGGAAGGCAATCATAAAGCACATGGATGCAAAAATCCTGATTCACGTCGAGCAACTCTATCGATACTACGGTCACCACCCGGCCGTCGAGGACGTCAGCTTTGAATTGGCACTGGGTGAGGTACTGGGCTTCCTGGGTCCGAACGGCGCCGGCAAGTCCACCACCATGCAAATGATTACCGGCAACCTGGCACCCAGTGCAGGACAGATCTGTATAAACGGTGTCGACCTGCTGGATGCGCCCGGACTGGCCAAGGCCGGCATCGGGTACCTGCCGGAACAACCACCCGTGTACCGGGACCTCACGGTAGACGAATACCTTTACTATTGCGCGCGGCTGCACCGGGTAGCCCGCAACCAGCGCGGCCCGTGCGTAAGCCGCGCCAAACAGCGCTGCGGCCTGAGCGGAGTTGACCGGCGGCTGATCGGCAATCTTTCCAAGGGTTACCAGCAACGCGTCGGCATCGCCCAGGCTATCCTGCACAACCCGGCTATCGTGGTACTCGACGAGCCGACTGTCGGCCTGGACCCCAACCAGATCCGCGACATCCGCAACCTGATCCGCGAGCTCGGCGAAAACCACGGCATCATCCTCTCCACCCATATATTGCCGGAAGTACAGGCCACCTGCTCCAGGGTACAGATCATTCACCGGGGTCGACTGGTCTTCTCCGAGCACATGGCCGAGCTGGAACGCCGACTGGCGGGACACGCCCTGATCCTGGAAACCCGCGCACCGCTGGAAGTGGAAACGCTGCAACAGTTGCCCGGCATCGATAACGTGACCGCACTGGCCGGCAACCGTGCCCGCCTGCATTTCGACACCACCAGCCCGGCCGAGGCGGTAGCTGCCTGCGTAGCCAGCCAGGGCTGGGGACTGGTTGAGCTGGCGCTCGACCGCCAGACGCTGGAACAGGTATTCATCGATCTCACCTGCAGCGACGCCACCGCAGGCAACGAAACGGGAGCCGCCGCCTGATGATCCTCACTATCGCCCTGCGCGAGTTGAAAAACCTGTTCCTGTCACCACTGGCCTGGTCGATCCTGGCGGTGCTACAGCTGATCATGGCCTGGCTGTTTCTGTCCCAGATCGATATCTTCGCCATGGTGCAGCCACGCCTGGCCGGCATCGAAGGTGCCCCGGGTGTCACCGATTTTGTCGTCGTACCGGTATTGCAGACCACCGGCTTCATCCTGCTGATGATCTCCCCCGCCCTGACCATGCGGGTGTTCAGCGATGAAAAGCGCAATCGCACCCTGACCCTGCTGATGTCGGCACCGATATCCATGACCGAAATCGTGCTGGGAAAATTTCTCGGCATCACCCTGTTTTTCCTGCTGTTGCTGGCCATGCTGTCGCTGATGCCACTGTCCCTGTACGCCGGCACCTCGCTGGATGGCGGCAAGCTGCTGGCCGGCCTGCTCGGTCTGTCGCTGCTGCTGATGACCTTTGCCGCCATCGGCATATTCATGTCCTCGCTCACCGAACAGCCGGTGGTTGCCGCTATCAGCACCTTCGGCCTGTTGATCCTGCTATGGATCATCGACTGGAGCGGAGGTGAGAACGAAAAAGTCACCGGACTGTTTCACTATCTGTCGATACAGACTCACCTGGAGTACTTTCTCAAGGGACTGGTCAGCACCACGGATGCCGCCTACTACCTGTTGCTGACCCTGACTTTCCTGCTACTCAGCATCCGCCGCCTCGATCAACAACGCCTGACCGGATAGAAGCATGAAGATCACACCTTCGACAAGGCGGCTGTTACAGCTCCAGAACCTGGTGTTCGTAATCGCGCTGCTGGCCCTGGTCGGCCTGCTGGCCTGGCTCACCACACGTTACAGTTACCAGGCGGACTGGACCTCCAGCGGGCGCAACAGCCTGTCGATCGACAGTCGCCAGTTGCTTGACCAGATGCCGGAAGCGGTGCATATCACCGCCTTCGCACGTGACACCGAAGGTTTGCGCAGCCACATACGTGACCTGGTAGGCCGCTATCAGCGCTACAAACCCGATATCCAGCTGCAATTCGTCAACCCGGATGCCGATCCCGAACGGGTGCGCGAGCTGGGCATCACCATGGATGGGGAACTGCTGGTGGCCTACCAGGGCCGCAGCGAGAAGCTGCAGTCGCTGGGAGAACAGGCGCTCACCAACAGCCTGCTGCGTATCACCCGGCAGGAGCAGCGCAGGGTCGCTTTTCTGAGTGGCCACGGCGAACGTAACCCGCTGGGCGAAGCCAATCACGATTTCGGTAACTTCGGCGTATTCCTGCAACAGAAAGGCATTGAGCTGGGAACCCTGAACCTGGCGGAGACGGCGCGTATTCCGGGGGACATCAACCTGCTGGTCATCGCTGACGCCGCGACCCGTCTGCTACCGGGCGAAGTGCGCCTGATCCGCGGCTATCTCGATCAGGGCGGCAACCTGCTATGGCTGGTGGAACCGGGGGATCTTGTCGGCCTCGAACCACTGGCCGAGGCGCTGGGCATCGAAGTCCTGCCGGGTACCATCGTCGATGCCAGCACCCAGTTGTTCGGCATCGACAATCCCGCCTTCGCGCTGATTCCCGACTACCCGATGCATCCGCTTACTCGCGACATCAGCAGCCTGACCCTGTTCCCGCAGGCTGCGGCGCTGGAAGTGTCAGCCCCGGAAGGCTGGCTGGCGGAACCCGTTCTGACCACGCTGAACCGCTCCTGGACAGAAATCGGTCCAATGGACGGCAGCGTACGCTTCGATGAAGACAGCGACGAACGTCTGGGGCCACTGGATATCGGCTTCGCCTTCACCCGCCCACAGTCCGGGCGAGACGGAGATGGTGAAGAAGAAGCCGGCGAGCAGCGCGTGGTGGTGATCGGTGACAGCGACTTTCTCTCCAACAGCTTTCTAGGCAACGGTGGCAACATCGACCTGGGCCTCAACCTGATCAACTGGCTGAACCATGATGACCGGCTGGTTACCATCACCGCTCGCACCGTCGGTGACAGCAACCTGGAACTGAGCGCCACGGACCAGGTCATCATCGGCTTCGGCTTCCTGTTCGTGCTGCCCTTGCTTCTGCTGGGCAGCGGACTGGGCATCTGGTGGAAGCGCCGCAACCGGTGAAATCCCGCTGGCTCATTAACCTGCTGCTACTGACGGGCATCGGCCTGCTGGCACTGGTGGTGTGGCTCGAACCCGGCATCGAGGCACCACCACCTGCCGAAAAAGTAACTTCCCTGGAACCCGAGCAGGTGCAGCGTATTGAGCTGCACCGCAGTCGGCACGCCGGGCTGGTGCTGGAGCAGGACGCAAGCGGCCATTGGTACCTCCAGCATGACCCGCCGCTACCGGCGGACAGTTTCCATATCAACTCACTCATCAAGCTGGCCGACCAGGAAGCCTGGCGCAGCTACCCGGTGGCCGACATGGACCTCACAAGACTGGACCTCGACCCGCCGGCATCGAGCATTACGCTGAACCAGACACGCATCGACTTCGGCCGCCAGGAAGCGCTGGAAGCACTGCGCTACGTGCTCAGCGGAGACCGGGTACTGTTGATCCCCGACCTGTACCAGTACCTGGTCGATGCAGACTTCAGTCAGTTCGTGCGCCGTCGCCTGTTCGCGACAGACCGCCACATCACAGCCATCCGCCTGCCGGGGCTGTCATTGCAGAAGAACGATGCGGACTGGAGCGTCATGCCCGCGCAGGAAATCTCCGCCGATGACATCCAGCAATTCATACAGCGCTGGGAAAGCGTTGCCGCATTACTGGTGCAGAAGGCCGGTGAAGCGGCCGGGCAGTCGGTCGAGATCGAACTGGACAACCCACCTGCCCTGATCCGCTTCAGTATGCAGGTGCAGGATAGCGAACTGGTGCTGGGTCCCGAGGGCAGCGGCATCCAGTACCGCCTGGCCAACGAAGGTAATGCCTTGCTGCAGATCGTAGCGGCTGACGGAGGCGAGGACGAGTAGTCCCTGACCCGGTGCCTGAACTCCCCGAAGTAGAAACTACCCGCCGCGGTATTGCACCGCATCTTGTCGGCGAACGAGTGCAGAAGCTGGTCGTGCGCCAGTCACGGCTGCGCTGGCCGGTACCGCCGGAACTCGCCGCCCGGGTCGAGAAGCGCCGTATCCTGGACGTCAGCCGCCGCGCCAAATATCTGCTGCTACGCAATCCACAGGGCACCCTGATTATCCATCTCGGCATGTCGGGCAGCCTGTGCATGGTCGAGCGGGGAACCGCACCGGGACCACATGACCACATCGACCTGCGGCTGGTCAACGGGAAATGCCTGCGCTTTACCGACCCGCGACGCTTCGGCGCCTGGTTATGGACCCGCCAGCCCGCAACGCAACATGAACTGCTGCGCAATCTGGGCCCGGAACCACTGGAAGACGATTTCAATGCTGACGGATTGTTCGAGCGCTCGCGCGGTCGGCGGGTGGCGATCAAGAATTTTCTCATGAACAGCCACGTCGTGGCCGGTATCGGGAATATCTATGCGAACGAAGCCCTGTTCCGGGCCGGCATCCACCCCGGACGCGCCGCCGGCCGCATCGGGCGCCAACGCATCGGCACGCTGGTAGCCGCCATCAAGGACGTATTACGGGACTCGATCCGCCAGGGCGGCACTACGCTGCGTGATTTTCTCAACGGCGAAGGCAAACCCGGCTACTTCCAGCAATCCCTGCTGGTCTACGCAAGGGCCGGCGATCCCTGCACGGCCTGCGGCACACCCATCCGCGAAACCCGCACCGGCCAACGCTCAACCTTCTACTGCCCTCGCTGCCAACGCTAGAACAGGGGGCAGTTACTCCACGCACCAGACGGGATGGTCGCGACCACAATCATCGGTCTGCTCCGCCCAATAACCTGTTAATGACGTCGTCATACCCCCCGGCGGAGGCGTGCCGAAGCCGCGATCGAACAGGACGAAGGTGCCGGTTGCCTGATCGCTTCGGCTCGTCCAGTTACTACAGTTAAATTTTGCATGTGCCTGTCCGCCACTTCGAGCCCAGCCGCCTCTCACTACGCCATACTCGCACAACATGAACAGAACTCGATTCCCTTAAGTAAACAACACGAAATGGTGGGTGAATAATCTCTCGAATTTTCTTATCTTCAAACTCTGGAACCATTCGCCCAATATCCGGGTTATCACTTAATGTTCCGATATGCTCAACAATCAAAGCCACGAACTCTTCGCCAACATGAGGAGCCCCTTCCTCTACGTAGTAATGTTTGATGCGCTCGAGATCTTCGAACCCAGAGTCAGATATAAAGACTTTCACTCAAACGAAAGTCCCAGCTTCTTTTTTGCCTCATCCAGGCTAAGTTCGTTGCCTTCTTTTATGTCCATTAACCCACGAGCTATCGCCTTCAAGAACTCTCGTTCTTCACTATCCTTCTCGTACTCCTCAAGGCCTTGCACCACTGCCACACCTCGACCGCGGCTTGTAACCAGAATGGGACGGTGATTATCTTTAGCTCGGTTTACCACTCTACCCGGGTTAACCTTCAGATCTGAAAGAGGAATTACATCTTCTGAGAATTTCGTTCGCATGATTCAGGCCCCAACGGCACAAGACAACAGACCTGAGTATAGCACCTGTTAACAGCCTTAATAAGAAACATAACATCCACATATATTGCCAATCTTTGTCAATATATGTCATTCTCAGGGTAGGAGGTACCTGCCATGGCAACCATGAATGTTTCCCTGCCCGACCTCATGAAGGAATGGGTGGAAGACCAGATCAAAACTGGTCACTTCAGCAATGCCAGCGACTATGTGCGCGATCTGATACGCCGTGACCAGGCATACCAGGATCGGCGCGAAATGCTGATCAAGGCCCTGATCGTCGGCGAAAACAGCGGAGAATCCGAACGCAGTATCGAGGACATCTGGCAGGGCGTAAAAGCCCGGCACGATCTCGATGTATAAACTTTCCGAAGCCGCCGCTGAAGATATTGAAGGTATTCTGACGCGCTCGATGCTTGATTTTGGCCTGGAAAGAACGGAAACCTGCTTCCAGTCGCTCACCCAGTGCCTGAAACTACTCGGTGATAATTCTGAAATGGGCAGTACCGTGGATGAGATCCGCCCCGGCTACCGCTGTTTCCTGCATGAAAGCCACGCGATTTTCTATACATCGCGTGAGCACGATGTCTTGATTATTCGTATTCTTCATAAACGCATGGATGCCGGCCGAAACCTTCAGGACTGAATCAGGTCGTTCTGAACAGGCTTACTATCGGGTGGATGGTATCGGGAAGGAGTCCATCATGTCTGAGTCCACACTCGGAATAACGGTAAGCGCCAAAGAATCAGCCTTCTTGTAATCCCTGCGTGACCTTGCTTACTTCACGTTCCAGGGGAGCAATGCTTCGAGCTTTTCGAGCGTGTCCGCCGCAGCGATGTGCTTGAGCACATGATGCAGGTAGTCATAGGGCTCCAGATTATTCGCTTTGGCGGTCTCGATCAGGCTATAGGCGGTCGCATGTTCGCACTGGCTCTGGCTCCACGTGCGAAGACATGAAAGGTCTGGAACGGATCACCAAACAACGCCTGAATGCTTTTTTGCTTCGTTATGGTCGAATTTATGAAAGCGGGAAGAGTCGCTGGACACAGGCACACTTCCGCTGGATGGAAGGGCTTAAGTTCGACGTTACAGTGCAACAGATTGTATTCCAGGAATACGTTGATGCCGTCAAGCAGGCCGAAGCCCGTGTTGCTGGATTGGAAAAGGAGATGGAGAAGGCACTGGAGTACTGGGTATTGGCTCCAGTGGTTGAAGCGTTGATGGCATTGCGGGGGATCAAGCTGATCACTGCGATGACGGTCATGGCGGAGCTTGGGGATATCACCCGATTTGATTCACCACGCCAACTGATGAGTTTTCTGGGGCTGGTCCCGAGTGAAGCCTCAAGTGGTCTAACGCGTCGCCGAGGCGGCATTACTAAAACAGGCAATGGGCATGTCAGGCGAGTGTTGGTCGAGTCGGGTTGGTGCTACCGATTCCCGGCCCGTAAAACCGCTCATCTACAGCGGCGGGCGGAAAAGTGTTCAGACGCAGTACAGGCGATTGCCTGGAAGGCACAGAAACGCTTGTGCGGGCGTTACACCCACCTGCTTGGGCGAGGCAAACTGAAGGTGCAGGTATGCACGGCAGTTGCGCGTGAACTGGTTGGGTTTATCTGGGCAATTGCCTGTGAAGTCATGGGCAAACATGTTGTCAGCACACGCTAAAAAACGAAAGCACAAAAAGCCATCAAAGTTGTGAACATAGAAACAGACAGCGAGTCTTTGGATCAGAGCATGAGGGGCCGGTTGGAGAACCCTCGAGACTCCTATGAGGCGCCCAGAACAACGGGACGACCCTCGATACTAGAGCGAGGCAGCTCCACGACGAAGAGAAGTCAGGCGGTTTCGACCCGCGTATATCAGAGTGATCTACCGTCGTTGATTGCCGCTTGTGCTCTGCTCCAAGGGCTTGCTGTATGAATAAGGTGAGTATGAAATGTTAAAATGTGCAGTCCAATAGTTGACAGGTCAATACATATCAGTAGTCCTTCAGCATGATGATTGCGAGTGTAGTGTCACCGGGAGGGCCGGCAGCCCGGCGCGGTCTGGCTGGTCAATGCCTCCACGAAGAATCGATAGAGCTGCTGGTTATCCAGCCGACTCCTTTCTGTAACCTCGACTGCGATTACTGTTACCTTCCTGAGCGGAGCAACAAGCAACGCCTGTCTCTGGATGTGCTTGAAAGCGTATTTGCGAAGGTACTCGAAAGTGGCCGGGTGGGCAAAGATCTGACTATCCTGTGGCATGCCGGCGAGCCGCTGGTTCTGCCGGTGTCCTACTATGAGCAGGCTGCAGAGATCTTTAGCAGGCTGGCACCGGCGTCGGTTCGTATCGGACACTGTTTTCAGACCAATGGTGTGTTGATTGATGATTGCTGGAGCCGCTTCCTTGAACAGTCACGGGCACGGGTGGGCATCAGCATTGATGGGCCTGCATTCATCCATGACCGGCATCGTAAAACCCGCACCGGCCAGGGGACTCACGCGGATGTGATGACCGGTATCGAGACCCTGCAGTCCCATGGCATCGATTTTTATGTCATTACGGTGCTTACCAGTGCAGCACTGGATCATCCGCACGAAATGTTCGAGTTTTATCGACACAGCGGTATACATCGAGTTTCTTTTAATGTCGAGGAAATCGAAGGCGGACACAGGCTGTCGAGCTTGTCCGGCGAACGTCAGGAACAGCGTTACCGGCAATTTTTTAGCGAGTTTTTCAAGCTGATGATCGACCACCCGGGGGTGGTGTCACTGCGTGAAACCGAGCGTGCGGCGCGCGCTATTCTTGCCCCGTTCAGACCGGACCCCCCGAACCAGCAAGCTCGCCCTTACGGCATTGTATCCATTGATTGTTGCGGCGGCGCGAGCACATTTTCGCCCGAGCTGATTGGTCAGAAACATCCGGAGTATGAAAACTTCAGGTTTGTTGATCTGCTGAGTCAGGGTTTGTGTGATCTGGAGCAGAATGCAGCCTTCCAGCACATGGCCGGCGCAGTCAATGAAGGTATCCGACGCTGTAAGAAGGCCTGCCCGTATTTTTCCCTGTGTGGCGGCGGCGCTCCAGCCAACAAATTTTACGAATCAGGAACATTTGATAGCACGGAAACACTGTATTGCCGGCTTGGAACCCAGATCCCGGTTGATACCGTGCTCGCCGAGCTGGAGCGGCGTGCCCTATCGGGTGAGACGGTACCGGCCTGGCTCACTGGTGTTCAGGCCGGAGCAACCTGAACGGTTTGAACTGGATTGTCACGGAGGTTTTGTATGCTGTCATGGATAGGCCAGCTGGTGTCAGGGCGGTGCAGTGTGCCCGGTAAGTTGTATCCGGTGCTGATGATCACCGCGTTAGGCGTGTTCACAAGCAGTTGTGATTATGAACGGCCCCGTTCCAGTTACGAAGACTTCGGGATTATTCTGGTCGAAAGCCCGGAGGTCTACTCACGCGAGCGCCTGGTCAACGATCGCTTCCTCCAGCATGCGTGGCTGGAAGACCTGTTGATGGCAACAACCGATACAGCTCGTGTCAGGAACATGGCATTTAACCCTAACGCGACAACGAGAGTTGTGGCAGCGAATGATCTTAGGATGGATATATCCTTTGCCGCGATGGAATTGGGCAGCAGACCTGGTGATAAAGGGAAAATATCGCAACAGATAGAGAAAGCGGATATCACCGCTGCAACGGGCGATGACAGCCAGGTGCGCTCGCAAACACTGGAGAACTGGTTTGGC
>JAUXGZ010000077.1 GCA_030621785.1 Gammaproteobacteria bacterium | reverse complement strand
TGGATGCTGCGCGGAAGGCCGGTGCGGCCGGTGCCACCGTTATAAACAATGCGCGTGGCGAGGGGCTCACCAGGAGCAAGACATTTTTAGGACTTTCACTGGAGACGCAGCGCGACGTGCTGCTTTTCCTGGTCGAGGAACACCTGAGCAGGCATATTCTGGAGACCGTGTGTCAGGTTGGTGAACTGGATGAAACATCGGGGACCGGTATCGCCCTGCAGATCGATGTCGAGGATGCTGTCGGTGTACAGCACCAGGCAAACGAACTTGTCCAGCGTATGGAGGAAGAATTATGAGCCATAAAGAAATAATCCGGGTCAGGGCCGTTATGAAGGAAGGCTACGATCTGGTGGATGGCCAGATGACGGTCAGGGATGCCCTCCGGGCGATGCAGCACTACGAGAACAAGTCCTTGATCGTGGACAAACGGGATGATGATGATGAATACGGTATTGTGCTGCTCTCCGACGTTGCCAAGCAGGTGCTGGCAAGGGACCGCTCACCGGAACGTGTGAATGTCTATGAAATCATGTCCAAGCCGGTGATTTCTGTCAGGCCGAGCATGGATATTCGCTATTGCGCACGCCTGTTCGAGCAGTTCGGTCTTGCCCGGGCGCCGGTTACAGAACATGGCAAGGTGATCGGTATCGTAAGTTTTACAGACATGGTATTGCATGGCCTGGTCGATATCGAGCAGTCGACAGGCGGGCCTTAGGTACTCCGTCATCGCCGCGCTTCGCGCGCAATGACGAATTAGTGTGGTGTGTAGCCGGTTATTTTGGTAACTTTCCGCGTTTCTTGAAGCGTACCGCGATGCCGTATTCCGAATGTCCGGGCACGGTGGCTTCCCCGGTCATTTTGTCGCCATCCTGCCTTGCAGTGACCACAATGCTAAGCTCTTCGCTCTTTCTGCCGAACAGGGAACGTTTGGTGCCGAATTGCCTGATCTCAATCTTTAATATGACGGTGCCGTCTGGATCCATGGTGTATTTTCCAAACGAATAATGGTTTCGGCCGCCGCCGATCAATCTGCCATCGTCCAGAAACATGGTGCCAATGGCTTCCCAGCCATAAGCCCCGCCGATATCACTACTCCATACGCCGTTGATCGACATGTGAGTTACCTCGTACTATCAGTTGTATTGGTTGCAATCATACCAGTATTGCGTAGTGCAGGGGATACGGTTAAAGCGCCTCGATTTTCTTCAACTGTTGCTCCAGTTGTTTGATTGCGGTTTGCAGGGTTGCGGCTTTTTTCTTTTCCTTCTCCACCACGTTGGTCGGTGCCTTGTCGACGAAGTTGGGGTTGTCGAGTTTGCTGTGTGTCCGTTCCAGGTCAGCGCGTTTTTTGCCCAGTTCTTTCCCGAGCCGGGCCTGCTCGGCTTCCTTGTCGATCAGCCCGGCCATGGGAATAAGGACTTTCATCTGACCAACCAGTGCGGTGGCGGATTCCGGGCCCTCCTGTTCGCCCAGCCAGTCAATCGAATCCACGCGCCCCAGTGCGCGAATATAGTGTGCGTTGGCCTGCAGTCGCTGCCGGTCGAGATCGTTGCCGTTTTGCAGTAGTACCGGCAGGGGTTTGCGCGGGTCGATATTCATGCCGCTGCGGATCTTGCGCACACCCAGTATCAGTTCCCTGACCCATGCCAGGTCTTCCATTGCGTTGCGGTCTATGAGGCTGTTGTCATACTCCGGGTAGGGCTGGTGCATGATGGTTTCACCCGATGTACCTGCCAGCGGCGCTATTCGCTGCCACATTTCCTCCGTGATGAAAGGGATCACCGGATGTGCGAGGCGCAGAATGTTTTCCAGTACCCGTACCAGGGTCTGACGCGTACCGCGTCGGGCGGCATCGCTGGCGTCCGGGTCGGTTAAGACGGGCTTGGAGAGTTCCAGGTACCAGTCACAATATTCGTCCCAGATAAAGGCATAGATTTCCTGCGCCGCCAGATCAAGGCGGTAGTTGCCGATATGCTCAATGATGCGCTGCGTGGTCTGTTGCAGCAGGGAGAGTATCCAGCGGTCGGCACTACTCAGTTCGGTTGTACCACCTTGCTGGCCGCAGTCTTCACCTTCGGTATTCATCAGTACATAACGACCGGCGTTCCACAGCTTGTTGCAGAAATTGCCGTAGCCATCGATGCGATTCAGGTCAAAATTGATGTCCCGACCGGTCGATGCCATGGCCGCAAAGGTGAAGCGTAGCGCATCGGTACCAAAGGACGGGATACCATCCGGGAAGTCCTTGCGTGTCTGGCGAGCGATCTTCTCGGCAAGGTGGGGCTGCATCATACTGCCGGTGCGTTTTTCTACCAGTTTTTCCAGTTCGATACCGTCGATCAGGTCGATGGGGTCGAGGACATTGCCCTTGGACTTGGACATCTTCTGCCCGTGTGAGTCGCGTACCAGGCCGTGGATATAGATTTCGCGAAACGGCACGTCATCCATGAATTTCAGGCCCATCATGATCATGCGGGCTACCCAGAAGAAAATGATGTCGAACCCCGTGACCAGAACGCTGGTGGGGTAAAAGGTTTGCAGCCGGTCTGTTTGTGCGGGCCATCCCAGGGTGCTGAACGGCCACAGGGCAGAGCTGAACCAGGTGTCCAGTACGTCTTCATCCTGGCGCAGTTCAACCTGCTCGCCCAGCTTGTGCCGGTTGCGCACTTCCTGCTCCGAGCGTCCCACGTAGACATTGCCCTGATCGTCGTACCAGGCGGGGATGCGGTGTCCCCACCAGATCTGGCGGGAAATGCACCAGTCCTCGATGTTACGCATCCACTCGAAGTAGGTGTTTTTCCAGTTATCCGGCACGAAGCGAATGTCGCCGTTTTCCACTGCCCTGATCGCCGGTTCGGCCAGCGGCTGGACCTTCACGTACCACTGGTCGGTGAGAAATGGTTCGACCACGGAACCGGAGCGGTCGCCGCGCGGTACCACCAGTTTGTGATCCTCGATTTTTTCCAGAAGCTCCTGTGCCTGCAGGTCCACGATGATCTGCTTGCGCGCCGCGTATCGATCCAGCCCGGTGTAGGCGACCGGTAACAGCTCGCTTTCGTCCGTCTCGTTGCCACGTATGCTGGCATCGACGGTGAACACGTTGATCAGGCCGCCGTGCGGTTGCCCGGCGATGGCGGTTTCGTCGCGGTGACGCAGCCAGACCTGGTAGTCGTTGAAATCATGTGCCGGGGTGATCTTGACGCAACCGGTGCCGAATTCGGGGTCTACGTAGTCGTCGGCGATGACGGGGATGCGCCGTCCGGTGAGCGGCAGCTCGACGAACTCTCCCAGCAGGTGGCTGTAACGCTCGTCGCCGGGGTGAACGGCTACTGCGCAGTCACCCAGCATGGTTTCCGGTCGGGTGGTGGCCACTACCAGCTGGCCGGTACCGTTGGTAAGCGGGTAGCGCATGTGCCACAGGTGGCCATTTTCTTCCTGCGACAGTACCTCCAGGTCCGAGATGGCGGTGTGCAGCACCGGGTCCCAGTTCACCAGGCGTTTGCCGCGGTAGATGAGGCCTTCCTCGTGCAGGCGAACGAAGACTTCCTGCACGGCGTCGGACAGGCCTTCGTCCATGGTAAAGCGTTCGTGCTGCCAGTCCAGCGAGGCACCCATGCGCCGCAGCTGCCGGGTGATGGTGCCGCCGGAGGTTTTTTTCCACTCATGGACGCGCTCGATGAATTGCTCGCGGCCCAGGTCGTGGCGGGTTTTGTTCTCGGCCTCCAGCTGTCGTTCCACCACCATCTGGGTGGCGATGCCGGCGTGGTCGGAGCCCGCCTGCCAGAGCGTATTGTCGCCACGCATGCGGTGGAAGCGGGTCAGCGTGTCCATCAAGGTATCCTGGAAGGCGTGTCCCATGTGCAGGCTGCCGGTGATATTCGGCGGCGGAATCATGATGCAGTAGGGTTTGCCTTCGCCGGAGGGGCTGAAGTAGCCCCGCTCCTCCCAGGTCTGGTACCAGTGTTGTTCGATTTTGTGGGGGGCGTAGGTTTTTTCCATGGAACTTCAGATCCGGGTAGGCGCGAGACGCGATTATAACTAGTTTTGCGGGGTATTTTGTTCCACCAGGCTGGCCAGCAGGTCCGGCAATGCCAGTTCCAGCTGGGTATGCAGATCCTGCCGGATGCGGGGCGCGGACTGCTGGATTGCTTCCTGGATTACCCTGCCCATTTCTTCTTTCAGGATAGATTCGAGTTTCCACAGCACGGTCTGCTGCAAATCTTCGGTGAGATCATCCAGCATCTGTTGTCCATTCACTTGAAGCAGCTGCCGAAACCGGTCGGAATCGTATGCTGGTGGCGGGACGGATTCTTCTGCAGCGGCCGGTTCGCCAGGCGTGACCCGTTCTTCGAGTAACGGTATGCCATCGGCGTCGAGCTGAATGTTGCTCGTTTCCGTCATGCCGGGATCTCGTGGGTTTTAAGCTCGTAGCCGCGTTGCTTGTAAAAGCTGTAACGGCTGCGGCCCTGTTGGCGGATCGCCGGATCCTGGTTGACCAGTTCGGCCACCCGTTCGAAGCGGCTGAAAAACAGCGGGACGTCGGCCGCCAGGTTGATAAGCACCTGGCGGCTGGCGTCCGGTTCAAGCCTGTGCGATAGCAATACCGGGGCTTCGGCGGCGGTGTCTTCCTCGCAGCTGGCATGAGGAACAAAACTGTTCTGCTGGAAGGTCCACAACAGCTTGTCGAGTTCGTGCGTCTGCTCGGCCGAACCGGTATGGATGAATACGCTGTTGCCCAGCCGCCAGGCCTTGTCAGCGATCCGGCAGGCAAAGTGCATGCGGCTGCGCGTCGACGGGTCGGCCAGGATGTAGAAATCAACTTGCGTCATGATTGGCCCGTGCCATGAGGAACTGCGTCAGCAGGGGAACCGGGCGGCCGGTTGCTCCCTTCTGCGGGCCGGATTTCCAGGCAACGCCGGCGATATCCAGGTGTGCCCAGTTATAGTCTTTGGTGAAACGGGACAGGAAGCAGGCAGCCGTAATGGTGCCGGCATCCCGGCCGCCGATATTGGCCATGTCGGCAAAGTTGCTGGACAGCTGTGCATCGTATTCATCCCACAGGGGTAGCTGCCAGGTCCGGTCGCCGGATTCCTGGCCGGCCGCAAGCAATTCGTCGACCAGCGTCTGGTCATTGCCCAGCAGACCCGTGGCGTGTTTTCCCAGCGCTACTACGCAGGCGCCGGTGAGGGTGGCAATGTCGATGACTACGTCGGGGTTGAAGCGGTCGGCGTAGGTCAGCGCATCGCACAGAATCAGGCGCCCCTCGGCGTCGGTGTTCAGCACTTCGATGGTCTGGCCACTCATGCTGGTAACAACATCACCGGGCTTGGTGGCTTCCCCGTCGGGCAGGTTCTCGGTAGCCGGGACGATGCCGACCAGGTTGACCGGCAGCTTCAACTCGGCAACGGCGGACAGGGTGCCGAAAACACTGGCTGCGCCGCACATGTCGAATTTCATCTCGTCCATGGCGGCTCCCGGTTTGATGGAAATGCCACCGGAATCAAAGGTCACCCCCTTGCCGACCAGTACCACCGGTTTTTGTTGCTTGTCGGCACCCTGGTATTGCATCACGATCAGGCGGGCTGGCTGACGACTGCCGCGCGACACCGACAGCAGGGCACCCATACCCAGTTGCTGCATGTCTTTTTCATCGAGGATCTGTACCTTGAGCTTCGTGTGGGTTTTTTTCAGCGCTTTTGCCTGTGCAGCCAGGTCGGACGGGGTGCAAAGATTACCCGGTCGATTGCCCAGGGTACGAGCCAGATCCATGCCATTGGCGATGGCGGTGCCGGTATCGACTCCCTGACGCATGGCGCCGGCATCGTCGCGGGTAGCACTGGCCAGCGAGAGTTTGCGCAGGGGGCGCTTCGGGGCTTTGACGTCGCTCTTCAGTTCGTCATAACGGTAGCCCACGTTGTGGCTGGCGAGCACGATTTGCCGGCACTTCCAGCCCAGATCACGCTCCCTGACTTCAATCTCGGTCAGGAAAGAAAGTGCATCGGTGGTACCGCTGGACTGTAATATGCCGGCCGCGGCGGTCGCCAGCTTGTCAAAGGCTTGCGGCGAGAGTTTCTTTTCCTTGCCGCAACCGACGACCAGGATGCGGCTGGCCTGGATACGCCCCCGGGGGCAATGAATGAGGGTGGTTTTCCCGCAGCCGGTGTCGATATCACCCTGCTTCAGCAACTCGCGCAGCTGACCGCGACTGGCTTTGTCGAGCCGGTCCGCAGCAGGCGACAGCCGGCGTGGTGCCGATATACTCACCACCACACAGCCGCTGCGAAGTTTGTCGGCATCACCCATTTTGACAGTACAATCCATCATTATTCTCCCTGGTTGGCAATTGCGGCCGCGATACTGGATTATTGGTTCCAATTCTGGTTTCCGGCAAGTGTACTGGATGCACAACAGGCACCCCAAATTATTTACCGCATCATGTTCCGCGTTTTAAATCGTTACCTGGTCCGGGAGCTGCTGCAGAACTGGCTGGTCATTACGCTGGTCCTCTGGCTGGTTCTGGTTGCCGCGCGTCTTTCCCTGTATCTCGGGCAGGCGGCAGCCGGACATCTTCCAGCCGGCGTGGTGCTCGGTCTGCTGGGACTCAAGTCGGTCGGTTTTCTGGTATTCCTGCTGCCGCTGACTTTCTTTCTTGCCCTGCTGTGGATGCTGGGGCGTTTCAACCGGGACCGTGAATCCCTGGCCCTGGCCGCCAGTGGAATCGGACCCGTGCAGCTATACCGTGCCATGCTGTTTCCGGTCCTGCTGGCAGCCGTGCTGGTGGCACTGTCCAGCTGGTACCTGGTGCCGGAAACGGCCCGTCAGGGTTACCGCCTGCGTGCGCTGGCCGAGCAACAGATCGACGTCCGGAACCTGGTGCCGGGGCGTTTTCATGTGCTGCAGAAGGCCGGTCTGCTTTTCTACGCCGAGCGGGAAGGTTCGCAAGCCGGTAGCCTGGAAAATATTTTCGTGCATCAGAAGCACGCGGAGCGGCCACGTGTGCTGCTGGCGACCAGTGCCCGCATAGAGGGAGCCTCCGGTTCCGCCGGCAACTATCTCGTGTTACAGGACGGCAATCGTTACGACGGTGAACCCGGCCAGGCAGATTATCGCTTGCTGCATTTTCGGGAATACGCTATCCGGCTGACGCCCGCGCAAGCCGAACCAGTGCAGAAAACGGACGCAATGGCTTTCAGCGATCTGTGGGAAGACCAGGACCTGTCTGCCCGGGCTGAGCTGCAGCGTCGGCTGGCGCGGCCGGTGAGTGTACTGGTGCTGGCGTTGATTGCCGTTCCGTTGGGGCGGTTTCGACCTGGCGTCGGACGCTATTACCCCATCGGGCTGGGAGTGCTGCTGTTCGCCCTGTATTTTAACTTGCTCGGCACGGCGCAGCTATGGATGGTACAGGGACGGCTGTCGCCCTCATTCGGCCTGTGGTGGGTTCACCTGGTGCCGGTAACGCTGGTGTTCGGATGGAATACGGTGCAGCGTATGCGTGCCCGCAGGCGGGCGTTTACATGAATCGCCTTGACCTGTACCTGGGCCGGAGCATCCTGTCCGCGACCTTGCTGGCCTGGCTGGTGGTGACAGCACTGGAAGGAGCCCTGATCTTTCTTGGCCAGCTGGGAGATGTCGGCCATGGCGAATACGGTCTTGTTGAGGCGGTGCAGTACAGCCTGTTGACGCTGCCGGCGCGCGCCTACCAGTCCTTCCCCATGGCGGTGTTGCTGGGTGCGTTGCTCGGGCTGGGCGGGCTGGCGACACACAATGAGCTGAATGCGTTCCGTCTGGCCGGCTGCCCCGACTCGCGCCTGGTGCGCTCGGTATTACTTAGTGGTTTGTTGTTGACACTGGTGGTGTCGCTGCTGGCGGAGGGACTGGCGCCCGCGGCCCGGGAAAGCGCTACGCGCCTGCGTGCCACGGCCATGTACGATGAAGTCCAGTTGCGGAGTGGGCACGGGTTCTGGGTACGCAGTGGCAAGCGCTTTATCCAGGTGGATAGCACAACCGTTGAAGGTCATCTTGCCGATTTGCAGGTTTTTGACGTGGCGGACGATGCCCGCCTGCGTGCTGCTGTTTCAATCCGGCGGGCCTGGTTTGCGAACAGCGTCTGGCAGCTGCAGGATATCCGTACAAGTCGTTTTACCGGGGAACGGGTGGTGGTGCGACAGAAACAGAACGACAAGTGGCCACGGCTCATGGATCCGGGACTCGCCAGCCTGCTGCGACGCGATCCGCAAGGGCTTTCCCTGCCGGAACTATCGCGTTACATGGAATATCTGAGAGGTAACGGCACCGATATCTCGGTTTATCGACTGTCGTGGTGGCAGCGTCTGGCCGCACCGGTGGCGGTATTGTCCATGCTGCTGTTGTCGCTGGGTTTCGTGCTGGGTCCATTCGGTCATCACGGAGCTGGCCAGCGCGTTCTGGCCGGAATTTTTATTGGTCTCGCCTTCAAGTTGCTCAATGATATCAGCGCGCACGCCGGGCTGGTGTACGGCATACCACCATTCGTCGGCGTTTTTGTTCCTTCACTGCTGGTATTCCTGGTGGCGCTGTTCCTGTTGCGGCGTGCCGGGCGCAGCAGTCTGTAGCCTGCACAGGGTCAGTCGCTGCTCTTGGAGCGCTTACTGTGCTTTGCGTTTTCGGCCATACGGGTTTTCATCCAGCTGTAGAATGGTGGTTTCCGAATAGCGGTCGTGCCAGGTTAGTTTGCGGCGGTCGAGCAGCATCCACAGGTAGCCTGCGCCACCGAGCAGGGCAGACGGGATGGCCGTCATGTAACGCAGCAAAACCTGTAACCAGGTGAGCGGGCCATCCCTCAGGTTGCGGATCTGCAGTTTCCAGGCGCGCATGCCCAGCGTCTGGCCACCGTGCGTCCAGAACCATCCGTAGAAAAAGAAGCTGAGGAACAGCAGGTAGGTAGCCATCAGCGGGTTGCCCGGCTGGATGGCTTCGCCATGGGTGAATGGCAGCAGCACCGCAGTAGCGATGAAGAATACGGCCAGCAGCAGTAGCGAGTCGTACAACAGGGCTGCCAGTCTGCGGAACAGGCTAGCCGGGGGATGGGGCTTTGTCTGATCGGTCATGGTGGCCAATTCTACCTCATGCATGCCGACCAGGAACCGGGGGACAGTGATCCGGACGAATTTGAGGGAAGGGTATTGAAAATTATTTGCATAGGGCTTGCGTATATTCGCATATTCTGAAATACTGTCTCTCGTTGTCAGCATATTCACAGTTTCTACGCATACATTTCGGGAGAGTAATTATGAAAAAATTTGCAGCAGTTTTCGCGGCGGCCGGTCTGGTTGTTGTTACTACATCAGCCAGCGCCTTCTGGGGTCCTTTCGACAACGATCGCGGCTACAACAACAGCAACTGGAACAACAATGGCGCTGGCGATTTCCTCGGTGACGGCGATTTCGACGGCGGCTTCAGCATGAACTTCAGTGGTCACGGCAACGGTCGCGGTTATGGTCGTGGTTCCAATGACTACAGCGACCGTTACTACAGCGGCTATGCCCCCTACGGTTATGCTCCTGCTGCCGTACCTGCTCTGACAGAAGAGCAGATCAAGGCCCAGCAGGTAGCGGTTGAAGCCCAGCAGAAAGCTGCTGCCGAGCACTTCAAGCAGATGCAGGAACAGCGCAAGGCGCAGATGGAAGCCTTTGCTGCCAGCCAGGCTGCTGCTGCCAAAAACTTCCAGCAGATGGAATGTCAGACGGTAGCTCCCACGGCTTTCCCGGCTCCGGTTGCTCGCACCACTTTTGCAGCCCCGATGGCTGGGCCGGATTTCGCTGCGGTCGAGAAGGAAGCTGCGGCCATGCGTGCCGAGATGGAAAAAGAGCATGCTGCCATGCAGGCCGAGATGGAGAAGCGTCGCCAGGAAATGCATGCAGCGATGGAAAAACGTGGTCAGGAAATGCAGGCCCGCATGGAGCAGCGTCGCCAGGAAATGGACGCCGCGCGTGAGGAAATGATGAAAAGCCGCCAGGCCATGTTGCAGAACCGTTACTGCCAGCAGGCTGCGGTCGAAGTAGAGGCTACTACCAAGAGCCAGTAAGTCGCACTTTGATCGACTGAAAAAAGCCCGCCCGGGAAACCGGGCGGGTTTTTTTTGATCTGGATCAAACCAGAGCCAGAAAGACCGAGTTTTAGTATTAAAGTACTTGCGAATATTCAGTGATACTGTAACTATAGGTTCGTGGTTTGGTGATTCATTTTTTATCGATACACACACGTAAAGGAGAGTGACATGAAAAAAACTATTCTTGCAGCAATCGTAGCTGGCGCCACTGTGCTGACCATGAGTTCTGCGCAGGCATGGTGGGGTAACGACCGCGGCTACAATGATGGCTGGAACAACAATGGTGTTGGCGATTTCCTCGGTGACGGCGATTTCGACGGCGGTTTCAGCATGGGCTTCAGTGGA
>JAUXGZ010000009.1 GCA_030621785.1 Gammaproteobacteria bacterium | reverse complement strand
CACCCTGCTTTTGCGACGCCATTAATTTCAGGGAGTCCGTACGTAGTCTGATAGTGTCGTACGACACTATCAGACTACGTACGGACTCCCTGAAATTAATGGCGTCGCAAAAGCAGGGTGGAACCATGGTTTCGTCTACTGGCGACGTCAGTCTCACCATGAATACTGTGTGATTCCCCGCCGATCTGCCTGTAGAATGTATAAATTGAGTAACGCAGCTTGAGCTGTTCCCCGACGAGACATAAATACCAGCCCATGACCGGCAAAGTTTTTATCAAGACCCACGGTTGTCAGATGAATGAGTACGACTCCGCCCGCATGGCGGATGTGCTGGCGCATGCCCGTGGTCTGGAACTGGCGGCGAGCGCCGAGGAAGCGGATGTGTTGCTGCTGAATACCTGTTCGATCCGGGAAAAGGCGCAGGAAAAAGTGTTCTCCCAGCTGGGTCAGTGGCGTGAGCTGAAGGAACAATCACCGCAGCTGGTGATCGGCGTGGGTGGCTGTGTGGCCAGTCAGGAAGGTGACGCGGTGCGCGAACGTGCGCCTTTCGTTGACCTGGTGTTTGGTCCCCAGACCTTGCACCGACTGCCGGCGATGATCGATGCCGTGCGCAGCGGTCGCGGCGGGGTGGTGGATGTCTCCTTCCCGGAAATTGAAAAGTTCGACAACCTGCCGGAACCGCGCGCGGCGGGACCGACGGCATTCGTTTCCATTATGGAGGGCTGCAGCAAGTACTGTACCTTCTGCGTCGTGCCCTACACGCGCGGCGAAGAAGTCAGCCGTCCCCTCGACGACATTATTGCCGAAACGGTTTCGCTGGCCGGGCAGGGCGTGCGCGAAGTCACCCTGCTGGGGCAGAACGTCAACGCCTATCGCGGTGCCATGGAAGACGGTTCGATTGCCGATCTGGCGCTGCTGATCAATTATATCGCCGCTATCGACGGCATCGATCGCATCCGCTATACCACTTCCCACCCGCTGGAAATGAGCGATAGCCTGATCGAGGCGTATGCCGAGGTACCTGAGCTGGTCAGCCATTTGCACCTGCCGGTGCAGTCCGGTTCGGACCGCGTACTGGCGGCCATGAAACGTAACCACACGGCACTGGAATACAAGTCGATTATCCGGCGTCTGCGTTCGGCACGGCCGGATCTCAGTCTGTCGTCGGATTTCATTGTCGGTTTTCCGGGTGAGACGGAGGTTGATTTCGAAGCCACCATGAAGTTGATTGAGGAACTTGGTTTCGACCAGTCGTTCAGTTTCATCTACAGCCGCCGGCCGGGCACCATTGCGGCCAGCCTGCCGGACGACATCGCGCCGGCGATAAAGAAGCAGCGTCTTGCGCGCCTGCAGCAGCGGATCAACGAGATGGCAGCCGGCATCAGCGCTGCCATGGTCGGTAGCGAACAGCGCGTTCTGGTCGAAGCAGTATCGCGCAAGAGTCCGCGACAGATGGCCGGTCGCAGTGCCAACAACCGGGTGGTGAACTTCGATGCCGGTCCGGAGCTGATTGGCTGTTTCGTCACGCTGCGGATTACTGCCGCGCTTCCCAATTCACTGCAGGGCGAGTTGATCTCGGTAGAGAATTCCTGCGCTGTCGATAAAGAGGCCAGCCGGGGCTGAGCCCCGCCAGGCACCTACCATCTTGGACCCCGAGCCCGAATCTTTCACGGTTACCCTGGAGCCGGCCGATAACCAGCGGCTGGCATCACTGTGCGGCCAGTTCGACGAACACCTGCGCCAGCTGGAACGCCGGCTGCAGGTGGAAATCAGCAACCGTGGTAACCACTTCCGGATCACCGGCAGCGATCGTGCGCCGCGGCTGGCCGGCGGCCTGTTGCAGGATCTTTACGACTATACCCGGGAGGCCCCGCTGACACCGGAGCGGGTGCACCTGCATCTGCAGCAAGCCGGTCTTGAGGCAGCGGAATCGACGCCGGCGGAGGACGATGGCAGCGGACTGATTACCACCCGGCGCGGCACGATCAAGGCGCGTGGCGAACACCAGCACCAATACCTGCGTAGCATCCAGCAGCACGCCATCAATTTCGGTATCGGCCCTGCGGGTACCGGCAAGACTTACCTGGCGGTGGCCTGTGCGGTGCAGGCCCTGGAGCAGGAACGGGTCCGGCGTCTGGTACTGGTGCGGCCGGCGGTCGAAGCCGGTGAGCGTCTGGGTTTCCTGCCCGGCGATCTTACCCAGAAGGTTGATCCCTACCTGCGTCCCCTGTACGACGCGCTCTACGAAATGCTTGGATTCGAGCGGGTGGCGAAGCTGATCGAACGTAACGTGATCGAGATTGCGCCGCTGGCGTTTATGCGCGGGCGTACGCTGAATGATTCTTTTGTGATTCTGGACGAAGCCCAGAACACCACCGCTGAACAAATGAAAATGTTTCTGACCCGTATCGGCTTCGGTTCCACCGCGGTCATCGATGGCGATGTTACCCAGATTGACCTGCCCAAAGGGATGCTTTCCGGCCTGCGCCACGCGGTGCAGGTGCTGGATGGTGTGAAGGGGATTGGTTTTATCCATTTCGATGCCCGCGATGTGGTGCGTCATCCCATGGTTCGGGAAATCCTGTACGCCTATCATCGCTTCGAAAAGTCTTCGGGCAATGTCTGAAGTGCAGGCGCCGGCAGATATCGAGGTGCAGTATGTGATTGACTGCGCCACGTTACCGGATGCCGGCCAGTTACGTGACTGGGCGCGGGCAGCCCTGTCCGGGGATGTGCAGGACGTGGAACTGGTGATCCGGATTGTTGATGAAGACGAAAGCCGGACGCTCAATGCGCATTATCGCGGCAAGGACCGGTCAACTAACGTGCTGTCGTTTCCTTTCGAGGTGCCCGCAGGTGTAGCCAGCCGACACCTGGGCGACCTGGTGATCTGTGCGCCGGTGGTAGAGCGGGAAGCGGCAGAGCAGGGCAAGGATCTACTGCATCACTGGGCGCATATGGTGGTACACGGCGTTCTGCATCTGGAAGGACTGGACCACCAGACCGACGCCGAGGCCGGGTGTATGGAGCGTCGGGAAGAACAAATACTTGCGGGATTCGGGATTGCCGATCCGTACCGGGAAAACTGAGCGGGGAAAATGAAGAAAAGATGATCGTACTGTTAGTAGTTACCAGGAAAGTTTCATGAAAGAGGAGCAACCCGGACGTGCAACCGGACGGCGCTCCTGGATAGAACGGCTCAGCCACGCGCTGCTCGGAGAGCCTCGCGATCGTGAACAGTTAATCAGCGTGCTGCGCGATTCGCAGAAACGCGGGCTGTTCGATGTTGATGCCCAGGGCATGATCGAGGGCGTATTGCAGGTGGCGGAGATGCAGGTGCGCGACATCATGATTCCGCGTTCCCAGATGACCGTCGTCAGCCGTGATTCGGCACCGGAAGAATTGCTGCCGTTGATGATAGAGTCCGGACATTCACGCTTTCCCGTGGTCGGTGACAGTCGTGATGAAGTGGCGGGCGTGTTGCTGGCCAAGGATCTGCTGCGCTATTTTTCCGAACAGCAACGCAATGGATTCCTGATGCGGGAAGTGCTGCGGCCGGCGGTTTTCGTGCCGGAGAGCAAACGGCTTAATGTGCTGCTGAAGGAATTCCGCGCCAGCCGCAATCATCTCGCCATCGTCGTGGATGAGTACGGTGGTGTGGCCGGCATGGTTACCATCGAGGATGTGATCGAACAGATCGTCGGTGAAATCGAGGATGAGCACGATATCGACGAAGATACCTACATCCACAAGTACAGTGACACCAGCTACAGTGTAAAAGCGCTGACGCCTATCGAGGAATTCAACGAGTATTTTCACACCGCTTTCAGTGATGGGGCATTCGATACCATTGGCGGCCTGGTAACGCACGAACTGGGGCATCTGCCCAAGCGTGGCGAAGTCATTCCTCTCGGGAATATGAGCTTTCAGGTGCTGAATGCGGACAATCGACGCGTTCGTTTGTTGAAGCTGATGCTGGCAGAGAATAACGATTCAGTATCGACAGACCGGTAATCCTTCGCACGTGAAACTTCCTGTATCCATGCTCTGGTCCGGATTGCTTGCGTTGCTGTGCGGCGCTGTGGTGCCACTGGGTTTTGCCCCCCTGGACCTGTACCCGGTGCCGATTGCAGCGCTGGCGGTGCTGGCGTTATTGCTGTTCCGGCGTCCGCCCCGACAGGCTTTTTTGCTGGGTTGGTTGTTCGGCGTGGGTCAGTTTGGAACAGGGGTCTCGTGGGTGTACATCAGCATCTACCTGTACGGCAACGCCAGCCTGGTTCTTTCGTTGTTGGTGATGTTGCTGTTCGTGGCAATCCTGGCGTTGTACCCGGGACTCATGGGATGGGTTGTGGCCCGGGCCGGATGCGCCCGTCGTAGCTGGTTCTTTACGGTGTTGTTCCCGGTAGCCTGGGTGTTGTCGGAGTGGTTACGTTCCTGGCTGTTCAGCGGCTTTCCCTGGCTCAATCTCGGCTACAGCCAGGTGGACAGCCCTTTGCTGGGCATTGCGCCGCTGCTGGGGGTCTATGGCGTGGGCTGGGCGGCGGTACTGACCGCCGGTTTGCTTGCCTGGATGATACCGGCCACGGCAGCCAGACGCCTGGTCGCAGGCGTTGCGTTGCTGGTGTTGTGGTTGTCGGCGTATGGACTTGGCCGGCTACCCTGGACACAATCGGCCGGTGACCCGCTGCAGGTGGCTATTGTGCAGGGCAATGTTCCCCAGGATCTGAAATGGAAGCCAGAACAGCAACAGGCCACGCTGGATCATTATGTCAGTATGACCCGCCAGCACGCCGATGCCGATCTGGTGATCTGGCCCGAAACGGCCGTTCCGGCCTTCTACGACGAAATGAAAACGGGATTTATCGCGCCTTTGCGTGATGAGTTGCAGCGGCAGGGACAGTCCCTGGTTACCGGGATACCGATTCTGAATCGTGATTCCTGGAAATATTACAACACGGTTATCAGTCTGGATCAGCCTGACCAGTTCTATTACAAGGTGCACCTGGTGCCGTTTGGTGAATATCTTCCGTTGCGCCAGATGCTGGCCGGAATATTGGGGTTTCTACCGGTTCCGGAGGCCGATTTCAGTGCCGGACACCCTGACCAGCCGTTGCTGGAAGCGGCGGGTTATCCGTTCGGTGCGTCTATCTGCTACGAGGTTGTATTCGGCGAACAGCTGATCAGGTCGCTGCCGCAAGCGGCCTTCCTGATCAACGTGAGTAACGACGCCTGGTTCGGCAATTCACTGGCGCCGCATCAGCATCTTGAGATGGCGCGTATGCGCGCAAGGGAAACCGGACGGTTTCTGTTACGCGCAACCAACACCGGTATTTCGGCCATTATCGGGCCAGATGCCCGTATCCTGGAACACAGTGGGCAGTTTAGCGCCGAGGTTGTCAGTGGACAGTTTGAACCCCGCTCGGGAGCTACGCCCTACGTGCGTTGGGGTAACTGGCCAGTGGTGGTCATCAGTTTGCTGCTGTTGCTACTGTCCTTTCGAGGCTGCCGGCAGCCTCCGGGCTGACCCGGGAACCACTTTTGCGGGTGCCCGGACCCGATCCGTGGCGGTTGCAGGGGTTGCGGGTTTGGTCGTACGGTGCCCGGTACGGTATTCTTGCAGTTTTTACGTGGTCCCGGATGGCAGTAATGGATGAAATCTACAATCCGCTGAAAATCGAGGCGGAGCTGCAACAGCAATGGAAGGATCTCGGTACTTTTCAGGCTGTCGAGGATGACGGTCGGGAAAAGTACTATTGCCTGGCCATGTTTCCTTACCCCAGCGGCCGCCTGCACATGGGGCATGTGCGCAACTACACCATCGGTGACGTGATTGCGCGTTACCAGCGCATGCAGGGCAAGAACGTGTTACAGCCCATGGGCTGGGATGCCTTCGGTCTGCCGGCCGAGAATGCCGCCATCAAGAACCGCGTGCCGCCGGCCAAATGGACCTACGAGAATATCGACTACATGCGTGGCCAGCTGCAGCGGCTGGGTTTTGGCTACGACTGGGGGCGCGAACTGGCGACCTGTGATCCGGCCTATTACCGCTGGGAGCAGTGGTTTTTCACCCGCCTGTTCGAAAAGGGGCTGGTGTACCGCAAGACCGCCGTGGTGAACTGGGATCCGGTGGACCAGACGGTACTGGCCAACGAGCAGGTCATCGATGGCAAGGGCTGGCGCTCCGGGGCGCCGGTAGAACGCCGCGAGATCCCGCAGTGGTTCCTGAAGATTACCGATTATGCCCAGCAGCTGCTCGATGATCTGGATCAGCTCGATGGCTGGCCGGAGCAGGTGCGCACCATGCAGCGCAACTGGATCGGCCGTTCGGAAGGTGTGGAATTACAGTTTGAAGTGGAGGGCGAAGACCGGCCGCTGACGGTATATACCACGCGCCCGGATACCCTGATGGGTGTTAGCTATGTCGGTGTTGCTGCCCAGCACCCGCTGGCCCGCAAGGCGGCGCAGAATAATCCGCAGCTACAGGCCTTTATTGATGAATGCAGTCACACCAGGGTAGCCGAAGCCGATATGGCGCTGCTGGAAAAGAAGGGTGTGGATACCGGTCTGCACGCCATCCATCCGGTGACCGGCGAACCGGTGCCGGTGTGGACAGCCAATTTCGTATTGATGGAATATGGTTCCGGTGCCGTCATGGCCGTGCCGGCGCACGACCAGCGAGATTACGAATTTGCCCGCCAGTACGGTCTGCCGATCCGCCAGGTGATTTATCCCGCAGACGATTCCGTCAGCGCGGATGTCGATCAGGCGGCATTTGCCGAAAAGGGTGTACTGAAAGATTCCGGACCCTTCGACGGCCTGGACTCGGCGCAGGCCTTCGATGCCATTGCTGCCTGGCTGGATGAGCGCGGCAAGGGGCACAAGACCGTCAACTTCCGTCTGCGCGACTGGGGTGTGTCGCGGCAACGCTACTGGGGCTGTCCGATTCCGATGATCGACTGCCCGGACTGCGGTCCGGTAGCGGTCCCTGCCGATCAGCTGCCGGTAGAACTACCGCCTGATGTGGTACTGGAAGGCACCGGTTCACCATTGAAGACGGATCGAGATTTCATCGATACCCGTTGCCCGCAATGTGGTGGTGCGGCGGAACGCGAAACCGATACCTTTGATACTTTCTTCGAATCTTCCTGGTACTACGCGCGTTACACCTGCAATGATTTCGACCAGGGTATGCTGGATGAACGGGTGAACTACTGGTTGCCGGTCGACCAGTACGTGGGCGGAATCGAGCACGCTGTACTGCACCTGCTGTACGCGCGCTTCTTCCACAAGTTGATGCGTGACCTTGGGCTGGTACAGGGCGACGAGCCGTTCCGGCACCTGCTGACCCAGGGGATGGTCAACAAGGACGGCTCCAAGATGTCCAAGTCAAAGGGTAATACGGTGGACCCGCAATCCCTGATGGATCGCTACGGTGCCGACACCGTGCGTCTGTTCATTATGTTTGCGGCACCGCCGGAGCAATCCCTGGAGTGGTCGGATTCGGGCGTGGAAGGGGCTTCGCGCTTTCTCAATCGCCTGTGGAAGGCAGTCTATGCCCATGTGTCGGCGGGGGAGGAGTCGGTCCGACCGGAGCCCTCGAACCTCGATGAACAGCAGCAGGCCTTCCGGCGCAAGCTGCACGAGACCATTCGCAAGGTCAGTGACGATGTGGGTCGGCGTTACACATTCAATACGGCTATTGCCGCCAATATGGAGCTGCTTAACGAACTGGCCAGGTTCCAGGTGACATCCGCCAGCGATCGTGCCCTGGTGAGAGAAGCGCTGGAAGCCACAGTCTTGATGCTCTCTCCCATTGTGCCGCATATTACTAACCAGCTCTGGCAACAACTGGGGCACGACGATCTGGTAGTTGACTGTGCCTGGCCACAGGTGGATGAATCGGCGTTGCAGCGCTCGACGGTCGAGCTGGCGGTACAGGTCAACGGTAAATTGCGTGGCACGGTGACGGTGGCCGTAGATGCCGACCGGGATTCGATCCGTGAACTCGCCCTGGCGGAGCCCAATGTACAGCGTTTTGTCGAGGGCAAGGAATTGCGCAAGGTGATCGTAGTCCCTGGCCGGCTGGTCAACCTGGTGGTACAGGCGAGCCCTGACTAATTGAATGAATCAGAACCCCGACAGGTGTTGACGCTTATGAAGGTAAGATTTCCCGGTTTGTGGCTGGTCTGGTTGTGTATGGCCGTTCTGACTGCCTGTGGTTTTCATCTGCGGGGGGCGGTCGAGTTGCCGCCCATTCTGCAGGATACCTACATCAATGCCAGGGACCCCTATAGTGGCGTGGCCCGGGAACTGCGTTCGGTGCTGCAGTCCGCCGGTGCCCGTCTCACCGAAACGCCGTCGGCTGCGACCGGCATTATCCGCATTATCAGCAAGCGTTCGGAGCGTCGCATCCTGGCGGTCGGCACCAGTGGCAAGGCCAGTGAATACGAGTTGTTCGAGGAAGTAACCTTTGCCCTGGATGATCCCCAGGGCGGGGTATTGCTGGAACCCCAGACCATCCGTACCACCAAGGATATCGTGTTTGATCCCAACGAGGCGCTCGGCAAGGTGTCGGAAGCCGAGGAAACGCGTATCCAGATGCGCCGGGATCTGGGGCGCCAGATCATAACCCGCATCAATGTAGGTATGCGGAACAAGTGACCCAGGTGCGTAGCGAGCAGCTTGCCGCTCAGGTTCAGCGCGAACTGGCACCGGTCTATTTTATTCACGGTGACGAGACCCTGCTGGTGAACGAGTGCGCCGACAGCATCCGTGCAGCGGCCCGCGGACAGGGTTATTCGGAACGCGAAGTCTTCCACGTGGATGCCGGTTTCGACTGGAACCGGCTGTTGACAGCCTGCGGCAGCCTGTCGTTGTTTTCCGAGCGGCGGTTGCTGGAATTGCGGTTACCCGGTGGCAAGCCCGGCCGGGAAGGGGCGGCGGCGCTGACCGACTATGCGCAGCAGGTACCCGAAGATACCCTGCTGATGATCCTGTCTGCAAAACTGGAACCCGCCGCGCGCCGCAGTAAGTGGGTGCAGGCACTGGATCGAGCCGGTGTATCGGTCGCGGTGTGGCCGATTGATGCTGGCCAGCTGCCCGCCTGGATTGACCAGCGCTTGCGAGCGCACGGCATGCATGCCAGTCATGAGGCATTGCAGGCACTGGCAGACCGGGTCGAAGGCAACCTGCTGGCCGCGGACCAGGAGATCGAAAAACTGTATTTGCTTCATGGTGCCGGAGAAGTAGACCTGGAAACGGTTACTGAGCTGGTAACCGACAGCGCCCGTTACGACGTGTACAAGCTGGTAGACAGCGCCCTGGCCGGTGACGCAGTACACGCTCAGCGAGTGCTTGCCGGCTTGCGTGGCGAAGGTGTTGAGCAGGTGCTGGTATTGTGGGCGTTGACACGGGAAATTCGTTCCCTGGCGGGTATGTCGCGCGATGTCGCCGGCGGAACATCGCCCGCCCGCGTACTGGCTGCGCATCATGTCTGGGACAAGCGCAAGGCGCTGGTCGGTGGTGCCCTGCAACGCATTCGGGCGCCACAATGGTGGTCGTTGTTACAGCGCTGTACCGCAATCGACCGTATTATCAAGGGACGGGCGGCGGGCAACGGCTGGGACGAACTGTTACAATTGGTACTCAGACTGGCCGGCCTCCGCCCGGCCTGAAATGACGGACATAAAAATGGGCGAGAGCGCAGAATCCACCGGTTTTGACATACCCGCGTATATGCAGGAGCTGGGGCGACAGGCACGGGCAGCCGCGCGCGTCGCTGGACGTTCCGAGACGGCGGAGCGAAATGCTGCCCTGCAGGCTATCGCCGACATCATTCTGTCTGACCGGACCTATCTGACGGCGGCAAACTACAAAGATATGAAGGCCGGTCGCCAGAGTGGCCTGGACGAAGCCCTGCTGGACCGGCTGGAACTGACCGATGCCCGTATCGATGCCATGGCCGATGGGCTGCGCCAGGTGGCCGCGCTACCGGATCCGGTAGGCGCAATATCGGGGCTGAACTATCGTCCCTCGGGTATCCAGGTGGGCCGCATGCGGGTGCCACTGGGTGTGATTGGTATCATTTACGAGTCGCGCCCCAATGTCACTGCCGATGCTGCGGCCCTGTGTCTGAAATCGGGCAATGCCTGTATTTTGCGTGGCGGCTCCGAGGCGCTATATTCCAATCAGGCGATTGCGCGCTGTATTCGCAAAGGTCTGGACCGGGCCGGCTTGCCCGTTACCCTGGTGCAAGTGGTGGAAACCACCAACCGCGCCGCCGTCGGTGAACTGCTCAGGATGGAATCCTTTGTCGACGTAATCGTACCGCGTGGTGGCAAGAGTCTGATTGAACGTGTCATCAGCGAATCGCGCATTCCGGTTATCAAGCATTTGCATGGCGTCTGTCACACCTATATCGATAGCGACGCCGATCCCGCCAAGGCGATCCGGGTGGCATACAATGCCAAGACCCAGCGCTACGGTACCTGCAACACCATGGAGACCTTGCTGGTGGCCGAAGATATTGCTGCGCAGGTGCTTGCGCCGCTGGGCGAGTTGTATCATGAGGCGGGTGTCGAACTGCGTGGCTGCGAGCGCAGCCGCGAATTTCTGGAGCATGTAGTTCCGGCCACTGAAGCTGACTGGGACGAGGAGTATCTTGCGCCGGTCCTGGCCGTGCGGGTGGTGGACGGACTGGATGCCGCCATGGATCATATCGACCGGCATGGTTCGAGGCATACCGACGTAATTATCACCGAAAATCTGGGCCGGGCGCGTCGTTTCCTGCGCGAGGTGGATTCCAGCTCGGTGATGGTCAATGCCTCATCCCGCTTTGCGGACGGTTTTGAATACGGCCTGGGGGCCGAGATCGGTATCAGTACCGACAAGCTGCACGCACGTGGTCCGGTCGGGCTCGAGGGTCTGACGACGTTGAAATTCGTGGTTCTCGGCGATGGCCATATACGGGAGTAGCTTGCCGGTTTCATGATCTGCGTCCTCGGTGGAACCTTCGATCCTGTGCATTTCGGTCACCTGAGGCCGGCACTGGAAGTGCAGCAGGCGCTGGGGGTTCCGCGTGTACACCTGCTGCCCTGCCGGCATCCTCCGCACAGGGATCCGCCGGGCCTTGGCGCCGGACAGCGACTGGAATTGTTGCGTCTGGCAGTGGAGGATGAAGCCGCACTGGCCATCGATGAGCGCGAACTGAAGCGTGACGGTCCATCGTACATGGTCGATACACTGGAATCCCTGCGGGCGGACTGTCGTACACAGCCGCTTTGTCTGGCGCTGGGCATGGATGCCTTCCTGGGACTGCAGGGCTGGCGCCGATGGGAAGAGCTGACCGCCCTGTGTCACCTGGTGGTGATGTTGCGGCCTGGCAGTGACTGGCCGCATGAAGGTGTGCTGGCGGCCCTGCTGGCCCGCTCCCGGGTGGACACGGCGGACGCGTTGCGGCAACAGCCGGCGGGACTGGTGCTGGGAGTTGCGGTAACCCGCCTGTCAATTTCCTCCACCCGGATCCGTACATTGCTGGCCGCGGGAGAGAGTGCCCGTTACCTGCTTCCCGAGAAGGTACTGATGCGAATCAAGCAAGAGAGATGGTATGCAGACTGACGAACTTGAAAACATCGCCGTAGAAGCACTCGAAGACCTGAAAGCGCTGGACATTATGAGTATCGACGTGCGAGACCGAACTTCGGTTACCGATGTAATCATTATTGCCAGTGGCAACTCTGACCGGCATGTGAAGTCGCTGGCGGGTGCTGTAGTCACGGCTTCGAAACACGCCGGTGTGCCGCCCCTGGGAGTAGAAGGTGAGCGCGAAGGTGAGTGGGTGCTGGTCGATCTGGGCGATGTGGTGGTACACGTCATGCAGCCGCGTATCCGCGAATTCTACGCACTGGAAAAGCTGTGGTCGATGACCGAGGAACATCGCAGCAAGGGCGAACAGGGCTGAATCGGGACGTCCGGGAAGATGGAGATTCAGCTGCTGACGGTCGGAACGCGGATGCCGTCCTGGGTCAGCGAGGGCTACCGGGAGTACGCGCGTCGTATGCCACGCAAATGTGTGCTGAAACTGGCCGAGATCCCACCGGGCCGGCGTTCCAGGTCACAGCCGGTGGCAAAGGCTATGGCAGAAGAGGGCCGGCGCATGCTGGCCGCCATACCCGGAGACAATCAGGTCATTGCGCTGGACGTGACAGGCAGGAGCTGGAGTACGCCAAAGCTGGCAGAACAGATGCGAGGGTGGATGCAGGACGGTCGTAACCTGAGCTTGCTGGTCGGCGGGCCGGACGGCCTGTTCCCGGATTGCCTGCAACGGGCCGGACAGCGCTGGTCGTTGTCCGAGCTGACTTTGCCGCACCCGTTGGTAAGGGTCCTGGTTGCCGAGCAACTGTATCGGGCCTGGACGATTATCAATGGCCATCCCTATCATCGCGCATGAGTGAGCCGGCTGTACTCGTACTGGCATCGGCATCACCGCGGCGCTGCGAGTTGCTGAAACAGATCCATATTGCTTTTCGGCAGCAGGTGGCTGACGTGGACGAGACACCATGCGCCGGTGAAACGCCGGCGGACTTTGTGTGCCGGGTGGCACTGGACAAGGCACGCACGGTCCTTGCCTGCCCGGGAATGCCGGATGTGCCGGTACTTGGCGCCGACACCGCGGTAGTGGTCGATGGCCGGATACTGGGCAAGCCCTCCGATGCGGAGGATGCGGCCGCCATGCTGCGCCTGCTGTCGGGTCGTTGTCACGAAGTGCTGAGCGCGGTGGCACTGGTGACAGAACAGCATGAAGAGCTCTGTCTGAGTACAAGCCAGGTATGGTTTAGCGTTTTGTCGGAAGAGGATGTCCACACCTGTCTGTGCAGCGGTGAAACAGCGGACAAGGCCGGCGCCTACGCCATCCAGGGACTCGGTGCACTGTTTGTTGAGCGACTCGAGGGCAGCTATTCCGGTGTAATGGGGCTGCCACTGTTCGAGACGGCCGTCCTGCTGCAGAAATTTGGTATTAACGTACCGGGTGCAAATCCATGATTCGCCGGAGCAGCCGGGGGGCATCTGGTAGACTGATATACTGCAGACTGCGGACCAGTTCCCGCTTGCCCGGCGCGTTGTAAATGCAGGGAGTATATAGAAAATAGTTACTTATAAGGGTAAGGCGCAGAATCCATGATTATGTCAGTAGAATTGCTTGTTAATGTGACACCACGTGAAACGCGCGTTTCCATAGTGGAAAATGGTGTCCTGCAGGAGATTTTCGTCGAGCGCGCGCGCCGCAAGGGACTGGTCGGCAATATCTACAAGGGCACCGTGAGCCGGGTATTGCCGGGTATGCAGGCGGCTTTTGTGGATATCGGACTGGAGCGGGCTGCCTTTCTGCATGCATCCGACATCGGTGGTAATCGCGACAACAACGGCCCGGCCAACGCGGGTTGCGATGAGGAACCCATTACCGCATTGCTGACGGAAGGTCAGGAGATCCTGGTCCAGGTATTCAAGGACCCGTTGGGGACCAAGGGCGCACGCCTGACCACCCACATCACCATTCCGTCCCGATACCTGGTATTCGTGCCTGATATGGATAATGTGGGTATTTCCCAGCGCATCGAAGGCGAGTCGGAACGGCAGCGCTTGCGCGATATCGTGTTGCAGGGGCAGGGCAGCGAAGTTGAGGGCGGTTTCATTGTGCGTACGGTATCCGAGGGCGCAAGTGAAGAGGCTATTGTGTCCGATCTGCAATTCCTCCAACGTTTGTGGTCAGCAGTGCAGGACCAGGTGCCGATGGCTCGGCCGGGTGATATCGTGCACGAAGATTTGCCCCTGGTACTGCGTGTGTTGCGTGACATCTCCGGTGCAGAAGTCGAGAAGCTGCGTATCGATTCCCGCGAAACCTTCTTGCGAGTAGAAAACTTTGTCACACGTTTTATGCCGGAACTGGCTCACAAGCTGGAATACTATCCGGGTGAACGCCCCATATTCGACCTGTACAACATAGATGATGAAATCCAGAAGGCACTGAGCCGCAAGGTTCAGCTCAAGTCGGGTGGGCACCTGATCTTTGATCAGACGGAAGCCATGACGACCATCGACGTGAATACCGGTTCCTACGTCGGACACCGGAATCTCGAAGAGACCATCTTCAAGACCAATCTCGAAGCTACCCAGGCCATTGTGCGTAACCTGCGACTGAGAAATCTCGGCGGAATCATTATTGTCGACTTTATCGACATGCAGAGCGAAGAGCACAAACGTCGGGTGATCCGTGCGCTTGAAAAGCATATCGAGCGTGACAACGCAAACTGTCACATCAGCGAGATTTCCAGTCTCGGGCTGGTGCAGATGACACGCAAGCGCACGCGTGAGAGTCTGGAGCATGTGCTGTGTGAAACCTGTCCGACCTGCGGTGGCAGGGGGTCGGTGAAGACGGCGGAAACCGTGTGTTACGAGATTTTCCGGGAGATTCTGCGCGAGGCGCGCCAGTTCGATGCAGCCCAGCTGCTGGTGCTCGCATCGCAGGAAGTGGTAGACATGCTGGTCGATGAAGAATCGACCAGTCTGACAGAGCTGGAAACCTTTATAAACAAGCCGATCAAATTTCAGGTTGAAGCCCTGTACACGCAGGAGCAGTTCGATGTGGTGCTGTTGTAAGTTCCGTTGCCGATGTATTTCACCCTGATACCTGCGGACCGCCGGTTGCGACTGTACCATCGCTTGGCCGGAACCCGGCATTTCCATGTGGCATAGCCTGCTACGCCTGATCTGGTTCTCGTTTGCAGGGCTGGTGGTCAGTATTGCTGTTGCGATGAGTGCGGCGCGTATTCTGTTGCCACAAATGTCCGCTTACCGGGCGGAGCTCGAATCAGTCTCTGCGAATTATCTGCAACGGCCGGTACAGATTGGCGCGCTGGATGCAGCCTGGCGCGGCCTGTCACCCGTGCTGCGACTGCAGCAGCTTGCCATCGAAGATGAGCGCCTGCCCGGTGGTCGGCTGGATATTCGGGAAGTGCGGGTGGAGTTTGATATCCTGGAATCCCTGCAACACCTGCAGTGGCGCATGGCAGGCATCGAGCTCATCGGTCTGGAATCACGGGTGGAGGTCGGCAAGCGTCCATTGCCGCCACTTTCTGCGCTGTTGGCACCGTTTAAGTGGCTGTTGCAGCAAGGTAATATTGTTCTCCGGGAAGTGCACTTCGATATACTGGATTCGCGTTTCGGCCGTCAACCCCTGCAGTTCGAGCTGGTTCGGTTGCGGCTGGCCAATACCGGCCGTCGCCACCAGTTGCTGGTTGAGACGAGCATGCCGGATTCCATGGGTGGAAGCCTCAAGCTGGCAGCAGACTTTACCGGCGAGGTCGATCAGCCGGAAACCTGGAAAGGGCGTTCCTATCTGGGCGGCACAGCTCTCAGTCTTGATACCTTGCAACCCTGGCTTGTGAATTTCCCCATGATGTTTTCGGGGCAGATGGATGCCGAGTTGTGGCTGGATATCGACAATGGAAAATTCGACCAGGCGAGTGGTTCACTGGTGGTGCAGGATTTTTTGTTCGCAGCCGGTGATGCCGATCCCGAGCAGGTTACCGGCAGCTTCCGTGTATCGCGCAGTGACGATGAATGGCAGCTGACGTTGTCTGATTTTGAGGTCGAGCGGGATGGAATAGCGGTATGGCCGGCCTCGAACGGACAGTTGACGATTTTCCGGGGAGAAACGACTTTCCTTCGGGGGAGCGTGAGCCATATTGCCCTGGAGGAAGTAGAACGTGTTCTTCCGCTGCTTCCCTGGATCGATGTCGGCAGCCGGGAAATGCTGGATGATCTGAACGTAAGTGGCGGTCTGGATGATGTGGATTTTGACGTGGAGCTGGTGCCCGAGCGGGCGCCACGGTTCTCGGTCCGGGCGCGATTCAACTCGCTGAGCGTGGAAAGTAGCGCCGAATTGCCGGCTATCCGGAACCTGTCCGGTAGCATGGAAGGTAACCTGCAATCAGGTTTTATAAAACTCGACGGAGCACATTCGGTGCTGTCGATGCCCGGTGTATTTCCTCACGAACTGCAACTCGATGCCTTATCCGGGACGGTGCACTGGCAGCGTTACCAGGACATGTTTCGCATCGAATCGACGCGTCTGGAGCTGGCATCCGGCCCGTTACGGGCAAGCGCCAGAGCACGCCTGGACTGGCCCTATAGCCAGGCGCCCTGGCTGGATCTGCGCATTGCCCTGGAGGATTTTCCGCTTGAGCAGGTAAAGCACTATCTGCCGGAAAAGGTTCTGCGCCCCAGGGCGGTGGCCTGGCTCCGGAATGCGTTTACGGCGGGCACCGCCCGCAATACGCGTTTTTTGTTGCAGGGACAACTGGACGAAGTACCCTTTGACCAGTTTAACGGGCGTCTGGAGGCTCGCTTCGATTTTGATGGTGTCGGGCTGGATTATCATCCTCAATGGGAGCGGCTCGACGGCTTGAGTGGTTCCGCGTTGTTCGTCGGTCGCTCAATGACGATTATCGGTGATCACGCCAGGATCCAGGACTCTCACCTTGAACAGGTCGTTGCAGATATCCGGGACTTCAAACACCCGCTGCTGAAAATGCAGGGAACGGTCGGAGGTACGTTGAGCGGCATGCTGGATTATGTCGAGATCAGTCCCCTGGGCAAGCGTTTTGGCAAACTGCTATCCAACCTGGAGGCGGAAGGCGATGCAAGCCTGCAGTTGAAACTGGGTATCCCCCTTGCGAAGGACCTGGGAAAGCTTGCAATCAGTGGAGATGTGACGCTGGAAGGCAATGCCTTGCGCAGTGAGTATACGGATCTGCCACTTGATGATCTGCACGGCATTCTGCACTTCACGACCGAAGGAATTTCTGCCGATAAGGTGAAAGCTTCGTTGCTGGGGCAGCCGGTGTTGGTGTCTGTCTACCGGCAGGGAGAGGCGGACAGGTCGAAAACCGTGGTGGACGTGAGGGGAAAACTGAAGCTGGTCCAGGCGCTGAAAAAATCGGCTTCACCTTTTGGTGCCTCTGTAGACGGAGAGGCAGACTGGATCACCCGTCTGCTTATACAGAACCGGCCACGCAGGGGTGAGCCGGGTGTCGTTCTGCAGCTGGGCAGTGACCTGGTCGGTGTTAGCAGTCGACTGCCGGCTCCTTTCGATAAACCGGCACAGGAGGCTCGCCAGCTTCAGATCGAATGGGTTCCTGGCACGGAATCCCCATTCGTGGTCACTTATGCCGATCATGCCAGCGCACGGATGCTCCTGAACCGGGACTGGTCCAGTGTGCGTCGGCTGGCCGTCCGTTTTGGTGGCCAGGCTGCGGTCCTGCAGGACCGGGATCAGATTTATATATCGGGGAACCTGGAAACACTGGATGTTCCGGCCTGGATTGCGATGTTTGCGCAACGTTCCGCCGGTGGGCGGGCGGTACCACCGCTGGCCGTTGATCTCGACATTGGCAGCCTGCAGTTGTTCGGTCACGCCGTTCAGAACGTGGTCGTGCTGAGCCGGCCCCAGGACCCCTGGTACTTTCTGATGAAAAGTGAGCAGGCCGAAGGCTGGGTACGCTGGGTGCCTGGCGGGGTTATTCGACCTGCCCGCCTGTTGGCTAATCTGGATGTACTGGTGTTGGAAACCCTGCCGGTAGCCGGGGATGCCGGTAGCCGCTCTGTACTCCATCCGCGAGACATTCCTGAACTGGATCTGCGGGTTGGCGATCTTGACTGGGGCGGGCGGAAACTCGGGGGGGTACGTGTGTCCAGCAAGCGTATCGAGGATGGCGCCGATTTCGAAGTCCTGGAAATAGACTCCGAAGCGGTGTTGTTCACGGGCAGTGGTGCCTGGAAGGAACACGGGGGGCAACAATCTTCGCAGTTCAGTGCAACGGTTACCGGGGGCAATCTGGGCAAATTGTTGAAATGGTTCGGTGATCAGGACTCGATCCAGGACGGTGCTATCCAGGAAGGAAATGTCCAGTTGAACTGGCAGGGCTCTCCGGTTGAATTCAGCCTTAAGTCCGTCGAAGGAGAAATTTCACTCAAGGCCACGGATGGACGGTTGAATACGGTGAAGGAGGGTGCTGGCAAGCTGCTGCACGTAATCAGCCTGAACTCGCTGCAACGCCGCCTTTCACTGGACTTTAGCGACCTCTTCAAGGAGGGTTTCACTTTTGACAAGTTGCGCGGCAACTTTGTGCTTGCAGATGGTAATGCGTATACCGATAGATTTACCATCAAGGGACCATCTGCCATTGTCGAAATTTCCGGGCGTACCGGCCTGGTGGCCAGGGACTATGATCAGCAGGTCACCGTCACGCCACAGGTGAGTTCCAGTCTGCCGATCGCCGGCGTTATCGCCGGCGGCCCGGTCGTGGGTGCTGCGGTGTTGCTGGTCGAACGGCTGATGGGGCAGGAGTTTAACCGGATGGTGCAGGTGAAGTACCAGGTTACCGGGAGTTGGGACAAGCCTGTATATACCCGGCTGGTGCGGGAGAATGTGCCGTCGGAAGACGATTCCGGATTGCATCCGGGGGACTTCTAGAGCGGGGTGACTGTGCTATGCTTTGGCCCCTGAGCGTGAAGAGGTGGGAGAACTGTGACTACCGTAGCCTGCATACAAATGGCATCCGGTCCAAATGTGGGAGCCAACCTGCTGGAGGCGGAGCGTCTGATCGGTGTCGCTGCAGACAAGGGCGCCAGACTGATTGTGTTGCCGGAAAACTTTGCCATCATGGGCAAGGAGGAAAGCGACAAGCTTGCAGTACGCGAGTCGCCCGGCGATGGTCCCATACAGGAATTTCTGTCTCACCAGGCGGCAAGGCATGGCATCTGGCTGGTTGGCGGAACGATTCCCATGCAGGCCAGCTCGGAAAACAAGATCCTGGCAGCCTGCTTGCTGTACGATGACAAGGGTCGGCAAGTCGCACGTTACGACAAGATTCACCTGTTCGATGTATCAGTGGTGGGCAGTGACGAGAGTTACACCGAATCGGATACTATCGAGGCGGGTAGCGGCACCGTAGTGCTCGATACGCCTTTTGGCCGGCTCGGGCTGGCAATCTGCTACGATCTGCGCTTTCCTGAACTGTTCCGGGCGCTGGTCGACCAGGGAATGGAAATTATCGCCCTGCCGTCAGCCTTTACCGCCATTACCGGCAAGGCGCACTGGGAATCACTGGTGCGTGCCCGCGCCATCGAAAACCTGTGTTTTGTACTGGCTGCCGCCCAGGGTGGTTATCATGTCAACGGGCGAGAGACCTATGGCCACAGTATGATTGTCGACCCGTGGGGTCAGGTTATGAACGAACTGGCCAACGGTTCGGGCCTGGTATGCACCGATATCGATCTGAAGCAGCTGAGAAATATACGTCGCACCTTCCCCTGCCTGGAACACCGCAATACCGCTTTCAGATCCCGGTAGTCCTTTCCCTGAGGTAGCGGAATAATGCCCGGCTGGCTTTGGGCGGCTTGTTCAATTCACGTTCCTTGCGCGCCTGTCGAACCAGCTGCCGCAGATGCTGGCGGTCTGCGTCCTGCTGTTGCAGATAGAGTTCGATGGCGCTGTCACCTTCCTCGATGAGGCGGTCGCGCCACTGTTCCAGCTCGTGGTGCAGGCGGGACATGTGGCGTCCGTGTGTGCGCCGTTGCTCGAACCAGGCTGTAATCGGCTCCGGATCGATACTCCGCATCAGTTTGCCGATATATTGTAGCTGCCGCTTGCGCCCGCTGCGTGAATGGATGCGTTGCGCTTCGCGGAGCGCCGCTACCAGTGCATCGGGAAGTCCGAGTTTCAACCATTCAGCTTCCGGAACCTCCAGTAGCTCTGTGCCAAGTTTCTGCAAGGCGTGCGCTTCCGCCTTGCGCCGTGTCTTGCTCGGAGGCAACTCTTCGGGGTCGATTTCGTCATGCATGGCAGATTCAGGAAAACAGGATTTCGCGCTATTATCGTCTATATGAAACCCTGTGTGTCAAACCATGCCTGCCTTTGACCCCGTCGAGCGCCATTTGTTGCAGCTGGACGACGCCGAAAAGGTCAATGCGGCCATCTGGAAACAGTACCAGGCCGTGCGGAATGATCCGGCTGTGCGCAAGAGTCATTTTTTCGAGGGGCGCTACGAAAATATCTACATCGATGCGTTGCTGGTGTCCTCGCTCGGTCCAGTACTCACTGCGGCCCGGGAGGGTGCGCGGCGTATGCTCGGGGACCCGGCGCAGGAGCTGGCAGTGGGTTTCTGGTTCAACGAGATGCACCCCGGAGACGTCACCGTGCCGCATGACCACGATGAGGGCGACGAGCTGTTGTCTGCGGTTTACTATGTGCGGGTACCCTGCGACTCGGGGCAACTGTTACTTGGTCGTGGTGAGCAGACGGTCACTCTGACGCCGGTGGAAGGGCGTCTGGTATTTTTCCGGCCCGGCGTGGTTCATGAAGTGACTCGCAATCTCAGCAGCGGAGTGCGGCTGTCTATTGGCATGAATTTCGGGCCGGCATCACATCAGGTACAGCGTCCCGAGTCCCAGGAAGGCCGTGAACCCGACTACATCTGTGACGGTGGTGAGTAGCACGGTGCCCGCCAGGGCCGGGTCGATGCCGACTTTTTTCAGTAGCAGCGGGATAGTAAAACCAGCCAGCGCTGCGCACACCAGGTTAATGACCAGCGCACTGCCAATAATCAGCCCGATGGCTGTATTCTGGAACCAGGCCATGGCGATCAGTGCGACCACCAGCGACCAGATGAAGCCGTTCATGATGCTGACAAGAATCTCCTTGTGCATCAGCATCCTGGAATTTCCTGGACCGACCTGACCGAGGGCCAGGCCGCGGATCATGATGGTCAGCGTCTGGCTGCCGGCAATGCCGCCCATACTCGCGACGATCGGCATGAGCACGGCCAGTGCTACCACTTTTTCCAGCGTGGACTCGAACAGGCCGATGACCCAGGATGCCAGGAAGGCGGTTGCCAGGTTGACCCCCAGCCAGACCGCCCTGCGCCGTGCACTGGTGATGACCGGTGCGAAGATGTCATCTTCCTCGTCCAGTCCCGCCATACTCATGAGGGAGTGGTCTGCTTCGTCACGGATGACATCGACCACGTCATCGATGGTGATACGACCTAACAGCCGGCCGGCGTCATCGACCACCGGTGCCGAGACCAGGTTACGATCCTGGAACATACGGGCGACATCGACGTCATTCATCGATGCGGGAATGCGCTCCATCTCGCGATCCATGATTTCGGCCACGCTGGTTTCAGGGCTGTTGGTGAGCAGGGCGGCCAGCGACAGTACGCCCTGGTGATGATCGAAGCGATCGACCACCATGAGACTGTCGGTGAGTTCCGGGATTTCCCCCCGCAGACGGAGGTAGCGCAATACCACGTCGAGACTTGCGCTGGCGCGCACCGTCACCACATCCATATCCATGAGGCCACCGGCCGTATCTTCCGGATAGGACAGTGCAGCCTCCAGTCTGTGGCGGTTTTGCTTGTCCATGGAATGCAGCAGTTCATGGATAACTGCGCCAGGCAGGTCCTGCAGTATGTCGGCAAGATCGTCGGTATCCAGTCCTTCTGTGATTTCGACCAGCTGTTCGTCATCCGTTTCGTCGATCAGTCCGGCGCGTACTTCATCGTTGACCTCGGTGAGTGCTTCGCCCTTGTCTTCCGGATCGACCAGTTCCCAGAGAATTTCACGTGGACCGTGGGGCAGGGATTCCAGCAGATCACCGATTTCGGCCGGATGCAGGCTGGCCAGCAGGTGCCTGACCTGCTCGGCGGCACCACTGTGCAGAGCTGCTGTCAGGGTCTCCAGGCGTTGCTGGATGCTGTTCTGTTCGGCGGGTTCGCTCATAACAGGCCTCGGAATGTTACCTGACAGGCAGTGTAGCAGCCTGTTTGTCTACAGGTAACCACTATTGCCGGGGGTTGTGGTTTATTCGCTGCTTTCGTTGAGGCGGGCGAGGAGTCCGCTAATGATCAGTGGATCGTCCGTGTCCAGTATCTCGTTTGCGACCGGAGTGGTCTGCTCGATCCGGCTGTGCTGGATGACATCCTTGACTTCGAGCAGGGAGGTAGGGTGAACGGAAAAATCCCTCAATCCCATGCCGAGCAGTAGCCGGGTGTGGCGTGGGTCACCCGCCATCTCACCACACATGGAAACCGGTGTCCGGTATTGCGTGCCGGCATCGATTACCATCTTTATGAGTCGTAGCACGGCGGGGTGCAGTGGATCGTAGAGATAGGTGACCGCGTCATCGACGCGGTCAATCGCAAGTGTGTACTGGACCAGGTCATTGGTGCCGATGGACAGGAAGTCCAGTTTGCGCGCGAACAGGCCCGCCGACAGTGCGGCAGCGGGCACCTCGATCATGCCACCGATAGGCATGTCCGGGTCGAATGCCGTTCCCTCGCGCCGCAGTTCGTGTTTTACATCCTCGATCAGGGACAACACTTCGTTGAGTTCGTGTGCGCTGGACAGCATGGGTATCATCATGCGCACCGGGCCCTTTGCCGAGGCTCGCAGGATCGCACGTAACTGGGGACGGAACAGGTCAGGGTGCTTCAGGCAAAGGCGAATGGCTCTCAGGCCCAGCGCCGGGTTGGGAACGATGTGATCCGCTTCCGGCTCGCTTCCGCAGCTCTTGTCGGCGCCGAGGTCCAGGGTGCGGATGGTGACCGGGAGTCCCTTCAGGGTTTTGATGATGGAATGGTACTGTCGCAGCTGTTCCTTTTCGTCGGGAATGTCTTCGCGGTTCATGAACAGGAATTCGGTGCGGTACAGGCCGATGCCCTCGGCTCCGGCCCTGCGCGCGGCCAGTACGTCCTCGTGCAACTCCACGTTGGACAACAGGCAGATGCGAACACCATCTACGGTTACCGCCGGTTTGTCTTTCAGTCGGTTGAGCTCGGTGCGGCGTTTCTGGTTTGCCTTTTGCCGGCGCCGGTATCGCTTCAGAACGGCGTTATCGATGTCCGTCAGCAGAATACCCTGTGCGCCATCCAGGATTACGGTGTCGCCATCGCGTATCCAGTCTGGTGTGACATGTGTGCCAAGGATTGCCGGCAGCCCGAGGCTGCGTGCCAGGATCGCGGTATGCGATAACGGGCCGCCGGATTCAGTGACAAAGCCGGCAATGCCCTGGTGGTGGAGCAGAGCCGTTTCCGCCGGTGTCAGGTCGTGAGCGATGACGATGGCATCGCGCAGCTGCTCGCTGTCCTCCAGGGCAGTGTGTGTTTCCTCGCCCCGGAGTATGCGCTGGATACGGCTTACCACATGGTCGATATCGTCCTTGCGCGTGCGCAGATAGGGGTCGTCCATTTTCTCGAACACCCGTGCCAACGCATCGCGCTGTGACTTGAGGGCCCACTCTGCATTGCATTGCCGCTGGCGTATCAATTCCGCCGGTGCGACGGTCAGCATGCTGTCCTCCAGCATCAACAGGTGAGTGTCGATGAATGCGGTAATATCCACCGAGGTGTCTTCCGGAATGCTGTTGCGAATGGCTTTCAGCTGCTGGCGTGCCGTGTACACCGCCTGGCGGAAACGGGAGATTTCATCTTCGATCAGGTGCGCGGGAATGGCGGCTTCAAAAATCTCGATTTCTGTGCCGGCAAGCCGGTGAACCTTGCCAATGGCAATGCCGCGCGAGACACCGGTGCCGTAGATGGTGGTGCTCATTCGTCTTCACCAAACCGTTGTTCGATCAGTTCGGAAAGTCGTTCAATGGCCTTTTCTTCATCACTGCCATCGGCAACCAGGGTGATAGCGCTGCCCCTGGATGCTGCCAGCATCATGATGCCCATGATGCTTTTCCCGTTTACTTCCTGGCCGTTACGCGCCACCTTGATGTCGCTGGCAAACGAGGATGCCAGGGTCACGAAGCGTGCTGCGGCGCGGGCATGCAGACCAAGTTTGTTAATAACCGTAACGGTTCTGTTTATCATGGCGTTATGCCTTTTGCTGGCAGATCATGATGCCATCCCGTCCCCCACTAAGGGCCTTTTCCTTGAGCTCATCCAGGTTCAGGCGCGGGTAGTTGAGGACCCGGATCAGCATGGGCAGGTTTACGCCGGCAACCACGCGTATTTCCCGTTGTTCACGCAAGCGGCAGGCGATATTGCTCGGGGTGGCGCCGAACATGTCAGTCAGTACCAGCACGCCGTGTCCCTCGTTCAGCTCGTCGGCCATTTCCTTTGCCTGATGGAGAACACATAGCGGGTCACAGTCGGATGGTGCCGGCAGGAATGCTGCCGGTATGGGGCATACGCCAAGGACGCCAACGGCACTTTGCAGCAACACCTCGCCGATAGTGCTGTGGGTGATCAGTAGCAGGGCTACGCTCATGATATCTCCCGATGGCGTATGCTCACCAGCGGATACTGGTCCCGGAAGTAAGCTGCCAGCCGTTCCACCAGGTAGACGGACCGGTGCTGCCCTCCGGTACAACCGATAGCCGTGGTCAGGTAACTTCGGTTGTCACGTTCGAAGGCGGGGATCCAGGTCGAGAGGAACGTCCTGATCTGTTCATACATTTCCACCACTTGCGCCTGTCCGTCGAGGAAGGCGGCGACTTCCGGATCTATGCCGGTCAGAGGTCGAAGTAACGGTTGCCAGTGCGGGTTGGGCAGGCAGCGGCTGTCAAATACAAAGTCGGCATCGCTGGGAATGCCGTGTTTGTAACCAAAGGACTCGAATAGCAGTGACAGGCGGTTTTCTTCGCGTGGAACCATTCGCATCAACAGCTGGTCGCGCAACTGGTGAACGGTGATTTTACTGGTATCGATGAACAGGTCAGCCCGCCGGGCGATGGACTCCAGCAGAGCCCGTTCCTTGTCGATGGTTTCAGGCAGTGACAGCTGCTCGTCACGGAGCGGGTGTGGTCGACGGCTTTCGCTGAAACGCTGCAGAAGAGCGTCGGTATCACAGGTAAGAAACAGGATTTCACTCTGGATGCCCTGAAGTTTCAGTTGGTCGATGATTTCACTGAACCGCTGTAGCGAGTGCGGGAGATTGCGGGCATCGATGCCGACTGCCACCCGTTCGACCGGATGTGCCGTGTCATTGAGTTCGCACGCAAGCGAGCCCAGCAGGCCGGCGGGCAGGTTATCGATACAGTAGTAGCCCAGGTCTTCCAGCGTGTGCAGGGCAACACTTTTACCTGATCCCGAGAGTCCGCTAACGATTATCAGTTTCAAGGCTGGTTTCCAGTCAGTGTGGTACCCGGATGTTAACCTGCATTTGCCGGCAAATCGACACGATGTTGGAGGGCTACTGGTCGTTTTCCATAAACCGGGCCTGACGCTCCACGAACAGCTTGCTGGAGTCGAAACCTTTTAACAGCAGGGTATGGCTGCGGGCGGCAGCTTCGGCCAGCACGGCCAGGTTGCGTCCCGGTGCAACCGGCAGGGTGACTTCCGGAATGTCGACGCCGAGGATGGTCTGGGTTGTGCGCGCTCCGTGCAGGCGGTTGATCCGGTGCATTTGCTCTTCGGTCATGGGTTCGAGTCGCAGTACCAGACGCAGATTTCGATTCAGTTTGATGGCGCTGTCGCCGAACATGGCGCGGATATTCAGAATACCCAGGCCACGTACTTCCAGAAAGTCGCGCAGCATTTCCGGGCAGCGGCCGTTGAGGAGATCCGGCGTGGTTCGGTAGAAAACCGGCGCATCGTCCGCAACCAGCCGGTGACCGCGGGCTACCAGTTCCAGGGCAAGTTCGCTCTTGCCGACGCTGGGGTCGCCGATGATCAGCATGCCAAGACTGAAAACTTCCATGAATACGCCATGCAGGGTGATTTTTTCGGCAAACAGGTTGGTCAGATAGTACTGGATATAAGTAACCAGTCTGGTGGTTGCCTGCGGCGAGGTGAACAGGGGCGTGGAACTGGCCTCGGCGCGCTGGCGGATATCATCGGGCACGGGCTGGTTGTCACCGGAAACGATGAGGTCGGTCGAACCGGAAAAAATCTGGTCTACCAGGACGCGTCTGGAGCTTTCTCCCAGCTCCTGCAGGTAACGGATCTCGGTGTTACCCAGTACCTGTACCCGGTTAGGGTGGATCAGGTTGAGGTGCCCCACCAGCGAAGTTCTGGTGCTTTCATCCTCCGGGATACTAATAACGCGGGTTTCGCCGGTATGCCGGCCCGCCCACTCCAGCTCCAGTTTTTCCCGCAGGGTGTCGAACAGGCTGCCGACTGACGCATCCGGATTCATGCGCTGAGTGGCTGGTCCGACTCTGTTGCGTCGATCAGTCGGTAACACTGTTCGGAGTCGTTGCTGCTGCGGAGTTTCCTGCAGAATCCGGCGTTACTGAACAGGGCGGCCAGCCGAGCCAGTATTTGCAGATGTTCGTCGGTGGAATCTTCCGGTACCAGGAGGCCGAACAGGAGATCGACCGGCTGGTGGTCGCTGGCATCGAAATCAATGCCTTGCGCCAGCGTGATCAGTGCCGCAACGGGCCTCTTCAGGCCGGCTACCCGTCCGTGCGGCAGACCGACACCATTGCCGAGACCGGTGCTTCCCAGTCTTTCCCGGTTGATCAGGCTGTCGAAGACCTCACCCGCAGTGAAATCCGGCAGTGCGTCGGCAAGCAGTCCGGCGAGGACCTCCAGGCTCCGCTTCTTGCTGGAGGTCTCCTGGTGGCAGCCGATGCGTACCGGATCAAGCAGTTCAGAAATTTGCATGACGTTAGGTATGTGTTCCCCGGACAGTGTCGGGAGGACGCTGTCCGGGAATCCTGGTTTTATATGATCTGTTTCTTGATAGCGCCTTCAGCGCGGTGATGGTCGGTTATTTTTTCCTTGTGTTTCTTGATTTGCCGGTCCAGCTTGTCAGCCAGTCCATCAATTGCCACATACATGTCTTCCTCGGTATCGACCGCAAAGAGCGTGCTGCCGCTGAGGTGTACGGTCGCCTCAGCCTTCTGGCGAAGTTTCTCTACACTCAGAATGACGTGTACGTCGGTTACGTGGTCAAAATGTCGCTCCAGCCGCTCAAATTTCTCGCTAACATAGTTACGCAGTGAGTCGGTGATATCGACGTGGTGTCCGGTCAGGTTTATTTGCATTGATTAAAGACTCCTCATCCGGGGCCTCATGCGAGGCGTTTACGTTCATTGGAGGGTGGTATGGCCATGGCTTCGCGGTATTTGGCGATGGTTCGGCGAGCCACCTTGATTCCCTGTTCGGATAGCAGGTTGGCAATCTTGCTGTCACTCAGGGGTTTGGTCGGCGTTTCAGCCGCAACCAGTTTCTTGATAATGGCACGAATAGCGGTTGCAGAGCATTCTCCACCATCGGCTGTGCCAACATGGCTGGAGAAAAAATACTTGAATTCGTAGATACCGCGTGGCGTGTGCATGTATTTCTGTGTGGTTACACGCGAGATGGTCGATTCATGCATTTCCACGGTTTCTGCAATGTCCCGTAATACCAGCGGCTTCATCGCTTCGTCGCCGTACTCGAAGAAATTGCATTGTCGGTCGACAATGCAGCGTGCGACCTTGAGCAGGGTCTCGTGCCGGCTCTGCAGGCTTTTGAGAAACCAGCGAGCCTCCTGCAGGTGATTACGCAGGTAAGTATTGTCGTCGCTGTTATCGGCACGTCGTACCAGACTCGCATAATGACTATTGATACGCAGCCGCGGTGTTGCTTCTATGTTCAGGTCCACCTGCCATTTGCTCTTGTTTTTAAACACAAATACGTCGGGTACAACGTACTGCGGCGTACTGTCCGTAATCTGGGAGCCGGGTCGCGGGTTGAGCGACTGGACCAGTTTCAGGACTTCCCGAAGCTCGGATTCCGAGAGCTTCATGCGCCGCATAATCTGATTATAGTCCCGATTTCCCAGCAGCGTGACATGTTCTGCAATCAGCCGGGTTGCTTCCCTCAGCCAGGGTGTCCCCGAATCCAGCTGGGCGAGCTGGATAAGCACGCATTCAGCCGGTTCCCGGGCGCCGACGCCGACGGGGTCGAAGTGCTGGATACGACGCAATACGGCCAGGATTTCGTCCACGCCGATTTCCAGTTCCGGCTCCGGATCCAGGCACTGCAACAGCTCCTCAAGCGAGGCCGCCAGGTACCCGTCATCATTGATAGAGTCCACTATCGCTTCGGCGATCAGGCGATCCATGTCGTTGAACGGTGCCATATCCAGTTGCCAGCTCAGGTGCTCGTGCAGGGTCTCGGCACCGCTGTTATGGGTCTCGAAGAAGTCACGGTTATCGCCATCCGCCGGTGCGCTGAAGCTGGTTACGCCGGTGTCGTAGGTGTCTTCCCAGCTGCTGTCTACCGGGAGATCCTCCGGCATGGTCTCGGCGGTGCCGGTCAATTCGGCTTCGGGTGTGGTTTCGGCCGCTTCGCTGGTATTTGCCTCGGTTTTGTCGGAGGCCTCGGGGCTGGTGTCGGCTCCAGCCTCGGTTTGTGATTCGCGCTCATCCTGTTCGAGCATCAGGTTGGAGTCCAGTACGGTCTGGACTTCCGTCTGCAATTCCAGTGTGGATAACTGCAGGAGACGGATCGCCTGCTGCAGCTGGGGTGTCATTGTCAGGTGCTGGCCAAGCCGGAGCTGAATCGATTGCTTCATACGCGTGCTAACAACTCGTTGAATTCATATAGTTTCGGCTCGTGGTGAACGATCTGCTTTCTCCACGGCTATCTTACTGCATTTATTATGCCAGTGGAGAGTTTAGCGGCAATTTTGTTACATTTTGAAGTGATCGCCAAGATATACATCCCTGACTTTCTGGTTTGCAAGTACCTGCTCCGGGGTTCCTTCGGCTATAGTATGGCCGGCACCGATGATGTAGGCGCGCCCACAGATGCCCAGTGTTTCGCGCACGTTGTGGTCGGTGATCAGTACGCCAATGTTTTTCTCGGTCAGGTGCCTCACAATGTGCTGGATGTCGATGACCGAGATCGGGTCCACGCCCGCGAAGGGCTCGTCCAGAAGAATGAAGCGCGGTTCCATGGCCAGTGCCCGGGCGATTTCCACGCGCCGGCGTTCGCCGCCGGAAAGACTGATCCCCTTCTGATCGTACAGGTGGCCGATGTGCAGTTCCTGCAGCAACGACTCCACCCTGTCGGTACGCTCCTGTCGACTCAGGTCCTTGCGCGTTTCAAGTACAGCCATCAAGTTGTTGGCCACGCTGAGTTTGCGAAAAACCGAGGCTTCCTGGGGCAGGTAGCCGAGTCCCCGGCGAGCCCGGACGTGCATGGGCAGGCTGGTGAGGTCCTGCTCATCCAGCGCCACCTTGCCGCCATCGACCGGTACCAGTCCGACGATCATGTAGAAGCACGTGGTCTTGCCGGCGCCGTTGGGCCCCAGCAGGCCTACCACCTCACCGCTGTCCACGTGCAGCGAGACTGAGTCCACGACCTGTCGGCCCGAGTAGCTTTTGCTCAGTTTGACGGCTTCCAGGCGACTCATGGTGATTCCGAAGGTGTTTCTTCCGGGGGGGGCTGTTGCGGAATGGTTTTCTTCGGCGTCTTGCGAGGTTTGGGCTGGATGACGACTTGCACCCGTTCGTTGGGTTTGCGGGTGCCCGCATTTACCTGGTCCTTGACAATGTCGTATTCAATCCGTTCGCTGCTCATGGTATCGCCAGCCTGTTCCACTTCAGCCTGGCCGAGCAGGATTACACGCTCCGGGTCAAGGTAGTACTCCATGCGAGTGGATTTTGCGAATACATCCTTGTCCTTGTTATCGGGGCGTTGACGGTAGGTCGCCGGCGTGCCGACCATAATGACCTTGTTTACATCGCCATCCTTGTTAATGATGGTCATTTCCTGGCCGGTTAGCACCAGGGTGCCCTGGGTAACCTTGACATTGCCGCGGTAGATGCTGATGCCCCTGGCGTCGTCGATTTCAGCCTCGTCAGCCTCGATGAGCATGGGCTGGTTACGGTCGCTGGACAAGGCCAGCACCGGCCCGGAACTGATTGCAAGGGCAAGCAGGAAGCAGAGTCTGCCTATACTAGTCATGAACGCCTCGTACCCGGCCGGCCAGTTTGATTTTGTCGGGGTTGAAATGGGCTTGCAGGCTGTCTGCGGTGAATTTCCAGTGACCGGTCCGGAGGACAACCGGTAGATCGGTTTCGATGTGGTCTCCGGAAGTGCTGATCAGCAGCAGGTCGGTTTTCAGGGTCAGTTCCCCATCGTCTGCAAGGCGGGTTTTGCGCACCACGACATCGCCCTGCAGCGTCGCCGGCCGGCTCATCTCGTGAAACCGACCCTGGTGGGCGCTGGCCTGCCAGGACGAGCCGTCCGCCCCCCGGGCAAACAGCCTGGGTTGCAGCAATCGTATGTCGTCTTCGCCAGCCCATTGTTCCATGCGTTCCGCCCGCAGTCGCTGTTTCAGCTGCCCCCTTTCGTCGAGGACGTCCCACTGCGGTGAGGTGATGTAGAGTGTCGGCTCGTGGGCATTCTGCGCAGCGGAGTCCGGTGCCTGGCTGGTAGCCAGCAGCAGCCATGCACTGCTGATTGCCAGCGCGAGAGTCAGTGCCACGGCAACTCGTTCAGGCGTGTTCACAGGTAGGATTCCAGCTCCTGCTGCAGTACTCCGTGTGCCTCGAGCAACATCTCGCATACATCGCGGGCCGCACCGCGGCCGCCGCAGCGCGGTGTCTGCCAGTGGGCGTGCCTGACGACCCAGGGGTGCGCATCCTGCACCGCTATAGCCAGACCGACCTTACGCATTACCGGCAGGTCGACCACGTCATCACCCACATAGGCTACCTGCTCCGGTTGCAGTTGCACCTGCGCCAGCAGATCGGCGAAGCCTTCCAGCTTGTTTTCCTGTCCCTGGTAGAGGAGGTCGATACCCAGGTTGCGCATACGGTGCTCGACGACCTTCGAGGTGCGCCCGGTGATTATGGCGCAGCGCACACCGTGTTTCTGCAGCATTTTGATGCCGTGACCATCCTGGGAGTGAAAGGCCTTGTATTCCTGCCCGTCATCACCGAAGAACAGGCTGCCGTCGGTCAGCACACCGTCTACGTCGAATATCAGCAGTTTGATTTCAGATGCTTTCTCGATAATGTCTTTCATAATTTTATACTACACCGGCACGCAGCAGGTCGTGCATGTTGAGGGCTCCGATCAGCCGTTTGTCCTTATCAACGACCAGCAGGTCGTTGAACTTTCCGTGATCCATGAGTTGCAGTGCCTCTGCGGCGAGCATGCCGGGTGCCGCCAGCGTACAGTCGGCAGTCATGACTTCGTCGATACCGGTGGTGTGGAGGTCCACGTTGTGGTCCAGGGCGCGGCGCAGGTCGCCATCGGTGAAGATGCCCAGCACCTCGCTGTCCGCGTTCACGACGGCGGTGGCACCCAGGCCCTTGCTGGTCATTTCCAGCAGGGCGTCACATACCAGGGTGCCGGTCAGCACGCTGGGTACCCGGTCACCGGTGTGGATCAGGTCGTCGATCAGCAGCAATAGCCGTCGACCCAGTTTGCCGCCCGGGTGCGAGCGGGCGAAATCGTTCTCGGTAAAACCGCGCACTTCCAGCAGTGATACGGCCATGGCGTCGCCCATGGCCAGTGCAGCCGTGGTACTGGCGGTGGGGGCGAGCCCCAGTGGACAGGCTTCCCTGGCGACGCTGACATCGATGTTCACGGAAGCGGCTCGCGCCAGGGGCGAGTCCGGCTTGCCAGTCAGAGCGATCAGCGGCACATTCAGACGTTTGATGATGGGCAGGATGGTCAGGATTTCCTCGGTCGAGCCCGAGTTGGACAGCGCCATCACCACATCCCTGGCGGTTATCATGCCGAGGTCGCCGTGGCTGGCTTCGCCGGGGTGGACGAAGAACGCCGGAGTGCCGGTACTGGCCAGTGTAGCCGCGATCTTGCCGCCGATATGCCCCGACTTGCCCATGCCGATAACTACTACACGGCCTTCGCACTCCAGCATATGGCGACAGGCGCGCACGAAATCTTCATCGATACGTGATTTCAGTGCCTCTACTGCCGCGGCCTCGGTTTCGAGAACGGCGAGTCCCAGCTTTTTCAGAGTACTTTCGTTCATGTGTCCGGCCGCTGTGCTATTTCACGGCCGTGAAGTATAACAGGCTCTGGTAACCAAAATAGCCGGCCAGAAGAATCATTGCTTCAATGCGGTTGATCCGGCCTTTTTTGTGGAAGCCGCGGGCCATGAACAGCAGTAGTACCGTAAGTGCGAACATAACCGGGACATCGCGTGTCAGGACCGCCTTGTCAATGGTTGAAGGGTGGAGAATGCCGGGCAGACCGAGTACCGCCAGCAGGTTGAACATGTTGGATCCGACGACGTTGCCGATGGCGATATCCGGTTCGTTTTTCAGTGCACTGCTAATGGAAGCGGCCAGCTCCGGCAGACTGGTGCCCAGTGCAACAATGGTGAGGCCAATGACCAGGTCACTGACCCCGAAGTGTTCGGCGATGCCCACCGCACCCCAGACGAGGATGCGTGAGCTGGCAAACAACACCAGGAGGCCAATCAGTAGCCAGAACAGTGACTGGCTCAGCGACAGATCCTGCGGTATTTCGGCGGCGTATTCTTCCGCTACGAGGTCAGAGCGGCCGCGGCTGGTCAGGCCTTCGTAGATTACCCAGAACAGGACGATAGCGAGGCCCGACAGCAGGATCAGCCCATCGGCCATGCCCAGCTCCAGGTCGCGCAGCAGGAACCAGGCCAGCAGAACCGTTCCGATCAGGAACGGCAGCTCACGGCGTATTAACCTGGAGTGTACCTCCAGCGGCACGATGAGTGCCGTGATCCCCAGAATCAGGCCGATGTTGGTGATGTTGGAGCCAATGGCGTTACCGACCGCCAGTCCGGGGTTGCCCTGCAGTGAGGCAACCACAGATACCAGAATCTCCGGCGCCGAGGTGCCGAAACCGACAATCGTCAGACCGATCAGAAGGGGTGAGACGCCGAGGTTGCGGGCGGTACCGGCGGCACCTGCCACGAAACGGTCGGCGCTCCACACCAGCAGCGCGAACCCTCCGGCCACAGCAAGAAGTTGTATCCACATAGGTGGCGTATAGTAGCCGTTTCACTGGCGGCGGGACAGCTGCGGGTTTGCGATTCCGGTGTAGCCCGTTGCGGGAAAATGTAATGGCGGATGTGATCCCTTTCAAAAAGCCCGGGACGGCACAACGGCACAGGGGAAATACCCTGTGCCGCCGGGGTTTCCACAAATGGGTGGTGGTGGACAAACCATTCGATGTGTCTCGTGGCAAGCTGGTGACCTGCCTGCGCTGTCAGCGCTGTGGCAAGGAGAAAACCGAAGGACGCTGAAATTGGTGCGGCGGATTGCTCCGGGATCCGTATAATGCACGTTTTTGGCGGATCAGACGTCTGCACAGGGAGAGGCGGGTTTACACATGGGCGAAACTGCAGCACAGGCAGGTCGTGACACGCTGGTGAAGATCCGCGGGCTGGAATTTTCCCGGGGAGATCGGGTGATTTTCGACGGTGTCGATCTGGATATACTGCGTGGCAAGGTGACCGCCGTTATGGGACCCAGCGGTACCGGCAAGACCACCTTGTTGCGGCTTATCGGTGGCCAGCTCTGCCCCGACCGGGGTAGTGTGCAGGTTGACGGTCTGGAAGTGTCACGCCTGCGGACCGGTGAGTTGTATGCCCTGCGGAAGCGCATGGGGATGCTGTTCCAGTCCGGTGCCCTGCTGACCGATCTCAGTGTCTTCGATAATGTCGCTTTTCCACTGCGCGAGCACACCGATCTGCCGGAGTCCATGATACGCGATCTGGTGTTGATGAAGTTACAGGCAGTTGGCTTGCGCGGCGCACGTGATCTCAAACCGGCGCAGCTGTCGGGCGGGATGGCCCGGCGCGTGGCGATGTCCCGGGCGATTGCGCTGGATCCGATGATGATTATGTACGACGAGCCGTTTACCGGGCAGGATCCGATTTCCAAGGGTGCCCTGGTGAAGCTGATTCGCCTGCTCAACGATGCGCTCGGCCTGACCAGTATTATTGTTTCGCATGACGTGCAGGAAACCGCAGAAATATCGGATTATATCTACGTGATCTCGCAAGGCCGGGTCATGGGGCAGGGTGCACCCGACGAAATCGAGCGGACCGATTCAGGCTGGGTGAAGCAATTCATGCACGGGCTTCCGGATGGCCCGGTACCATTTCACTACCCGGCGCCGGATTACCGGGACGACCTGTTGCAGACATAGGATCTATCGATGCTCGACTGGATACGAAAGCTGGGTCGCGGCGGGCTCCGTTTGTTCGGGAAGCTGGGACGTGGCGGTTTGTTCCTGATGGCAACGCTGGGCGGTATTCCCGCGGTGCTGCGTCGCCCCGGGCTGCTCGTTGCACAGCTCTGGTCGGTTGGCGTACTGTCGCTGGCGCTGATCACGCTCTCGGGATTGTTTGTGGGCATGGTCCTGGGACTGCAGGGTTACAACACACTGGTGGATTTTGGTGCCGAGGAATCCCTTGGTGTGGCTGTGGCGCTGGCGGTGGTGCGCGAGCTGGGTCCGGTGGTCACGGCGCTGCTGTTCGCCGGGCGAGCCGGTTCGGCCATGACAGCGGAAATCGGCCTGATGAAAGCAACCGAGCAGTTGTCCGGCATGGAAATGATGGCGGTCAACCCGATCCATCGTGTGATTGCCCCGCGCTATCTTGCCGGGATACTGTCCATGCCCCTGCTGGCGGCGATATTCAGCGCCGTGGCCGTGTATGGTGGTTTCTTTGTCGGGGTCGGTTTACTGGGTGTCGATGACGGCGCCTACTGGTCACAGATGCAGGCCAAGGTGGATCTCTACGAAGACGTATGGAACGGCGTGATTAAAAGCCTGGTATTCGGGCTTGTTGTGACCTGGATCGCAGTATTTGAAGGCTACGATACTGTGCCTACTTCGGAAGGTGTGGCGGGTGCCACGACGCGTACCGTTGTGCATTCAGCGTTTGCGATTCTGACCCTGGATTTTGTACTTACAGCCATGATGTTCGGAGATTACTGAGCATGAAACAGAATAAAACTACTGAACTGCTGGTCGGCATATTTATCGTCGCCGGTCTGGCTGCCATGTTCGTGCTGGCCATGCAAGTCAGCAATCTCGGCAGCCTGAACCAGGGCGACAGCTATCGCGTGACGGCCCGTTTCGAAAATATCGGGGGCCTCAAGGTTCGCTCTGCGGTTACCGTGAGCGGGGTGCGGGTAGGGCGCGTGTCTGCCATCAATTTCGATAACAAGCGCTTCGAGGCCGTGGTCAGTATGAGTATCGACCGCAAGTATGATCAGTTTCCGGAGGATACCGCAGCAAGTATTTTTACTGCCGGACTGCTGGGTGAACAGTATATTTCGCTGGAGCCGGGTGGTGCCGACGAGTTGCTGGCCGACGGCTCGGAAATCGATCTGACCCAGTCAGCGCTGGTGTTGGAAAAGCTGATCAGCAAATTTCTGTTCAGTCAGACCTCGGACAGTGGTCGGTAGATGGCGAGGCAGGCACACGGTTCGCGTTTGCAGGTCGCAGCCAGCGGCAGACTGGAGGTGCATGGCGAGCTGAGCTTTTCCTCGGTTCCGGGCTTGTGGAAGGAGTACATGGCGGGTTTCGCCGAACGTGCCGATGTAGATCTCGATCTTTGCCGCCTGGAACGCTCTGACAGTGCCGGGGTGGCCTTCCTGGTGGCCTGTTTCCGGGAAGCCGCTCGGGCGGGACACAATATTCGCTTCTTCAATCTCCCTGCACAGATGCTGGCGGTGGCGCGCGTCAGTTCGCTGGATGAAGTGTTGCCGCTGCATACAGACTGAAAAGTCTCCATCGTTGTTTTTACCGCGCATGCCGCATTCGATTTGCCGGTAGCCGTCTTTTCCTTCTCAACCTGTCTATACTCATAGCTGACAACAGGACTCCGGCGTGCGATGCGTTGCGTATGCGGAGTCGCGTAATCTGTCAGGCCAGGGGGTAAGGGTGGAGCCTGTAAGAGGAAAATGATAATGACGTTACCGATCCGGACACGCTCACTGCTCCTGATTCTATGGAGCCAGTTCATGGTCACGACGAGCTGGATGTTGCTGCCAGCGACGGCAGCGGCCGTGCCGCAGGGTATTATGCCTTTCGAATGGTCCATGCCGGATCGATTGCTGGAGAACACGGCCTTTGACGGTTACGATGCCAGATCGCCCGTTCCGCAATATGATCCGGCTGCATTGATGGTGCCGGCAGATGGCTGGAGTGTTGATTTCGATGCCTGTGGCGTTTCCGGTTCAACCGTTGTCAGTTACGAATGGATCATTGATGAGGTTGCCACCAGTATCGAGAGCAGCTGCCGGTATACACACAGGTTCCCGGAAGAGGGCGTATATCAGGTTGCGCTGGTGGTCACAGATACGGCGGGTGATTCGACGCGTCTTGACGAAACCATTACGGTACAGGACTGGCTGATTGTTGCCGTGGGAGACTCGTATGGTTCCGGTGAAGGTAATCCCCTTATGCCATCGACGGCACAGGCCCAGGTAAATTTCAGTGCATTGTTCGAGCTGTCGGTGGACATACAAGGGGACTTACAGGCGGCACTGGACCAGTTGCCAGGTCTGGAAGCCGCGCAAGCGGCTGCGCAGCAGCTCGCCGATGATGCATTGACTACGCTTAATCAGGCTGGCGCAGACCTGGCCAGGGTCCAGCAGGATCTGCAGGGATTACTGGTTATCCAGTCGAATGTGGAAAGTGATCCTGTGGTGACTGCGGCGCGCAACAATGTTACCAATGCTCGCGCAGAGGTAACACAAAAGCAGGCCCGCGTCGCCACCGCACAAAGTGCCTACGACAATTGCAGCTTTCTGAATTGCGCAACGCGGCTCGCCGCGCTGGGCCTGGCCAAAACTGCACTGGGAACTGCACAGGCAAATCTTGTGCTGGCAGAAGGCGCCCTGTTCATCGCCCGCAATACCGCCGTTGTCGTGTACTCAATTATCGCCAGCGTACAGAATTTCGATGCCCTTTCACTGGCGATTAATGCTGCAAATGCAGCGGCAAACCTTGCACGGAACACCTACAACGCGGCACTGAATGTCTACAACAGCGCCGCCGGCGCACTGCAACAGGCCGCTACGGCCGTTGCAAGCCTGCAAGGGATCATCGCCAGTCTGCAGCGGGCCTGGGACGATGCAAAACAGGATGCTCTGGTGCAGTACCTGGATCATCTTCCGGTCTGGATGGCCACTGCACCTTCCTGGGGTACACCGGAACCGACCTACCGGGATATTGTTTTGCACGGGGCCTTGCCCGGCGAGGCATTACGCTGCCATCGTTCGATGTTATCCGGACAGGCGCGCGCGGCGCTGGCGCTCGAACAGGCCGACCCGCATACCTCGGTGACCCTGGTACACCTGTCCTGTTCCGGCGCAACGATTGAAGGCGGCCTGACCAGCACGCATAACGGACCGGGGCCGTCCAGCATCATGGATCCCTTGCTCATGCCGGAGATCAATTCATCGTTTACGGGATTCCCGGATCAGCCCCGGCTGCAGAGCCAGCTGGAAGTTGCCCGTGACCGGATCATGGGGCGTGAAGTCGATGCCATCGTGGCATCCATCGGCGGCAATGACATCGGTTTTTCTGATTTAATTACCAAGTGCATCACCGGGCAGCCCTGCCACTATATCGCCGATGTTGCGCTTCCCGATGGTTTCCTGGAGGCACAAAAGCAGGCAATATCACAGATCTGCAATCCGCTGGACTTTATCAATGACCTGGCCGGCATGAACCTGCTTTCGGCCTCGTTTCCCTTTACCCCTGAATGTAATTCGGTTTATGCGAGGACTGTGGACCCGTCGTTCGAATTTGGCGGAAAAGCGGCCGAGGAATTCAGCGATCGACTGCCGCTGCTGGCCGGCAAGTGGCAAGACCTGGACACGAAAATAAGCGAGGTGTTTACAACACTCGATGCCGGTCGCGTCTACCTGACCGAGTACCTGAATCCATCCGGCAACGCCGATGGCAGTTACTGCGGCTGGGATCCGCGGCAGTCGGTCGATCAGGTGCTCGATAATCTGCCCGGCGTAACCGTTGACGAAATGGCCTGGGCCGATGAAACGGTCGCTCCCGCACTGAGAAAAGCAACCCGTGACGCGGTAACGAAGTATCACTGGAACTTTGTAGACGAGACCGAGGTACCCGGGGAAACGATTGCTTCCCTGTCCAGGCCTCACGGCTACTGCGCCGATGATCACTGGGTGGTGAGAATCCCGGAGTCACTGGTAAGCCAGCAGGATCATCTGGGGTCGGTGCACCCCAACCGTGCCGGCCATGATGTCTACCGACAGGCCATCTTTAAACGGCTGCGCGCCGATTTGTATCCTGATGGCCCCGGACAGCCACCGCGCGCACCCCGGTCTGCCCGCGACAGTGATGGTGACGGAGTACCGGACCAGGATGACAACTGCATGCTGCACACCAATCCCCGGCAGCGTGATACTGATGGCGATGGATTAGGCAACCGTTGTGACGCGGATCTCAACAATGACCAGCGGATTGATTTTGCCGATTTGGCAGAGTTGAAAAATGTGTTCTTCTCCACCAACGAGGATGCTGACCTTAACGGTGATTCAAGAGTGGACTTTGCCGACCTGGCCATACTGAAGGCCCTGTTTTTTGGCGAACCCGGGCCTTCGTGCTGTAATCCCTGATCAAGCTATGGATCGCATTCACAACAATCTTCCTTAACTCGCCTGGTGGTATACCCTTGTATAGCATCAGATGGTCAGAAAGTCTGAAATCCACCTTGACCGGATCCTGTTGCTAGCCTACCTTTATCAGAGGGTTCGCGATAATCAGAAATCCACGCGAGTCCGTTGCCATTAAAGAAACCAATAACAACAAAACCAAAACCACCAACGGGAAAGGACACCACTATGAAAATCGCACGCTGTTGTTTACCGCTTGCACGGAGCCTGCTGCTGGCCGGCCTGGGCGGAGTTCTGCTGCCGGCGCTGGCGGCCGATGATGACAAGGATGGTATTAATGACGCCATCGATAACTGTAGTCTGGTAGAAAATGCCGGCCAGCGCGATACTGACGGCGACGGTTATGGCAACTTCTGCGACCCTGATCTTAACAACGACAATCGCGTTGACTTTGCTGACCTGGCCAGGCTGAAGGAACGGTTCTTTACCCAGGATGAAGACGCCGATCTTGATGGCAGCGGCGCGGTGGACTTCGGGGATCTGGCCATACTGAAGCAGATGTTTTTCAGCTCACCCGGCCCGGCCGGCCCCGGTTCCGGTGGAATCGCCAGCCTTGCGATGGGTTCCAGTCACCGCTATGTCCGCATGACTGCGGGTCAAACCCGGATGGTGACCTACACTCCGGAAGTGGAGAATCTCTCGCCGAGCCCGCTGATTCTCAATATTACCGAACTGACCCCCGCCATCGGCCTGACGGTTTTGTCCGATAATGCCTCACCGATTCAGGTCGTCAGCGGTGTGAAGTCATTCCCGTTCACCCAGTCTATCATCGGTCTGGTGCCCGGAAGCTACCAATTGACGGTCATGGCCGGTGTTGCGGGTACCAGCGCCTACCAGGAAATCATGGTCGCCGTGCAGGTGGATCCCGATGCAGATCTGGATACCGTCGCCGATAACCTGGACTTCTGCCCTGACACGGGAGCCGGCGCTTCGGTGGATACGCAAGGCTGTTCCAGCAGCCAGGATATCGCTTCATCCGGCGTATTGAGACGCATCGAACTCAACCCCACTGATGCTGCGTTGCCGATGGTATTCATGGCGCTCGACAGCAATGTCGATGATCGCCTGGCGAGTGAGTGCGTGCTGGAGGTCAATGGCGATGTGATTTTGAAAACCGCGCTCGGAGACCTGCCGGTGTTCGAGACCAGTCTGCTTTTTGAATGCGACAACAGCGGTACATCCACGACCATTCGCCGGGTGCGCGGGCTGGCCCAGGTGCCATTCCCTGATTTCGGATTCCTGGCCGGTGCCGAAATCCAGAACCCGGTCCAGGCGGAGCTTGGCCTGGATACAGGTGCCAACCTCGCTTTCCTCGAGGCACCGCTAAATGATAATCGACACTACCTGTTCTTTTCGTTCTTCGGCGGCTTTGAAGCCAGTGTCGGTCCGATTTCTTTCGCCACACCGTTCAACAAGCAGGCGGTTATCGTGCTGGATCCGACTGATCCTTTCTTCTACATGCGTGGTGACCTGCCCGGCCTGGATATCGCCGGTGCCGAGGATCTCGGCATCGGTCTGTCACTCAAGGGCCTGATCCCGTTCGCACCGGACTACACCTACGCCATCAGCGACAAGGTGGCCCCGTTCTCGGGGGCAATGTATGTGCAAGGCACGGTGTCCTTCGACAAACTGAAGATACCGCTGCAGATTGTCGGCGAGTCCACCTGGGATCTTGATCCTGACGACGATGGAAAGACCATCTTTCAGGACATCGGTAACGGCTTCCAGATCGGGGTCAACGGTGACCTGAACGTCAATGTGAATTTCCTGAAATTCTTCAGTTTCGGCTTCCCAGTGGGTGGCGCCAGCGTCGGCCTGAAAATCACCGATACCAGCCAGCAGGCCTATTTTGCCGGTCTGCTTGATCCGATAAGTGGTTTATTGACGCCGGACCTGCAGCAGTATGTTCCGATTCGGCCAAGCGCCAATGTGCAGGTCGCCGGATTGCTGGATTCCGAAGCTTCGGGACGTGATTCCTTCGTGCAGGCGGAGGGCATGTTTAACCTGGATATGTCCGTGCTTTCCGGCCTGGTAGGCGTTTCTCTCGATGACCTGGCCGACGTGGATGCCCTGTTGCGTATCGACCGGGATGGTTTTCTGATCAACGGCTCGGCGGTTGCCAGCATTCACCCTTCGATTGATTTTGGTGGCATTGCCGGAGTGGAAGCACTGTTTTCCGGCGACCCGAACCTCTGGTACCTGATTATGAGTGGTGATCTGAATGTCCTGGGCATTCCGCTATTCAACGGTGCACTGGATGTCAGTAGTGGCGGCCTGTTCGTCAATGGTGCCTTTGAG
>JAUXGZ010000017.1 GCA_030621785.1 Gammaproteobacteria bacterium | reverse complement strand
AAAGCTGCCGCCATTGCGCGGCACGGCATTGTTCGTGCTGGAGCCAAAGCTGGTTTTCGCACTGGTCGATAATTTCTTTGGTGGTGGTGGTCGTTTCCATACCAAGATCGAAGGCCGTGAATTCACTCCGACCGAGCTGCGCGTAATTCAGATCGTACTGGAGCTGGTGTTCAAGGATCTGAAACAGGCCTGGAAACCGGTCATGGATATGAACTTCGAATACCAGAGTTCGGAAGTCAACCCGCACTTCGCCAATATTGTCAGTCCCACCGAAGTCGTGGTTGTGAATACGGTACGCATAGAACTTGATGGTGGCGGTGGTGATCTGCATATCACTATGCCGTATTCCATGGTAGAGCCTATTCGCGACTTGCTGGATGCCGGTGTACAGAGCGATCGCAGTGATCTGGATGAACGCTGGACGCGTACCATTCGTGAAGAAATGCAGGGGGCTCGCGTTGATCTCAACAGCACGCTGGTTGAGACCTCTATCAGCCTGCGCGAACTTAATGACTTGAAGCCGGGTGACATTATCCCCGTCGACCTTCCGGAACTGGTTACGATCGAAGCCGAGGGTACACCGGTTTTTCGTGGTCATTTCGGCATGTCCGGCGGTAGCCGGGCAGTGAAGATCGAACGGAAAATCATTCCCGATTTGATCGATTGACAATACGGGCAGCAGGAGAAAGCAATGAGTGAAGAAACGCAGGCCCCGCAAGCCGACACGGTCGATGACTGGGCGGAAGCCATGGCAGAACAGGCTGAAACGGTAACGGCAGAAGCCGCCGCACCGGCTGCAGTCTTCGATGATCTGGAAGATACCGCGAGTGCTCCATCCATGGAAAATGCCAACATGGATGTGATCCTGGATATACCGGTCACCGTTTCCATGGAAATCGGCCGGACCAATATCAGTATTCGTAACCTGCTCCAGCTTAATCAGGGCTCGGTTGTTGAACTGGACCGGCTGGCCGGTGAGCCCATGGATGTGCTGGTTAACGGTACCCTGGTTGCGCACGGGGAAGTGGTTGTGGTGAATGAAAAATTCGGTATACGACTTACCGACGTTATCAGTCCTGCTGAACGTGTCAAGAAACTGAAATAAGGCCTGCCCATGAATTTTCATCCCTGCCGGCAGCTGTTGGTGTTTCCTGTTACTGCGCTATATACCGTTGGTGCGTGGGCAGAAAAGCCGGCAGAGGCTGAACCCGCATTATTGTCATCCGCTCGGGACCCGTTGAGCATGAACAGCCTCTGGCAACTTACGCTGGGCATGGTTCTGGTACTGGGGCTGATTCTGATCATTGCCTGGTTACTGAAACGTACCGGGCGCTTCCAGGCTGCCGCTGGCGGTGGCCTGCGCATTCTCGGTGGTCTGTCCATGGGTTCGCGTGAACGGGTGATTCTGATGCAGGTAGGCGCGACACAGTTACTGGTCGGAGTTGCTCCGGGGCGCATCCAGACACTGCATGTGCTGGAGCAACCGGTGGACACCGCGCCGCAATCCGGCGGGGGAGCCGGAAAGGCATTTGCTGACCAGCTGGACAAGCTGCTCAACCGGGAAAAGAGCGCATGAAGATACTGGTGATTCTGCTGCTGGCATTGCTACCCGTGACGGCAATGGCAGCGCCGGGGCTGGCAGCCCTTACCGTGCAGCCGGGTGAGGATGGCAGTCAGACCTACAGCGTAACCATCCAGGTATTGCTGTTTATGACAGCGCTGACCTTGTTGCCGGCGGCACTCATGATGATGACCTCGTTTGTGCGTGTACTGATCGTTCTGGGCATTCTGCGCCAGGCGATGGGCACCCAGCAGGCACCTTCCAACCAGGTATTGATCGGTCTGGCGCTGTTCCTGAGTCTGTTTATCATGACGCCGGTGTTTGACCGTGTATACGAAGATGCGTTGGGACCTTACCTGGATGAACAGATCCAGATTCAGGAAGCCCTGCAGCGTGCGGCAGTGCCGTTTCGCAGCTTCATGCTGGGACAGACACGCGATGATGATCTGTTGTTATTTGCCAGTATTTCCAACACCGGGGAACTGGAAACAGCAGACGATGTGCCGTTCACCCTGCTGATGCCAGCATTCGTAACCAGTGAGTTAAAGACCGCTTTTCAGATCGGTTTTCTGGTGCTGATTCCTTTTCTGGTGATCGACCTGGTCATTGCCAGCCTGTTGATGTCCATGGGCATGATGATGCTGTCGCCGATGATCATATCCTTGCCATTCAAGATTATGTTGTTCGTGTTAATCGATGGCTGGTCCCTGATCATGGGAACGCTGGCGGCCAGTTTCTCGGTCTGAAGGGGAAATAACATGACACCGGAAACCGTTCTGGAAATAGGCAAACAGGCCATGGTGGTCACTGCCATGCTGGCAGCGCCCCTGCTGTTGTCGGCACTGGTGGTTGGTTTGCTGGTTGGTATGTTCCAGGCTGCGACCCAGATCAACGAAATGACGCTGACTTTTGTACCCAAGTTGATGGTGGTACTTCTGGTTCTGCTGTTCGCCGGCCCGCTGTTGCTGAAGACCCTGCTGGGTTTCACCATAGGGTTGTTTGAGCGCATCCCCGAACTGATCGGTTAGTCGGATGATGCTGTTTACCAGTGCCGATATTGCCGCCTGGATAGGCAACCTGTTCTGGCCCTTTACCCGCATTGCCGCGATGCTGATGATTGCACCGATCTTCGGTGCGCGCATGGTGCCGGTACGCATACGACTGATTATGGCCTTACTGCTTACCTGGGTTGTCCTGCCGTTGCTGCCACCGGTGCCGGTAGTGAATCCGGTTTCTGCAAGTGGTGCGTTGATCACGGCGCAACAGATGTTGATCGGGCTGGCGATCGGCTTCAGCCTCCAGCTACTGTTCGCAACCCTGATACTCGCCGGCCAGGCGGTTGCCATGGGCATGGGGCTGGGATTTGCTTCCATGGTCGATCCCCAGAACGGAGTCAATGTGCCGGTGCTCGGCCAGTACTATGTAGTCATAGCGACCCTGTTGTTTTTGGCGCTCAACGGCCACCTGGCACTGATCCGGGTGCTGGTGGATAGTTTCCAGTCCCTGCCGGTGGGAATTGACAGCCTGACCCGGGAGGACTTTCGCACCATCGCCGGCTGGGGTACACGCCTGTTTTCCGATGCACTGATGGTGGCGCTGCCGGCAGTGGCCTCGATACTGCTGGTGAATCTTGCTTTCGGCGTCGTCAGCCGTGCCGCTCCCCAGCTGAATGTTTTCGGCGTTGGTTTCCCGGTAACCATGGCGCTGGGATTCGTGGCGATTGTGGTTGCGATTTCCAGTCTTCTGCCGCAGATGCAACAGCTGATTGGCGAGGCCCTGGGCGCAGCCAGCCTGTTTGGTACGGGGGTTCGTTGATATGGCCGAGAACGAGGACGGGCAGGAACGCACTGAAGAAGCGACCCCCAAACGCCGTGATGAGGCGCGCAAGAAAGGGCAGGTACCCCGTTCCCGCGAACTGACCACCATGGCGATGCTGCTGAGCGGTGCGATCTCGCTGTCTTTGATGGGGGGCGATATCGTTGCCGGACTGGGTGAGGTCATGCGCAGTGGGCTTGCGGTCGAACGCAGCAAGATCATGGACCCATGGGCACTGCTGGACATACTCGGTCAGGCTGTGTGGCACGGTTTCCTGACTATTACTCCTTTCCTGCTGGTCATGGTAGTTACCGCGCTGGCCGCCCCGATTGCACTGGGTGGCTGGTCCTTCAGTACCCAGGCGCTGGGTTTTAAATTCGACAAGATCAATCCGCTCAAGGGTATCAAGCGTATTTTTGCCTGGCGCGGTGTGATGGAACTGGTCAAGGCACTGGCCAAGTTTCTGATAATCGGTTCGGTGGGCGTCTGGTTACTGCAGCACTACCTGCCGGAGCTGATGGGGCTGGGACGTGAGTCGACGCTGTCTGCACTCGCCCATACCGGCAGCATTCTGACTTTTTCGTTCCTGCTTCTGAGCGCTTCGCTGATCATCCTGGCCGCGGTCGATGTGCCGTTTCAGATCTGGGATCACAATCGCAATCTGAAAATGACCCGCCAGGAAATCAAGGACGAGAACAAGAATACCGAAGGTCGGCCGGAAGTGAAAGCCAGAGTGCGTGCCGTGCAGCGGGAAATTGCACAGCGTCGCATGATGTCGGAAGTGCCGAAGGCCGATGTGATTATAACCAACCCGACCCATTATGCCGTGGCCTTGCGTTACGACACGGAAGGCATGGCTGCGCCCGTGGTGGTTGCCAAGGGTGTCGAACTGGTGGCCAGCCAGATCCGTACCGTCGCCACAGCCAACGGTGTGCCTTTGTTCGAAGCGCCACCGCTGGCACGAGCACTCTTCTACAGCACGGAAATCGAACAGCAGGTCCCCGCCGGTCTGTATCTGGCAGTCGCGCAGATACTGGCCTATGTGTTCCAGCTGAAAGCTTCCACACGCGGTGGTGTGGTGCCGGCCCGGCCGAACGATATCCCGGTCCCTGAAGACTTCCGTCAGGGACCGCTGGCGGACGATAGCCCGGAAAAAAACACCACAGGACCTGAATCATGACGACCAATACTGTAGCCATGAGCTTCCGTGAACTTAGTCGCAGCGGCCTGGGAGCGCCGCTGCTGCTGGTGATGATGCTGGCGATGATTATCATCCCCATGCCGCCGTTTGCACTGGATATACTGTTCACCTTCAACATCACACTTTCGCTTGCCGTGCTGATGGTGACGGTGTATGCATTGAGGCCGCTGGACTTCGGCATATTTCCCACGGTGCTGCTGGTGGCGACCTTGCTGCGCCTGGCCCTGAATGTTGCATCGACCAGGGTAGTGCTGCTTAACGGGCATACCGGCACCGCTTCTGCGGGCAAGGTAATCGAGGCTTTCGGTGATTTTGTAGTCGGCGGCAACTATGCGGTCGGCCTGGTGGTTTTCGGCATCCTGGTCATTATTAACTTTGTCGTTGTCACCAAGGGTGCAGGGCGTGTCTCCGAGGTCAGCGCACGCTTTACCCTGGATGCCATGCCGGGCAAGCAGATGGCTATTGATGCAGATCTGAATGCCGGTTTGATTACCCAGGACGAGGCGCGTACCCGGCGCGTGGAAATCGGTCAGGAAGCTGACTTCTATGGAGCTATGGATGGTGCCAGCAAGTTTGTGCGTGGTGATGCCATTGCCGGCATCCTGATCCTGTTTATCAATATCATTGGCGGACTGGCGATCGGTACCCTGCAGTTCGGGCTTTCCTTTAGCGATGCATTGCACAATTACACCCTGTTGACCATAGGCGATGGCCTGGTTGCGCAGATTCCGTCGCTGGTACTGTCTTCCGCGACCGCCATCATTGTTACCCGGGTTTCCAGTTCGCAGAAAATGTCTGAGCAGGTGCTGGAGCAGCTGTTTTCCAACCCCATGGTGCTGGGTGTCTCGGGTGCCATCATCGGTTTCATGGGTCTTATTCCGGGCATGCCTAACCTGGCCTTCCTGACCCTGGCGGCGGCTTCCGGCACGGGTTCCTGGCTGGCCTGGAAGCGTAAACAGCAGGAGTTGCTACCGGTCGAGGTGGAGACGCAGGAAGAAAGCAAGCCGGGCGAGTCGCGCGAACTCAGTTGGGATGATGTCGGCCCGGTAGACATTATCGGTCTCGAGGTCGGTTATCGTCTGATTCCCCTGGTAGATCGAAGCCAGGGCGGCCAGATGATGGATCGTATCAAGGGCGTGCGCAAGAAACTCTCCCAGGAGCTCGGCTTCCTGATCCAGTCGGTTCACATCCGGGACAACCTGGAGCTGACACCAAATGCCTATCGTATTCTGCTCATGGGCGTGCCGGTCGGTGAGTCTGAAATCTACCCGGATCGCGAACTGGCCATCAATCCCGGCCGTGTATTCGGAACGCTACAGGGGGTGGAGACCAGGGATCCGGCGTTCGGTCTGGACGCGGTGTGGGTCCAGCCTTCGGAGCGCGATAACGCGCAGACACTGGGTTACACCGTGGTGGACGCTAGCACGGTGGTGGCGACTCACCTGAGTCAGCTGTTGCAGACGCATGCTCACGAACTGATTGGTCACGAGGAAGTTCAGCAGCTTCTTGATGCGCTTGCCCGCTCGGCGCCCAAGCTGGTGGAGGACCTGGTGCCGAACGTGGTGTCGATCGGTGTGGTGCTACGGGTTCTACAAAACCTCCTGGAAGAACGGATTCCGGTACGCGATATGCGCACCATCGCCGAGACACTCGCCGAACATGGTGTAAAGGGTCAAGATCCTGGCGCTTTAACTGCGGCTGTTCGCGTTTCGCTCGGAAGATCAATAATGCAACATATCAATGGGATAGGAGAAGAAATCCAGGTAATTACTCTTGATCCTTCACTGGAACAGATATTGCTACAGTCCATCCAGGCAGTTGCAGAAGGTGGCGCTGGAATTGAACCGGGGCTTGCCGAACGGATGCACAGCTCACTGGCCGAAAGCGCGCAGCGACAGGAAGCTGCAGGTCAGTCGGCCGTGTTGCTGGTAGCACCGCCGCTTCGACCGTGGTTGGCAAGGTTGGTCCGCCACAGCATACCGAGCCTGAATGTGCTGGCTTATAACGAGATACCGGACAACAAGCAGATCAAAGTGATTGCCAATATCGGACATGAAACACCAGGCCCTGGCGGGCAGCAGCACGGGGGGCATACGGCATGAGTTTTGACATGCAGAGAAAATTCTACGGTGAGGTGTGGCGATGAACGTACGGCGCTTTTTTGCACCGGATATGCGCCAGGCCATTCGCCTGGTCCGGGATGCCCAGGGGCCGGATGCGGTGATCCTGTCCAACCACAAGGTCGATGGCGGCGTCGAGATTATCGCCGCAACCGGTTACGACGATTCTCTGCTGAAAGGGCGGGCAGCAACTCGGGAACAGGCAACGGCACCGGATCGTGTCGCTACTACACCCGATGAAGTGCAGTCTGCACCGATGGATGCCGGCACTTACACAGCAAGTACCCGCCGCAATGTGGACTGGTCGCAGGATCCGGCCATCGTGTCCATGGGAAATGAAATTCGCCAACTGCGTGGCTTGCTGGAAAATCAGCTGGCCCACCTGGCCTGGGGTGAAATGAACCGCAACGAACCCGTGCAGACCGAAGTTATGCGTCGCTTTACCCGTATGGAACTGGACAGCGAACTGGTAGCCAGGCTGATTGGCCAGGACGACGGGCGGACGGATGCGGCTCCTGGCTGGGAAGCTGCACTGGAGCAGCTTGCTTCCAGCGTACCGGTTGCTGAACAGGATTTTATAGACCAGGGCGGCATCGTCGCCCTGATCGGTTCTACCGGCGTAGGCAAGACCACCAGCATTGCCAAGCTGGCGGCGCGCTATGTACTACGCTACGGCCAACGCCACGTGGCACTGGTTACCACCGACAGCTATCGGATCGGCGCCCACGACCAGTTGATGACCTACGGTCGTTTGCTGGGAATTCCCGTGCAGGTAGCCTCCGATCACAAGGAACTGCGTTCAGCACTGGACAGCCTGTCCGCCAAGCGCCTGGTGCTGATTGATACCGCCGGTATGAGCCAACGCGATCTGCGTATGAGCGAACAGTTTTCCACCCTGTCCGACAGCGGTGTTGCAATTCGTACCCTGCTGGTGTTGTCGGCAACCCAGCATACCTCGGTTATCGAAGAGACCGTGCGTGCTTTCTCCCGTGTTCCACTGGACGGCACTATTCTTACCAAGATGGATGAGGCAGCCTGCCTGGGCGGTGCGCTGTCGGTCATTATCAAACAACACTTGCCACTGGTATTCACTGCCAACGGTCAGCGTGTACCGGAAGACCTGCACCCGGCGCGTGCCCGTGACGTGGTGCAGCAGGCCGCTGCACTCGCTGCCGAGCGTGAGCTGCCAACAGAGTCGGCACTGGCGGAAAGGTTCGGAGGGCTTCAGGCGAATGTTCATGTCTGAAGGTCGACTCGACCAGGCGGCCGGATTACGCCGCATGGCGAATCCACGACCCGTGCAGGTGATTGCCATTACCAGTGGCAAGGGCGGAGTCGGCAAGACCAATGTGTCGGTCAACCTTTCCGTTGCGCTGGCCAGTACTGGCAAGAATGTCATGCTAATGGACGCCGATCTCGGCCTGGCCAATGCAGACATACTGCTGGGCATGAAACCCGAAAGCGACCTGTCACATGTCATTGACGGGAAACGTACGCTGGATGAAATCATTATCACCGGGCCGGAGGGAATCATGCTGGTACCGGCGGCTTCCGGTATCCGGCGACTGGCGGAGCTTTCTGCCATGGAGCATGCCGGTCTGATACGTGCTTTCAGCGAACTCAGTCATGACATCGACACCCTGATTATCGATACCGCTGCCGGCATTAACGATAGCGTTACCAGTTTCAGCTGCGCCGCCCAGGAAGTTGTGGTTGTGGTCTGTGACGAGCCGGCATCCATTACGGATGCCTATGCACTCATCAAGGTGCTGGGCCGTGACTTCGGGCTGCAGCGCTTCCGGATACTGGCAAACCAGGTACACAGCGCACAGGAGGGAAGGGACTTGTTCAATAAAATCTCACGGGTAACGAACCGTTACCTGGATGTGACTCTCGAATTCATGGGCGTTATTCCACACGACGACTACCTGCGCAAAGCGGTACGCAAGCAGCGGGCAGTGGTTCAGGCCTACCCGCGTAGCCGCGCATCGATCGCCTTCCGGAATATTGCCCGAAAAACCAGCAAATGGCCTGTAGCCGATATCGCCGGCGGGCACCTGGAGTTTTTTGTCGAACGCCTTATCCAGTCACACAACGGACACATGGAGATGCCGCTATGAATGGTGCAGCAATGTACGCTTCTACCCTGGAGAACGAAAAAGAAGACCTGGTGACTAAGCACGCTCCGTTGGTGAAAAGGATTGCCTACCATCTAATGAGTCGCCTGCCACCCAGTGTACAGGCCGACGATCTGATTCAGGCCGGCATGATTGGTCTGCTGGAGGCATCCAGAAACTACGATGCCTCCCAGGGAGCGAGTTTCGAGACCTATGCCGGTATCCGCATTCGCGGTTCCATGCTGGACGAAATACGTCGCACCGACTGGACACCGCGTTCCGTACACCGCAAGGCACGCCAGGTAGCCGAAGCTGTACGATCCATCGAGAATGAACACGGCCGGGATGCCCGGGATGCAGAAGTGGCAGAGAAGCTGGATATCTCCCTGCACGACTATCACCGTATTCTGCAGGACTCTACCGGTTGTCGTGTATTCAGTATCGACGACGCCGGCATCAACGGGGATGAACCGCCACAGCCCATCGCTGACGAACCCCGCAACGAACCGCTGGACAGCCTGCAGAAAACGGACTTCAAGTCGGCTCTCGCGTTGACGATATCAGGTCTGCCGGAGCGTGAACGCCTGGTAATGGCTATGTACTACGACGAAGAGCTGAACCTGCGTGAGATCGGCGAAGTGCTGGGGGTTAGTGAATCACGTGTCTGCCAGATCCACGGCCAGGCACTGATCCGTCTGCGGTCCCGCATGGGTGAGTGGATTGGAGAGTGATCTACCGGGTACAGAACCGGGTTCCGGGGCGGGGTGCATATGAAAGGGTTCGCTGGAGGTTAGCTTGGACACCGACATAAAAATACTCATTGTGGATGATTTCTCCACCATGAGACGCATTATCAAGAATCTGCTGCGTGATCTGGGTTTCAGTAACACCCAGGAAGCGGATGATGGCAACACTGCGCTGCCCCTGTTACAGAATGGAAATTTCGATTTTCTGGTTACCGACTGGAATATGCCGGGCATGACCGGTATCGACCTGCTCAAAGCGGTGCGTGCGGATGCCGGTCTGGCTTCATTGCCAGTGCTGATGGTGACTGCAGAATCAAAGCGGGAACAGATTATCGAGGCTGCTCAGGCAGGGGTGAATGGCTACATTGTCAAACCGTTTACTGCAGTGACACTGAAAGAAAAGATTGAAAAGATCTTTGAACGTGTCGCGGCAACTGCCGGGTAGCCAAATGGAAGCGGCCCCCCGGAAGGATAATGATGACCTGCTGAACCATGCTCGTGCACTGGTGGAACAGCTGGAAGCAGGTAACACAAACGAGGCCGAAAGGCTGATAGAGGAACTTGCCCGTATTAGCGAGCAGAGCCTGTTCTGCAAGCTGGGAAAGATGACCCGCCAGTTACATGATGCGTTGAACGGCTTCGAACTCGATGAACGCCTTCACTCGCTCGCCGAGGCAGATATACCGGACGCCAGGCTGCGGCTTAACCACGTGATTGACATGACCGAGGATGCGGCCAACCGTACACTCAGTGCAGTCGAAAATACCATGCCGGTCGTCGAGCAGTTGCAGCAACAGGCAACCAGCCTGGACGGTAAGTGGGACCGTTTCCGCAACCGGGAGATGCAGGTTGAGGAGTTCCGGGAAATGAGTCGTGAGATCGAAAGTTTTCTCGTCGCGACTCGCAGCCATGCAGATCACATACACGGCAAGCTGTCGGAAGTCATGATGGCGCAGGATTTCCAGGACCTGACCGGGCAAATTATTCGACGTGTTATTTCGCTGGTGCAGGAAGTCGAGGAGAACCTGGTGGGTTTGATTCGTCCTGGTGGCGAGACCGAAATCCGGGAGCAGCCTGCACTTGTGCAGGATACTTCGGCACGCCGGGCAGAGATCATGCGCGGCACCGGGCCGCAGGTGCCGGGAAGCCCGTCAGAGTCTGCCAACGTTTCCGGGCAGGATGATGTGGACAGTTTACTGTCGAGCCTGGGCTTCTAGGACCCATCAATGAGCATCGATGCTGACGACGAAATCCTGCAGGACTTCCTGGTCGAGGCCGGTGAAATACTGGAATCCCTCAACGAGGAGCTGGTCGAGCTGGAGCAGCGCCCCGATGATATCGATCTGCTCAATTCGGTGTTTCGCGGATTCCACACCATAAAGGGTGGCGCGAGCTTTCTTGGTCTGGATGGGCTGGTGGGTGTGTGTCACTGTGCAGAAGACGTGTTCAACGTGCTGCGCAACGGTGGGCGCAGTGTTGATTCCGGGTTGATGGATGCCGTGCTCGAGGTGCTGGATATCGTCAATGCCATGTTTGCCCAGGTAAATCAGGGCGAAGCGCCGACGCCGGCCAGTGCAGCGTTCCTGAAGACACTGGATGCACTGGCGATGCCGGACGATGCCGAAGCAGGGGTTGAGGCAGTACAGGAACCGGCTGAGCCGGAATCTGTAGCTGAACCGGCGGCCGGCGGAGAAGAGATCAGCGAAGCAGAATTTAATGCCTTGCTGGACCAGCTGCATGGTGAAGGCAAGGCGCCGACCCCGAAAACCACACCGGCTCCTGCCAGTGATGAAATTAGCGCAGATGTATTCGAAGCCCTGTTGGATAACCTGCATGGCAAGGGCAAGGCACCCACCTTGCCGGTTGCAAGCGAGCCTAAGGCTGAAGTCGTTCCTGTCAGCCGCGCGCCGGCCCCCGGACCAGCCACTGTGCCGGCCTCTAAACCGGAGGCAACGGTCCGCGTAGATACCCGTCGCCTGGATGACATTATGAATATGGTGGGCGAGCTGGTGCTGGCTCGTAATCGTCTGGCTACGCTCAGGGAATCCATCGCCAACGAAGAGATGTCCAGGGCGATTTCGAATCTGGATGTGGTAACCGCCGATTTACAGAATGCGGTCATGAAGACACGCATGCAGCCTATCAAAAAAGTATTTGGCCGCTTTCCGCGCGTGGTCCGTGACCTGGCTCGTAACCTGAACAAGGAAGTGAACCTGGAACTGCGGGGCGAAGATACCGACCTGGACAAGAACCTGGTGGAGGCGCTTGCCGATCCACTGGTACACCTGGTCCGAAACGCGGTCGATCACGGCATTGAAAGCCCGGCAGTACGCGAAGCGGCTGGCAAGCCACGGGCCGGGTCCGTGGTTCTGGCTGCCGAACAGGAGGGCGATCACATTCTGCTTTCCATTGAAGACGATGGTGCGGGTATGGATGCCGAAGTGTTGCGTCGTAAAGCCATTGAAAATGGTCTGATGGATGAGGAAGCGGCGGCGCGTCTGGATAGCCGGGAATGCTACAACCTGATTTTTGCTGCGGGCTTTTCCACCAAGGAACAGATTTCCGATGTATCCGGTCGCGGTGTCGGTATGGATGTGGTGAAGACAAGGATTGGCCAGCTCAATGGCAGTGTTGAGATCGACTCGGAACCGGGTCGTGGCAGTCGACTCGTTATCCGTGTGCCACTGACACTGGCAATCATGCCGACCCTGATGGTGAAACTGGGTGAACAGTCTTTCGCATTGCCACTGGGCAGTGTCAACGAAATATTTGACCTGGACCGGGATCGAACCAGTTTGATCGACGGACAGCGGGTGATGCAGGTTCGAGGTCACGCGTTGCCGTTGTTCTACTTGCGTGAATGGCTGCTCCGGAATGCAGCACAACAGCCGGGTAACGAAATTCTGAACCACGTGGTTGTGGTTCAGGCAGGCAGCCAGCGGGTTGGTTTTGTAGTGGAGCAACTGGTCGGACAGGAAGAGGTCGTAATCAAGCCGCTGGGAGCATTTCTGCAGGGCTTGCCAGGCTTTGCCGGTGCCACTATCACAGGTGACGGGCGCATTGCATTGATTCTCGATGTGCCCGGTCTGATGAAAGCCTATGTCAGCCACCGATAGACAAACTACTACTCGCGTCCTGGTCGTTGACGATTCAGGATTCTTCCGCCGGCGTCTGGTGGAGATCCTGGAGTCTGATCAGCGTATCGAGGTCATTGGCACTGCTGCCAATGGTCAGGACGCTATTGAGCAGGTTGAGAAACTGGGTCCCGATGTCATCACTATGGATATCGAGATGCCGGTAATGGATGGCATCACGGCGGTGCGCCACATCATGTCATCCAGACCAACGCCGGTGCTGATGTTCTCTTCCCTTGCCCGGGATGGTGCGCGTGCCACGCTGGATGCGCTGGATGCCGGTGCCATTGATTTTATACCCAAGCGTTTTGAAGATATTTCCGGGGACCAGGTCGAGTCCGGAAGATTGCTTTGCCGTCGGGTGCTGGCAGTGGCGCGTAATAGCTGCCGAGTGGCGCACAAGCCGGTTCCGCCTGCGCTCCAGGCCCAGGTGACACCGTCACCGGCGGTACAGCCACGCAATACACCATACAAGCTGGTCGTTATTGCAGCTTCTACCGGAGGGCCGGTAGCGGTACAGCAGGTGTTGACCCGGTTGCCGGCCGATTTTCCATTGCCCATCCTGATCGCTCAGCATATGCCGGCCGGTTTTACGCCGGCTTTCGCTACCCGGTTGAACCAGCTGTGTGCTATCGATGTTAGTGAAGCTGCAGATGGTGATACCTTGAAACCGGGACAGGCACTGCTTGCCCCGGGTGGTCGTCAGACCATCCTGCGTCAGCAGCCCGGCACGGCATGTGTACAGGTCACTGACAGTGACGACAGGCGACTCCACTACCATCCCTGTGCAGATATCACTTTCGCCTCGGTTGCGGCAGTCTACGGGAAGCAGGTGCTTGCCGTGGTATTGACCGGCATGGGCGCCGATGGCAGGGAAGGTGCTCGCAAGCTCAAGCAGCAGGGTAGTACCGTTTGGTCGCAGGATGAGGCAAGCAGTGTGATCTATGGCATGCCTGCCGCAGTGGCGGAGGCCGGTCTGAGCGACCGGGTGTTGTCACTGGCTGAGTTCGGTTCAGCACTGGTTCAGGTGGCAGGCGGCTGAGCTTGGATATTCTCAGCACAATCGGAATATTGCTGGCGCTACTGGCCATCGTGGGTGGCAATATACTGGAAGGCGGGCATGCCGGTTCGCTGGTTCAGTTGACGGCTTTCGTCATTGTGGCGGGTGGCACGCTGGGTGCGGTCATGGTGCAGACACCATTGCGTATTTTCACCCGCGCCATGAAGATCTCCATATGGGTATTCGTGCCACTCAGGCTGCGGCCGGAAGAAGTCGCTGGCAAGATTGTCAACTGGAGCAATATTGCACGTCGCGAAGGCCTGCTGGGCCTGGAGGCAATTGCCGAGGAAGAGCCGGATCCGTTTGCCCGCAAGGGTTTGCAGTTGCTGGTGGACGGCAGTGAACCGGAAGTGATTCGCAGTATTCTCGAGGTCGAGATCGACAGCAAGGAGCATCGGGATGTGCAGGCTGCGAAGGTGTTCGACGGCATGGGTGGCTACAGTCCAACCATTGGTATTATCGGTGCAGTCATGGGCCTGATTCATGTCATGAACAATCTTGCGGATCCGTCAAAACTGGGCAGTGGTATCGCCACTGCATTCGTGGCGACCATCTACGGCGTCGGTTTTGCAAATCTCCTGTTTTTACCTATGGCCAACAAGCTGAAGTCCCAGATACACAGTCAGACCCGGTTCCGGGAAATGATTGTTGAAGGTGTGATTTCGATCGCCGAGGGCGAAAACCCGCGCAATATCGAAACCAGGCTGCAAGGTTACTACCAGTAGTATCCGTTCGGGAGAATGATTTCTTATGCAGCCCCAGTCCCGGTACCAACAGCGTGGAAGCAGAAGAATGTCCAGAAAGAAATACGTCGAAGAATGCCAGAATCACGAGCGCTGGCTGGTGTCGTACGCAGATTTCATTACGCTGCTGTTCGCGTTCTTTGTGGTTATGTATTCCATCTCTTCGGTCAATGAAGGCAAGTACCGGGTGCTGTCGGATTCTATTGTCTCGGCTTTTCGCGACCCGACGCGGGCACTCGATCCAATACAGGTCGGCGACCTGTTGCGCTCACCGCAGCAGTCGACCAGCGATCCGGAGCGTGACAAGGCGGTGATCGAATTGTTCAGGTTGCCGATTCCACTCCAGCCGGATGAGGTGCTCGATGAAGAGACCCGGACGAATGAAAGCCCGCAGCCGGATGAGGTACTCGATGAAGAGGCACGGACGCTGGCTGATTCGATCGAGTCGGCCATGTCTGAACTGGTGGATGATGGGCTGATCGAGGTGCGCCGGGACAAGCGCTGGATTGAGGTGGTGATCAACAGCGAGATCCTGTTTGCGTCCGGTAGCGGGGAGCTGGAAGTGAAAGCAACCCCCGTGCTTGAGAAGCTGGCCGGGATGTTGCGCCCGCTGGAAAACATGATTCATGTCGAAGGGTTTACCGACAACGTTCCCATTAGTAACTTCGATTACCTGTCCAACTGGGAACTGTCCGCCGCCCGCGCTGCCAGCGTGGTACACCTTTTCAGCCGCCTGGGTGTGGATCCACGGCGTATGGCTGCTATCGGCTACGGCGAGTTCCGTCCGGTTGCTACGAATGACACTGCCGAGGGCCGGGCCGGCAACCGACGCGTGGTGCTGGTCATCATGTCCGGTGCTGATGCCAGGATCAACGAACGCGACATGCACCTGCAGACGACCCGCGAAGATGATCCACAGCCAGTGCTGAACGCGGTGTCACCGTGATCCTGGTGTGATGTAACCATAAACTGTCCACTCGAGAATACTCCGCCGTCCGCGTTGGGCTCCGCAGGCTCAACCTACATTCAACCCGATGTGCACCAGCAAGATCCAGGATGATCGCTTGGGATGTCGAGTGACTCGTGGACGGCCCGTCGAAAGAATGGCATGAAATCTGCAGCTTCTGTGTTCAGAACAAGCGTGCGCCTGTATTTTGACACCAGCATGGCGCTACCGGCCAACGAACTCGAGGTTCGGATATGATCAATGCGGCAACCCGGGCGAAAGCCAGTGATTCCGTTGTGCAGTGGGTTACTTTTCGCCTGGCAGATGAGACCTACGGTATCAATGTCATGCAGGTACAGGAGGTGCTTCGCGTCAGCGAGATCGCCCCGGTTCCCGGCGCACCGCACTATGTGCTGGGTATCATCAATCTGCGCGGCAACGTGGTCACCGTTATCGATGCCCGTATCCGCCTGGGCCTGCCGACCGTAGAACCTGGTGAGGCTTCACGCATTGTGATTATCGAAGGCGCCAGGCACGTGGTGGGTATCCTGGTGGACTGTGTCGCCGAGGTGGTTAATCTGGATACGGTCGAAATCGAATCAGCGCCCAGCGTCGGTAACGATGACAGCGCACGTTATATTCAGGGTGTCGCGAGTTACGGCGACAAACTTTTGATTCTTGTAGACCTGAACAAACTCCTGACCGACGGTGAGTGGGATGAGTTGGCTGGTACCTGAACGACCTGTATCCGGTCCAACGGAGCATGTGTCATGGCCGATGGCGAAATCGGAGAGTTAACGCCCGTGCGGCGTATAGTCCCGCTATCGCCCGGTGGTGATTCCAGGACGAACAACCGGACTACGCCAGAAAAACCCGATAGTAGTAAACAGAATCACAAGCACAGGCGTCGACGCAAAAAGGGTGACGATGATGTGTCCCATATTGATGAATATGCGTGAGGTACGACTATGGCTACGGAACTCCTGATTGCCCTGATATCGACTCTGATATTGTTGCCACTGCTCGTTCTGGGAATTTCGTTGTACCGCGTGCGACGCAGCTTTCATCGCCTGGCGGCGGAATTGCACACCACCCGTGATCGCCTGCAGCTGGCCGAACAGGAACTGGGCGCACTGTGCAGCGCGTCAGTGGGTGCCGGTGGTCATGTGGTGAAGCTTGAGCAACAGGTGCGGCGTATGATCGAGCGACAGGATACGCTGGAGTTGCGTGCCGGCAATGATCGTCCTTATCACCAGGCCAGCCAGATGGTGAACAAGGGTGCCGATATCGGTGAACTGGTGGATGCCTGTGGTCTTACTCGTGGTGAAGCAGAGCTGCTGGTCATGATGCAGCGCGGCGCCGCGTAGCTTTACCGGTCTGTCTGACGGATCACGGGCGTCTTGCCCGACAGTCGATAGGCAAAGGCAATTACCTGCGCCACCGCGAGATAGAGTGCTTCCGGAATCTGCTCTCCCGGTTCCACCTTCGATAACAGGGTCGCCAGCGGCTCGTTTTCCTGCATCGGGATACCGTGTTCGCGTGCCAGGCGGATAATTTCGCGGGCAATTTCATCGTGACCGCTGGCGGTTACACGTGGTGCCTGTTCGCCATCGTATTGCAGCGCTACTGCCAACGGTAGCCGGGTCGTATCGTTCATGCTTTCTCCCTGATTAACGGTTTTTCGGATTCGGCTGCGGTTGCGGTTGCCGGCAAGCTGCCTGTATGGCAGTCGAGTTTACCGACTTCGAGCCCTGCAGCCCGCAAGGCCTGTCGCAGCTCATCCAGGTTGGCACGCAGCAGCGGCATGGTGTTTTCCTGTTGCGTCCAGAAGCGGGTGGTCACCTGCTCACCGTGAAGTTGTACCAGCGCCTGCATGGGGCCCAGTCCGGGCAAGTCAAATGCCAGCTGCACGGACCAGCCGTTCTGTTCGGATGCCGGATGAGAGGGCGTTTCCGGTTCCTGATACCAGCGCATGGACCAGAGGTCGAACTCTTCGCCGCGCCGGACGGGCAACTCGAGTAGCCACTCGACCAGGCTGCGCTCGCCCTCGCGTGGCACGGTGGCTAACTGTTGCAGTTGCAGACGTGACAGCGTGGCCTCGATTTGTCGAAGGAAATCCGTACGCATCCTGTCCGGGTTGAGGAGGTCCAGGTTCGGCTGTACTGGTGACTGGGGAACTGGCACGGTGCCACGAAACGGCGGTGGGATACGGTCCGCTGATCCTGTTTGCGAGGATACCGTTGTACCGTTGGTCGCTGCCGGTGCTTTCGGTGTACCGGTGTTTTGTGGCGTGGTAACCGTAGCCCGTGCCGTGGCGGGAGGGGTGACGCCGGTCCGCATCAACTGACGCGCCTGCTCCGGAGTTACCCCGGGGTTCCCCGGCACTTTACCGGGCTCGGCGGCGGGCGGCCCGGCAGTGGTATTGCTATTGCCGGTCGCCTGCCGGTTTACCGGCGCCATGTCGCGTTTTGTGCCGGGCCAGTCGCGTACCACTTGCACCAGTCGCAGCAGATTGGCCTTGAAGTCAGTGTTCAGGGAAACCGGATTGGAAGCTTGCCCGTTTGCCTGGAGAAGCCTGTTTTCCAGGAACAGACCGGATTCAGCGAGGGCCTGTTTCAGTCCGCGTGGACTGGAAATGCTAACCGGATCGGGTAGTTGCCTGAGCAGAATCCGGCTCAGTTCAGAGATATTGGGAGGCACCATGGTGCTGGTGGAGCGCGCCAGCTGGCCGATACTGGCCAACAGGGGAGGTGTGCCTGCCTGCCGTGGCAGCAGCATGCGTACTGCGGCGACCAGCTCCGATTCGCGCTGTGTTGCGGTGATCTGCAGTACCGGCTGGCTGCCCAGACTGCGAATCAGCATGGTCAGCTGCTGTCCTTTTTGCAATGCGAGTGAAGTCTCGGCGACCACCTGCCGATTACCAATTGCGAGCAGCGCTCTACCAGGTTCGCTTCCGGTTACCGTGGCCTGCAGAAGCTGGCCGACCTGCCACTGCCCGTTGACGGTAGCAGTCGTTGCAGGCGGAACGCGGAACAATCCGGCCAGGGATCCGGATATCTCCATTGCATAGTCTCCAGGATGAATGGCTATCCAGTTTACAAAGCAATATTCGGGCCGTATTAGCTAAACCATGCGCGACAATCAAACTATAAGACCGGTGAGTTTACCAATAACGGGCTGGTGTACACGCCGTGGCGCTACGCTGCGTGGACCCTACCCGGCGAACCAGATCAGTCGCTATGTTCTGCTTGGGCGTATTCGTGAAACGGATGAACTCAGGCCCGACGGTGGTTCATGGAAGCCGCTATCCGATTATCCGGAGCTTGTTCCCGAGGTGATGAAGCTTCCACCTGCCAAAGAGAACCTGCGCAAGCTGCGGGAGGCGCGGGTGCAGGCTGACGAAAGGCGGCCTGGCGATCGTCGTGATCGTAACCGGGCTGTCGCGCCACAGGTGAAGGAGCGCCGCAGCGGTGGGGAACGCCGCGGACCGGAGTCCGTGGAGGCGTTGCGTTCCCGGGTGCAGCAGTATCGTACTGCCCCGGTAACCAGCTTCTGGCGGATGCTGTATCGCTACCCATTGATGATAGGATTGCTGGTGGTGCTGGGTTTGCTGTTCAGCTAATCCGGGCAATCGTAGCGATCATACAGTTTCTGCCAGAATAGCTATAATCATCAGGGTAACGGTATACATTATTTGCAACGGACCTGGAGAATTCATGAACAAGCGGATCGTTATATGTGCCGACGGTACCTGGAATCGCCCCGAGAAAGACCCAAAGAAGGATTACCCGACCAATGTCCTCAAGCTGGCCAGGGCGATCAGGCCGGTCGGAACCGATGGCACCCCGCAACAGGTTTTCTACGACTGGGGTGTGGGCTCCTATTACGACGAGTTTGCCGGCGGTATTACCGGCAAGGGTCTGCATAAGAACATCATGGATGACTATCGTTATATCGTCCAGAATTACAGGCCGAATGACGAAATCTACCTGTTCGGATTCAGCCGCGGGGCCTACACCATTAGATCCCTGTGCGGTCTGATCAATAACTGCGGCATATTAAAGCGTCCAAACGCGCCCCTGATTCAGGCAGCATTCAAGCTCTACAAAAAACCCGGTACCGTTAACTCTCCGAAGGGTCGAAATTCCGTGGAGTTCCGCAGGAAACATTCCCATCCATCTCGAAAAATCAGGTTCGTGGGGGTATGGGATACGGTCGGCGCCATGGGGATTCCTATCTCCGTTCTCGGCCTGTTCGATGACGAGGATGAATTTTACGACACCAAGTTGGGCCGGAATGTCGAAATTGCACGGCACGCCATGGCTATCGATGAACACAGGGAGGACTTTGCTCCGACCATATGGGAACCGGAAAACAACATGGATATCAAGCAGGCCTGGTTCGCCGGCGCGCACAGTAACGTAGGCGGTAGCTACAAACCGGACAAGGATGGTTCCCTTGCTTCTGATACGCCGATGGCCTGGATGATACGGGAGGCAAAGAACCTGACAGTTGAAAGGCACGTCAAGCGCGCACTGAAGGAGAAAAATACCGCGAACCTGCATGAGTCACGCCGCAATTTTTACCGTATCCGAAAAATCATGTACCGCGAAATTAATCACAAAAAAGGCGACGTGCTGCTGCATAAGTCGGTCAAGCAACGCTGGGACAGTGACCGGAAGTATCGGCCAAAGAATCTTAAGGACTATATCGACAAGGTGGGCGGCTGGAACAATGTAACCCTGGTGAGTTGATTCTTCGAGGTACTGTCCCGACCCTGAGCTGTTATTCAGATTTATTGCGCTCGGCAAATTTCTTCATGGCTACGTAGAAGACCGGGGTAAAGCTCAGCGACATAATGGTTGCCGCGGCCATGCCGCCGACCACCGCCGTGCCGATGGCCTGCTGGCTGGCGGCACCTGCGCCCGAGGCCACCACCAGTGGCATGAAACCGGCAATGGAGGCGATGGAGGTCATCAGGATGGGCCGGAAACGCAGCCGGGAAGCATCCACAGCCGCCTCCAGGATGTTCTTGCCTTTTGCCTGTTCCTGCATGGCGAATTCGACAATCAGTATGGCGTTCTTGGCCGCCAGCCCGATGAGCAGGGTGATGCCGATCTGGGTGTAGACGTTATTGTCGGCGCCTTTCATCATGACCGCGACGACCGTGCCCAGTACAGCCAGTGGAACGACCATGATGACCGCCGCCGGGCTGGACCAGCTCTCGTATTGTGCCGATAGCACCAGGAAGACCAGGATGATGGCGAGCGCGAACACCATGATGGCTTCCGAGCCTACCTGTTTTTCCTGGTAGGACATGCCGGTCCATTCGTAGCCCATGGTGGTCGGCAGTTTCTCCTGGGCCAGCTGTTCCATCAGTTGTATGGCCTGGCCGGAACTGTAGCCGGGCGCGGCCGAGCCGGTAATGGAGGCGGTCGGGTACAGGTTGTAGCGCAATACGGTTTGTGGGCCCACGGTATCTTCGACGTTCACCAGCGTGCCCACCGGCACCATGTCGCCGCGCGTATTGCGCACCTCCAGGCGGCGGATGTCGTCCGGCCGAATACGGTACTGGCTGTCGGCCTGCACCATGACCTGCCAGGTGCGGCCGAATTTGTTGAAGTCGTTGACATAGGCGGAGCCGAGATAGGCCTGCAGGGTGCCGAACAGCTCGTCCAGCGGCACGTCCAGCGTCTTGGCCTTGGTGCGGTCGACCTCGGCGAACAGCTGTGGTACGTCGATACGGAAAGTCGAGTTCAGGCCCGCCAGGCCGCTCTGGGCGTTACCGTCCTCCAGAATCTCGTTGAGCATGACGTTCAGCTCCTGCAGCCCGATTCCGGCCCGATCCTCCAGCTGAAACTGGAAGCCGCCGGCTACACCAAGCCCGCTGATCGCGGGCGGCAGGAAGGCATAGATGATGGACTCCCGGATCTGGCTGAAGCCCGCCTGCAAGCGACCCATGATCGCTTCCTGCTGCAGGGACGGATCCTTGCGTTCATCCCAGGGCGTCAGGGTTACGAATACGATAGAGGTGTTGGATGCTGCTGTGCCGTCGATCAGGTTATAGCCGCCCAGGATTACCCAGTCGGCCACGCCGTCGGCGCCAGCCAGCTGGGCTTCGATCTGGTCGAGTACCGCGTTGGTGCGGTCCTGGGATGCCGCATCGGGGAGCTGGACGTGCACCATGAGATAACCCTGGTCCTCGGTTGGCAGGAAACCGGTCGGCAGCCGGGTGAACTGCCAGCCGGTAAGAATGGATAGCCCGAGTGCCAGTATCAGCATGATTGCGCTACGGCGCACCACGGCCCGGATAAAGCTGGCGTATTTGCCTTCAGCCGTACTGAATGCCCGGTCGAAGCCACGAAAGAAGGCGTTTTTCTTTTCCGGTGGCAGCCGTAGCACCAGTGACGACAGGGCAGGGCTCATGGTGAGTGCATTGATGGAACTGAACACCGTGGCCACGGCGATGGTCAGGGCGAACTGCCGGTACAGCTCGCCGGTGATACCAGGCAGGAACGCCGCCGGTACGAATACCGCCAGCAGGACCAGGGTGGTGGCGATCACGGGTCCGGATACCTCGCTCATAGCCTGAATAGCCGCAGCCTTCCGGTCCAGGCCGTTTTCCATGTGCGTGACGGTTGCCTCGACCACCACGATAGCGTCATCCACCACGATGCCAATGGCCAGCACCAGCGCAAACAGGGTCAGCATGTTGAGCGAAAAACCCATCGCCAGCATGACGGCCAGGGTGCCGATGAGCGAGACGGGGATGGTGACTGCCGGAATCAGCGTGGCGCGCCAGTCCTGCAGGAAGATGAAAAGCACCAGGAATACCAGCGCAGCGGCTTCCGCCAGGGTGATATAGACCTGTTTGATCGATGCGTCCACGAACATGGTGGTGTCGTAGGGGACGCTGTATTCCATTCCTTCGGGGAAGAATTCGCTCATTTCCTTCATGGCTGCACGCACGCGGTTCGACACATCCAGCGCATTGGAACCGGGTAGCTGGTATACCGCGATACTGGCGGATAGCGCGCCATTGAGCCGGGAGGTGATATCGTAGGTCTTGGCGCCGAGCTCGATGCGTGCGACCTCGCTGAGACGGGTAATGCGTCCGCCCTCACCGGTCTTGACGATGATCTCGTCGAACTGTTCGACGTCAGTCAGACGTCCCAGCACATCCACGGTGTACTGGAAGTCTACCCCCGCCGGTGTGGGTGGCTGTCCGATGCGGCCGGCGGCCACCTGAACGTTCTGTTCCCGGATGGCCGCAATCACTTCCTCGGTGGTCAGCTTGCGTGCCTTGAGCTGGTCCGGATCCAGCCAGATGCGCATGCTGTAATCGCTTTCAGGGTAAATGCTGATGTCACCCACGCCCGGGATACGGCTCAGGGTGTCCTTGAGCCGCAGGGTGGCGTAGTTACTCATGTACAGCTCGTCGAAGCGACCATCAGGCGAGAACAGCGAGGTGATAAGGATGATGCTGGGCGATTTTTTCTTGGTGTTCACGCCCTGGCGCTTGACCTCTTCGGGCAGTTTGGGTTCGGCCAGTGTCACCCGGTTCTGTACCAGGATGCTGGCCATGTCGAGATCGGTGCCGACCTCGAAGGTCACCGTCAGTGTATAAGAACCGTCGCTGGCACTGACGGACGACATGTAGATCATGTCTTCCACGCCGATCACTTCCTGTTCGATAGGGGAGGCGACAGTTTCGGCGACCACGGTGGCATTGGCGCCCGGGTAGCTGGCCTTTACCTCGACGGTAGGTGGTACCACCTCCGGAAACTGGGCAATGGGCAGCAGGCCAACCGATACCGCACCGGCGAGTACGATCAGGATCGAGATGACGCTGGAGAAGATAGGCCGTTCTATAAAGAATCTGGAAAACATGACGGTATCGTGGCCGGTTACTGCGCGCTTTCGGCAGGTGGCTTCGGAGCCGCCGGCTGGCTGGTCACGGGGGTTTTTTCTGCCTCGATGCGTGCAGACACCGTAAGCGTTGCCATGTCGATATTCTCGGGCGCCACCTTGCGCCCGGGCCGCGCTCGTTGCAGGCCGTCTACCACTACCCGGTCACCGGCGGTCAGGCCTTCCTCGATGACTCGCATGCCGTCGATCAGCTGACCGGTCTTTACGCTGCGTTGCTCGACGGTATTCTCTGAATTAAGTACCAGGATGAAGGTGCCGGACTGGTCCCGGCCAATCGCCCGCTGGCTGACCAGGGGCATGTCATTGCGTGTACCGAGCGGCATGCGCAGGCGTGCAAACAGGCCCGGTAGCATTTCCGTCACCGGACCGGGGTTGTCGAAGATGCCGCGCAGTTGCAGTGTGCCGGTCTGTGGATCTACTGATGATTCAGCGAAATCGAACTCGCCCTCGTGCGAGTAGCCCTCTTCGTTGGCAAGGCCCAGGAAGACCGGTATGTCCGCCGAGGCGTCACCTTCCCGACTCGGGTCTATGCCTTTTTCGCGAATCTGCCGGCGGTAGTTGTCCAGTACTCGCAACAGGTCACGTTCGTTGAGGTTGAAATAGGCAAAAATCGGATCGGAATTGGTAACTTCCGTGAGGATGGTTGCTTCACCTTCGCCCACCAGGTTGCCGAGATCGATTTCGTCGCGTCCGATGCGACCGCTTATCGGTGCTGTCACCCGGGTGTAACCGAGGTTGAGCTCGGCGCGTTCGACTTTGGCTTCCGCGCGCAGAATTTCAGCACTGCTGAGCTCCTTCTCGACGCGCCACTTGACGACATCAGACTCGGCGCCGGCTTTTTCCTTGTACAGCTTCCGGGCACGCTCGTATTCGATCGAGGCGCGCCCGAACTGGGCCTGGGCACCGGCCAGCTCGGCTGCTGCCGCTTTCAGGTCGGCTTCGTATTCAGCCGGCTCGATGACAAACAACAGCTGGTCCTCTTCAACCGTGGTGCCGGGCACGAAATGCATGCTTTCCAGGATGCCGGCGACCCGGGCACGAACCTCGGCCCGCCCGGTGGCAACCAGTGTGCCGGTGAATTCCAGGTAATCGGTGATGTCCTGGATCAGCGGAGTGGCAACTGTGACCGCGGGCGGTGGCGGTTCCTGGTACTGGTTCTGATCGCCACAGCCGGTCAGTAGTCCAGCGAGCAGGAGGAGTGCCAGGGTCAAAGGGAAAAACTGCTTGCCTGGGATATTCAATGGTTTGTCCTGGAATTCACAAGGTGCGCTGATTGCGTGTATCGGCCCATATTACCCGGAACAGGCAAGCTAAGCCACATCACATCACAGCAGGGGGGCGGCCAGGTGTGCGGCATTCTCGATGAAACGGCGGGCGAAAGAACGTTTTTTCCACGATTCTGCATCAATGAGTTTCGACCCTTCCAGGTAGTGTCTTTGCAGCTCGCGTATCTGGCCGGCTAGTTCCTTGTTGAAAATAAACAGGGATATTTCGAAGTTGAGCCACAGGCTGCGCATATCCATGTTCACCGAGCCGAACAGGCAGAATTCGCCATCCACGGTAATGGATTTGGTATGCAGCAGTCCGCATTCGTAGGTTGCGATGCGTATGCCGGCGTCGAGCAGATCGTCAAAGGTCGAGCGGCTGGCAAAATCCACCAGCCGCGAATCGTTTTTGGCCGGAATGATCAGGGTGACTTCCACGCCGCGGTGAGCCGCCGAAACCAGTGCCGTCATCAGTGATTCGTCGGGTACGAAATACGGTGTGGTGATGATGAGCTCCTCGGCAGCGCTGTAGATGGCACCCAGAATCAGCTGCAGTATAGCCAGCGGGTTGGGGTGGGGGCCAGATGGGACAATCTGCAAGGAAATATTGCCGCTTTTGTGGATCGGTCGAACGTCGTGTTTCATTTCCAGATTTTCCAGGCCGGTTCCCGTGGCCGCTTCCCAGTCGTGGATGAAGGTGCCACCCAGTGTCTCGACAATCGGCCCGGTGATCCGCAGTGAGGCATCGACCCACTGCCCTACGCCCTCATCCTGTTTGAAAAATCGCGGGTCAACCAGATTCTGGCTGCCCGTGTAGGCTATTGCCCCGTCGATGACCGCAATCTTGCGGTGGTTGCGCAGGTCGGCCCGGGAAAACAGTGTCGACAGCAGGCCGACCGGCAGCGCGGCTGCAACTTTGACGCCGGCTTCGCGAAGCTGTGCCGGTCTTTTGCTGCGCAGAAACGGCTTGCTGCCGACGGCGTCGAGAATGACCCGGCAGTGGATTCCGCGCCGGCCTGCGCGGAGCAGGGTTTCGAGCAGTTCGTCCGCCAGGCCGCCGGGATACCAGATGTAGAATTCCAGGTGGCAGCTGCTTTCGCACTGTTCGATATCCTGAATCAGGGCGTGGAAGGTGCTCTCGTAGTCGGGCAACAATTTTACCGCGTTACCCTCCAGAACCGGAAAGCCGGTCACCGATTCTGCCTGTCGCTGCAGGGGCCGGGTAACGGGGTTTTCATCGTGCGAGCGGCTGCGCAGCGATTGTTGCCAGCGGTCGTACGCGTCGCGAATGGCGGCTACACGCCGGACATACTTCTCGCTGACACGGTTTTCACCCACGAACAGGTAAACAATAGCACCGAGTACCGGGATACTGAGGATCAGGGCAATCCAGGCCAGCAACACGCCGATAGGACGCCGTCGCATGATAATGCGGGCGGACAGCCCAATGACCACGGACCAGTGGATCAGCAGGGCGGCAAGGGCTAGCAGACTCGTGCTTTCATTATCCATACAGGTTCACTGTGTTGGCTTTCCCCGACCTGGTGTACTGTAACGAACAGTCTATTCGCTTGAGAGCGTGGGACCCGCTGCGTAGCTTACCCAGCCCGGGCTGCGTAGATTACTTTACGCTGGCTTCGTAGCCTTCTTCCTTTACTGCCGCGGTCAGCGTATCCACCGATGCGCTGCCGGTTACCCGGGCGGCGCCCGGTTCCAGCGTTACCTCGACGTCCTCGACGCCGTTTACAGCGTCGAGAGCCTCTTTCACTGCGGCTACACAATGACTGCAGGTCATGCCCTTAATCCTGAGTTGAACTGTAGCGGTCATTTTTCTACTCCACGGGTTTGAAGAATCGCAGTCGATTGGCGTTCGTTACCACGGTCACCGATGACAGGGCCATCGCCGCACTGGCGAATACCGGGCTCAGTAACCACCCGCTCAGCGGATACAGCAGGCCCGCGGCCAACGGAATACCGATGGTATTGTAGCCGAAGGCACCGAACAGGTTTTGCCGGATATTCCTCAGGGTTGCTTCGGACAGGGTAATGGCGGTGGCGATGCCCGCCAGCGAGTCGCGGGCGAGGGTGATGTCCGCACTTTCAATGGCAACATCGGTACCACTACCGATGGCAAAGCCGACGTCCGCCTGTGCCAGCGCCGGTGCATCGTTCACGCCGTCTCCAACCATGCCGACCTTGTGACCCTGCTGCTGCAGATCACGCACAATGTCGGCCTTGTGTTGTGGCAGAATACGACTGCGTACTTTATCAATGCCCAGCTGGGCCGCGACGGTATTGGCGGTGTGCGGGTGGTCACCGGTGCACATTACCACCTCGATGTCCCGGTCCGACAGTTTCTTCAATGCGGCCGGGGTATCTGCGCGTATCGGGTCACGCAAACCCAGCACGGCCAGTACCTGTTCCTCGTTAGCCAGCCAGACTGGCGAAGCGCCTTCGCCGGCGATTCGTTCGGCGTGTTCCGGCAGAGTGTGATCTGTAGCAATGTTTGCTTGCTCGATGTACTCCTGGCGTCCCATTCTGAGTAACCGGCCATCGACCCGTCCTGTTACGCCCTGGCCTGCGTCGGTGGTAAAGGACTCTACCGGCAGAAGCTGCAGGCCGCGTTGTTCCGCCGACTGTACAACTGCCCGGGCCAGCGGGTGTATCGAACCCTGTTCCAGACTGGCTGCCAGCAGCAGGGCAGTGGCTTCGTCGATACCATCGGCGCAGCGGATTTCGGTTACCCGTGGTCTGCCCTCCGTCAAAGTGCCGGTCTTGTCTACCACCAGGTGGGTAATGGCAGTGACCGTTTGCAGCACTTCACCGTTGCGGATCAGAATGCCGAGTTGTGCCGCCCGTCCCATGCCCACGGTAATGGCGATGGGCGTGGCCAGGCCCAGCGCGCAGGGGCAGGCAATCACCAGCACCGCGATACCGGTTGTCAGGGCGTGTGGCAGTTGCGGTGCCGGGCCTGCGAATAACCAGATGAAAAACGTCAGGGCAGCGATGACCAGGACCACGGGTACGAAAATAGCGGCAACCTGATCAACCAGCCGACCAATGGGGGGCTTGCTCATCTGTGCACGCTTGACGGCCTGGATGATGTGCGCCAGTGTGGTGTTGTCACCGACTTGCCCGACGCGCGCGCGCAGCAGGCCGGACTGGTTGATGGTGGCCCCCGTGATCGGGTCTCCCGCCTGCTTCGATACCGGTATCGACTCTCCGGTCAACATCGACTCATCCACGCTCGACTCGCCCTCCAGCACGGTGCCGTCGGCAGGAATCGTTTCGGCCGGGCGGATGGTGAGTACGTCACCGACACGCAATAGTGAAGCCGGCAATTCGACTTCGTTGCCGTCGCGCAGTACCTGTGCCGTTTTTGGTGCGAGTTCGACCAGTACGCTGATAGCCCGACCGGTACGGGCTCTGGCGCGAATTTCCAGTGCATGGCCAAATTGCAGGAATGCCAGGATCAGGACCGACGTTTCCAGGTACAGGTGGCGGTGGCCTGCGGGGACAAATTCAGGGCTCAGGATCAGAACGGTCGATGCCAGCCATGCCGCGGCAGTACCCAGTGCCACCAGCGTGTCCATGTTGGACTGACCGTGACGGGCCTGCTTCCAGGCGCCGATGTAGTAGTTGTGGCCGCTGTAGACCATAGTGAACAGGCACAACAATGCAATGAGCAGCCAGAATCCACGACCGCCGGGGTCGGTCAGGGGCGAGTCCGGTTCCACGCCGGGCAGCCAGCCGGACATGCCGGCTGCCATGAGACCGAAGCCGACACTACCGGCAAGCAGCGCACGGCGGATGGCCATGCGGATACCGGCACGTGCTTTCCGTTCCTGCACCAGGTGCGGGTCTTCTGTGGCCTCGATGAAGTGTGCTTCGAACTCCCGGTCGCGCAATGCCAGCAGGATGTCGGCCGGGTGGGTCGATGCAACGAAGCGGCAGCTGCCATGGTCCAGCCACTGTAGCTGGCTGGCACCGGATTCCTCGAGTATGCGCTGCAGGTCCCGTTGATTGTCCTCGCTGAGCTTATGTGCAAACCGGAGTATCCGTTCATCATGGGTTGCAGGCTCCGGCGCGTGAGCCGGGTAACCGCGTTTACTAACGGCTTGCGCGACCTGTTCAGCATCACCGCCTTCCACATAGGCAGCACCCTCCAGCAGGTTTACCGAAGCGTACTGGATACCGTCGAGTGACTTGATGGTTTTTTCGACCCGCGCCACACAGCTTGCGCAGCTCATGTCGTCGATTTCGATACGGTACCGGTTAGTGGTGTCTGGTTTCGTGTTCGGGTTGGACACAATGGGTGCACTAGTCGCGCATGAAGGCTTTGCGGATCCAGTAATCCATGCTGAAGAAGCGGCCGCCACCGATGAAGAACAGTACCAGTAGCATGATGAAATAGGTGGCTGCGAATTCGATGCCGTTGTTGAGCACCACGAAACTGCCGTTTTCGGTCAGCCATTCGTAGTTGCCGTGTTCCTGCAGGATGTTGCGTGCAACTTCGAGACGCTCCATCGCGCCTTCAGTGCGCTCTGTCGCAAACGGTCCGCTGCCCTCGGCGATGGCCAGCCAGCCATTTGCCCCGTGGACAGAGACCATGGCCATCACCATGGTGACCATGAGTGGAACGGAAATCCAGCGGACCGCGAACCCGATCAATAGCAGGACAGCTCCCCCGACCTCGGTCAGGGTAGCGGCCCACGCCATGAATTCGGGGAAGGGCAGGCCGAGTCCCCAGTCGGGGTTGCCGAACCACTCGATAATGCTGTCCATGTCGGCGAGTTTCTTGGTTCCCGCCATCCAGAATATCGGTACCAGGTAGAGTCGCAGTGCCAGCGGTCCGAGGAAGTCGAATGCGCGAAAGCTGTCAAGCAGACGTTGAAGTTGAACGAGTGGGTACATGTACGGTTATCCTTTTACGATCCCACGCTGACGCCAATCCTCGAGGATGATGCGTCCGCCGTCGATGACGACCTGTGGTTGAGGGTGTTGTAGTTCGGAAGCGATCTGTTCCAGTAGTTGCCGGCCCGAAGCTGTCCCGTCTTCCTGCAGCATGCCGAACAAGCGGGCGCTGACCGGATTCAGTTCGATGAACTCGACCTTGTCTTCACTGTTACGGAAAACCAGCAGGTAGGTGGGCTGCGGACCCGGTGATTCAGGTACGAAGTCCGGGCTGATCCGGTGGACGGGGTACTGGTAGCGCAGCGGCCACGCGAGCGGTGAAAGTGCCGGCCGGGTATCGAGCAGACTGGCCGGCGTGATTTCATCGGCAGCCACGTCGCCGGATTTGTCCGGGGAGCCGGTTTCGGCGATCGAGATGGCAAGCTCTACCCACTCATAGTGCGCCAGTTCCTTCAGGAAGGGCAGGTCAGTGGTGCGTTCACCGCGCTCCTGTTCCAGGTAATTCAGGAATTCATGCGGGATTTCGAGGAACAGCGGCGAACGGCAATGGTGACTGGCGAAGAAGTCGCGCGCCAGTGCGTGCCAGTTTTCCTCATCCAGAAGTTCGTGCAGCACCGGGAATGTACTGGACAGAAAGCTTTCGACATTGTTGTAGAACAGATCCCGGTAGATGGCCATGCGGCGATCTTCGACATCGGTCGGTGCCGGATTGTTTTCCGGATCCCGGATATGTGCCGCGAAGCGGTACTGATGTGCGGTGAAGCCGGTGTCAGGCATGGTCGGCATGCAGCTGGTCTCCCTGCTGCTGCCGTTTGGACTGGCAGGCGATGATGCGGTCGACTTCACCCAGCAGTTCGGGCAGTGGCGGGATATTGAAATCCCGCTCCAGCAGCGTGGGCACCACGCCAAAGTGCGCGTAGGCCTTGTCCAGCAGGTCCCATACACTGTCGATGATGTCGGCACCGTGGGTATCGACCAGCAGGTCGTCCGCTTCGGCGTAATGGCCGGCAATGTGGAAATACATCACCCGCTCGGCGGGCAGTGCATACAGAAATTCTTCGGCATTGTAGCCGTGGTTTACGCTATTGACGTAGATATTGTTTACATCCAGCAGCAGGTCGCAGTCCGCTTCTTCCAGTACGGCATTGAGGAAAGCAATTTCATTCATTTCCTGTCCGGGAGCCGCGTAGTAGGAAACATTCTCCATGGCGATGCGCCGTTCCAGGATCTCCTGGGTGCGCCGGATGCGTTGTGCTACATGGTGTACGGCTTCTTCCGTAAACGGAATCGGCATCAGGTCGTACAGGTGGCCGTCGTCGCTGCAGTAGCTCAGGTGCTCACTGTAGGCGCGGATCCGGTGTTGATCGAGGAACTGTTTGACGCGCTGCACGAAGGTCTCGTCCAGTGGCGCAGGGCTGCCGATGGAGAGCGACAGGCCATGACAGATCATCGGGTTTTGTTCGGCAAAGGCACGCAACTGCTTGCCCCAGGATCCGCCGACACCGATCCAGTTTTCCGGGGCGACTTCGTAGAATCCAACCTGTTGCGGTGGCCGGTCCGTCAGCGGACCCATCAGGGTCCGCCGCAGCCCGAGTCCAGCGCCCTCAACCGGGTACTGTGACTTGTTCATGTTGACGGTAGCTTACTTCTTCATACCACCACACTTGCCTTCACCACACTTGCCTTCTTTCATCTTGGCAGCGTCTTTCTTCATGCCTTCACCGCACTTGCCTTCACCGGCAGCCTTGTCTTTCATGCCGGCGCCACATTTGGCTTCACCGGCGGCCTTGTCTTTCATGCCGGCACCACATTTGGCTTCACCGGCGGCCTTGTCTTTCATGCCGGCACCACATTTGGCTTC
>JAUXGZ010000042.1 GCA_030621785.1 Gammaproteobacteria bacterium | reverse complement strand
CACTGATTTATGTAGGCGCAACACACCTCTTACCTAAAGCAGAACAAGAACATAAGAGATATAGTTTTGTTGCGCTAGGTGGTGGTGTTCTGGTAGCCATAACAATTGTTCTATCGAAGGCTTAAATTAATCTTGAATCCAAGTTGGAAGATCACAAGCTACACATGAACGCCTACTTTCGGCAGCACCAGACGTTCAAATCAGTAACAGGGAATGACAGGAGTTGGCCGGTTTCTGCCCGTTCAGCGTTCTACAAAAATACGGCGGCAGTGGTGTTGACTGTCGCCACGAGCGCGCTATAACTGCGACTTGCACGCCGACTGGTCTGCCGCCGATCTCAATGGTGACGGACGGGTTGATTCTGCCGATCTTGCCATCCAGAAACAGGTGTTCTTTGATCTCCCCGGTCCGTCGTGCCAGGCATCCTGAGCAACCAGACTGCACACGTTCACCAGGGGAACATCACACGCGTGATCCATTGAATGGTACCGATGGGCGGACTTGAACCGCCACGCCATTGCTGGCAATGGATTTTGAATCCATCGTGTCTACCAATTCCACCACATCGGCATAAAACTCTACAGCGCCCTGCGCAGCCAATAGGACGGAAACCCATTGTTTTTACTCGATAATATGGCAGGCGCATCCATTTTTTAATCCGGCGCGTCTACCGGTTCCGTCACCCCGGCCTATATCGCCCTCAAAGACGGGCGCGGCGTCAGTATAAGGATTCCTGTCCCGGTCGCAAGCGAGCTGTATTTGAGGCCCCGGGCTCTGTGCTACCATGCCGCGCCTATGCGAGCCAGTGACTTTGACTATGCGTTGCCGGATGCCCTGATTGCGGAGCAGCCGGCCCAGCCGCGCAGCAGCAGCCGCTTGCTCGAGTCGGGCCGCGCCGGCGCGATCTGCGACCGCCGTATGCGCGACTTCCCTCAACTGCTGCACAAAAACGACCTGCTGGTATTTAACGATACCCGGGTGATTCCGGCGCGCCTGTTGGGTCGCAAGGATAGCGGTGGCAGGGTAGAGGTGCTGGTTGAGCGGTTACTGGACGAACACCGGGTGCTTGCCCACGTGCGCTCCAGCAAGCCGCCGCGACCCGGTACCCGACTGATCCTGGCAGATGTTGGTCTCCCGGTGGATGTGCTGGGGCGTGCCGATGACCTGTTTGAACTGTCTTTTGCGACCGCAGAGCCGGTGCTGGATCTACTCGACCGTCACGGCCATGTTCCCTTGCCACCTTATATCAAGCGACCGGACAGCCGCGCTGACCGGGATGACTACCAGACCCTGTATGCGAAACATCCCGGTGCTGTGGCGGCCCCCACGGCCGGGCTGCATTTCGATGTGGAGTTGCTGGGGCAGCTGGATGCTCTCGGTATCCGCACGACCTGTGTGACCCTGCACGTGGGAGCGGGGACCTTTCAGCCACTGCGCTCCGATGATCTTGCAGACCATGTTATGCACGCCGAGTACGTACAGGTCGACGGGCAGGTGTGTGCCGACGTGGAGCAGGCCAGGGCTCGTGGTGGCCGGGTGGTGGCAGTGGGAACCACCGTGGTACGCAGTCTGGAGACTGCTGCGGGTGATGGCGAGCTGAAACCATTTCACGGTGATACACGCCTGTTCATTACCCCGGGTTATCGTTTTCGCGTGGTGGATGCCCTGTTGACCAATTTCCACCTGCCGCAATCGACCCTGCTGATGCTGGTGTGCGCCTTCGCCGGTTATCAGCCGGTCATGGCCGCCTATCGACATGCCGTAGAGCGACAGTACCGCTTCTACAGTTATGGGGACGCCATGTTTGTCGAACATGAAGAGCGGCAAACGGAATGAAATTCGAGTTGCTGAACAAGTCGGGTCGTGCCCGGCGTGGCCGGCTGCTGTTCGAGCGCGGTAAAGTGGAGACGCCGGCCTTCATGCCGGTGGGTACCTACGGCACGGTCAAGGGCATGCGTCCGGAGCAGGTGGCCGAGAGCGGTGCGCAAATTCTGTTGGGGAATACTTTTCACCTGATGCTGCGACCCGGTACCGAAATTATTCGTGCCCACGGTGACCTGCACGACTTCATGAACTGGCCAGGTCCGATTTTGACGGATTCGGGTGGCTTCCAGGTTTTCAGCCTGGGTGAAATGCGCAAGATCACGGAGCAGGGTGTGCATTTTCGTTCGCCGGTGAATGGTGACCGGGTATTCCTGGGGCCGGAGGAGTCGATGGCGGTCCAGCGGGCGCTGGGTGCTGACATTGTAATGATTTTTGACGAGTGCACGCCGTACCCGGCCGGTGAGTCGGTGGCCGGGGAATCCATGCAGCTGTCGCTACGCTGGGCGGCACGCAGCCACGCGGCCCACGGTGATTCGTCTGCGGCCCTGTTCGGTATTGTGCAGGGTGGCATGTATCCGCAGCTGCGCCTGGCCTCGTTGCAGGGTCTGATGGAAATCGGCTTCGATGGCTATGCCATCGGCGGGCTGTCGGTCGGGGAACCGCACGCGGAACGGGTTCGGGTGCTGGACTGTCTGGACCCTGCCATGCCGGTCGACCGGCCGCGTTACCTGATGGGCGTGGGGAAGCCGGAAGATATCGTGGACGCGGTGTGTCGCGGGATCGACATGTTTGATTGCGTCATGCCGACCCGCCATGCGCGCAACGCCCATATTTTTACTCCGACTGGGGTGCTGCGGCTGCGAAATGCCCGTTTTCGGGACGATACGACACCCATCGACAGTGGCTGTGATTGTTACACCTGTCGTAATTTCAGCCGTGCCTATCTGTACCACCTGAACAAATGCAACGAGATTCTGGGCGCACATCTGAACACGGTACACAACCTGCGCTATTACCAGCGTTTGATGGAGGAACTCCGCAGTGCGATCGAAAACGGCGTGCTGGACAGTTTTGTGACCGAATTTTATGCAAAAAGAGGCCAAGCCGGGCCTCCTGTGCCATAATACCGCGCTTTGGATTCGGCCGCCCCGGCTGGCCGCCGACAGGTGGAGCGGGGCTGACTGCAGGTGTGGTTACTGCGTTCCGGTAAATTTAACATTCCAGGTGTAAGGATATGAGCTTTTTTATAAGTGATGCATTGGCCGCCGCTCCCGCGGAAGCACAGCAGGACCCCATTATGAGTTTTCTGCCACTGGTGCTGATTTTCGTGGTGTTCTATTTTCTGCTGATTCGTCCCCAGAGCAAGCGCGCCAAGGAACACAAGAAAATGGTCGCGGGGCTGGCCAAGGGTGATGAAGTGGTTACCAACGGCGGCCTGCTGGGGCGTGTCACCGAGATCGGTGAAAATTTTGTACAGGTAAAGGTGGCCGACAATGTCGAGGTCAAGGTACAGAAGCAAGCGGTCGCAAACCTGATGCCCAAGGGCACCGCCAAGGAACTTTGATCGAATAACAAGCTTAGGGTTTTAATCACATGAACCAGTATCCGGCCTGGAAGTATTTGCTGCTAGTCATCCTGGTAGTAGTGGGCATACTCTATGCGTTACCCAACCTGTATGGCGAAGATCCTGCCGTACAGATCCAGCCCGCCCGTGGCATCGTGATTGATGATGCTCTCAAGGCCAGGGTGCAGACCCTGCTTGACGAAGGCGGGGTGACCGCCAGGTCGGTGGAAATCGACGGAACACAGTTGCTGGTTCGTTTCAGCGATACCGGAACACAGCTTGCTGCCGCCGACCATATAAAGGAAGCGCTGGGGCCTGACTACATCGTTGCCCTGAATCTGGCGCCGACCACTCCTGCCTGGTTGCAGGCGATCAATGCGCAGCCTATGTATCTTGGCCTGGATCTGCGCGGTGGTGTTCACTTTCTGATGGAAGTGGATATGAATGCCGCTATCCTGAAAGCCATCGAACGGTACAGCACCGATCTGCGCACCGTGTTGCGCAAGGGCAAGGTACGTTACATCAGCATCCGTAGCAGTGGAGACCAGCTGGTGGTTAAATTCCGTAATGCGGAGGATCGGCAAAAAGGTGCGGATCTGATTCATAACGAATATCGCGACCTGGTGCTGAAAGAAGTCGATGCGGACAACAGTGCATTACTGGAGATCGGGCTGAGTGAGGCCGAGATGCGCGATACCCGCAAGCTGGCCCTGCAACAGAATATAACCACCCTGCGAAACCGGGTGAACGAGCTGGGCGTTGCCGAGCCGATCGTTCAGCAGCAGGGTGATCGTCGTGTTGTCGTGCAGTTGCCTGGCGTGCAGGACACGGCACGTGCCAAGCACATCCTCGGTGCCACGGCAACGCTGGAATACCGTGCGGTAGACGTAACAAACAGTGTCGAGGACGCGCGCAAGGGCAAGTTGCCGGCCGGCTCGAAATTGTACAAATCCCGTGAAGGCCGCTACTACCTGCTGAAAAACCGGATCATTGCTACGGGTGATCAGATCATTAATGCCCGTTCCGGTTTTGACAATAACACCGGTGGCCCGCAGGTATCGGTCACGCTCGATGGCAAGGGTGCCCGCAAGATGCTGGACTTCACCAAGGAGAGCGTCGGCAAGCCGATGGCGGTGGTGTTCATCGAGAATAAATCGATAACGCGCATGGTCGATGGCAAACCGGTGATTAGCAATCGTAAGGTTGAAGAGATCATCAGTGTCGCAACCATTCGCGGTGTGTTCGGTCGGCAGTTCCAGACCACGGGCCTGGACAGCCCGCAGGAAGCGCACGAACTGGCCCTGCTGCTGCGTTCAGGTGCGCTGGCGGCGCCGATCCGGATTATCGAGGAACGTACCGTGGGCCCGAGCCTGGGTGCCGATAACATCAAACAGGGCTTCCAGTCAGTTGCCATCGGTTTTGCGCTGGTGCTGATCTTCATGGCGATCTATTACAAGATGTTCGGCCTGGTGGCCGACCTGGCACTGGCGTTCAACCTGGTGTTCGTGGTCGCGTTGCTGTCCCTGCTGCAGGCCACGCTGACCATGCCGGGCATTGCCGGTATCGTCCTGACCGTGGGTATGGCTGTCGATGCCAACGTGCTGATCTTCGAACGTATCCGTGAGGAACTGCGCAATGGCAACACGCCGCAGGCCAGCATCCATGCCGGTTACGCCAAGGCCTTGTCGACCATTGCCGATGCCAATATTACAACCCTGATCGCCGCCATCGTACTGTTCAGCTTCGGTACCGGGCCGATCAAGGGATTCGCCGTAACCCTGTCGCTGGGTATTATTACCTCGATGTTCACCTCCATCATGGGTACACGGGCAGTTATCAATCTGATCTACGGCGGGCGCCGTCTGAAACGCCTGCCGATCTGAGATCAGGGTAGAGGAAAGCGGATATGCAGATTCTTGGTGAAAAGAGACAAATCGACTTTATGGGCAAGCGTCGGCTTGCCCTGATTCTTTCCTCCGTGCTGATTATTACCTCACTGGTCTCACTGGCTACGCGCGGGCTGAATTTCGGCATCGACTTTACCGGCGGCACGCTGATCGAGGTAGCCTATCCGGATAGCGTGGATCTGGGCGGGATGCGGGATGTACTCGACGACGCCGGTTTCGGTGATGCCCAGGTTCAACACTTTGGCAGTTCGCGGGATGTACTGATTAACATCGCTCCCAGGGGGGATCAGGCCAGTGCGAAGCTGAGTGATGACGTGATAGCGGCGCTCGGCCAGGCCGATGCATCGGTGGAGATGCGCCGGGTCGAGTTTGTCGGTCCGCAGGTCGGGGAGGAACTTACCGAACAAGGTGGCCTGGCCATGTTGTATGCGCTCATCGGTATCCTGATCTATGTCTCGATTCGTTTTGAATACCGCTTTTCACTGGGTGCAGTGGCGGCCCTCGTACACGACGTGATCATTACCCTGGGTGTGTTTTCCATACTGCAGCTCAAGTTTGATCTGACCGTGCTGGCGGCGTTGCTGGCTGTTATCGGTTACTCACTGAACGATACTATCGTGGTGTTCGATCGTATCCGTGAAAATTTCCGGCGGATGCGCAAGGGCTCTCCCGTTGAAATCATGAACGTCTCGATCAACCAGACCCTGGCGCGTACCTTGATGACGTCGCTGACCACCTTGCTGGTCTTGTTTTCGTTGTTCTTCCTGGGCGGCGACGTGATTCATTCGTTCGCACTGGCGTTGATCGTGGGCGTGTTTGTCGGCACCTATTCCTCGATATTCGTTGCCGGCTCGACCACGCTGGCGCTGGGGATCAGCAAGACCGATCTGATGCCAACACCGAAAGAAGGCAAGGAAGCCGACGACCATCCCTGAATTACGTGCGGCTACAGCGGCCAGATTCGCGGTACGATCAACAGGGTTATAACACCTACCAGTAGTGTCAGCGGGATGCCTGCCCGCAGATAATCTGAAAAGCGGTAACCACCCACGCCATAGACCATGAGATTGGTCTGGTAGCTGATAGGCGTGGCAAAGCTGGTTGATGCCGCGATCATTATAGTAACCACAAAAGGCAACAGGTCGACGCCGAAGCTGGTACTGGTAGCCACGGCGATCGGGAACATGAGTACCGCGGCGACATTGTTGGTAATGATGGAGCTCAGCAGGGCAGTGGCCATGAACATCAGGGCCAGTGCCGTTGACGGATTGCCCTGACTCAGTCCGATCATGGATTCTGCAATGGCGTTTGCCGCGCCCGTGTTTTGCAGCGCCGTGCCGATGCCGAACGAGGCGGCGATCACGACCAGAACCTGCCAGTCCACGGCACGGCGGGCCAGGCGTCCGGTGGTACAGCGACTCAGTAACATCATGCCGGCGGCAAGCATGGCCGCCTCCAGCATGCTGAGCCATCCGGCCGCAGCCGTTATCACCATCGCTCCGAGTATGAGGGTTGCAATCCAGGCGCGATCACGGCGCGGTGGGGTGGAATTCTGCAGGCGGCTGACCAGGTAGAAATCGCGCGAATCACGCTGTTGCTCCGCAAAAGAAGGCCGTGTTTCCAGCAGCAGGGTGTCACCCGGGCGCAGCACGATGTCGCCGATTTTGTCACGCAAGCGTCGCCCGTTACGCGCCACGGCAATCACTGCGGCGTTGTACTGGTTGCGAAAACGGCCCGCGCGGATGCTTTTACCAACCAGCGGGCAGGTATTGGAGACCACGGCTTCGGTAAGACAGGCCCTGTGCCGGGGTGTGCCGAGTTTGTCGATCTGACCGGTCGCCGGTTTGAGCCCCTTGATTTTCTGCAGATCCATAACCGATTCCACCACGCCGGCGAACACCAGCCGGTCGTTGCCCTGCAGGAGCTCGGTCGGGGGCACCGCCGGCCGGATTTCCCCGTCCCGTTCGAGTTCGATCAAGTACAGGCCCGGCAATTGTCGCAGACCCGCATCCTTGATACTGACGGCGTCGATCGGGCTGCCGGGTTCGACTACCATTTCCACCGTATATTCGCGCACGTCGGCATAGCGTGTGATCGCAGGCAGTCGATCAGGTAGCAGGTATTTACCCGCCAGCAGGAAATACAGGATAACCAGCAGGACGACAGGGATGCCGACCCAGGCCAGTTCGAACATACTGATTTGCGAGGCGCCCGTTTCGCTGATCAGGAGTCCATTGAGTACCAGGTTCGTACTGGTGCCGATCAGGGTGCAGGTTCCGCCGGCGATGGAGGCATAGCTCAGCGGGATCATCAGGCGCGCTACCGAGAGGCGGTGTCGTTTGGCCCAGTCCTGTACCGCAGGCACGAACAGAGCGACCACGGGGGTGTTGTTGAGAAAGGCGCTGATTCCGGCGACCAGAGCCATCAGTCTGAACTGGGCATGACGTTCAGATTGTGGGCGCCCCAGCAAGCGATGTGCGATCCAGTCGAGTCCGCCGGTCTCACGTACCCCCGCGACGACGATGTACAGCACGGCTACCGTGGCCATGCCCTCATTGGCCAGGCCGGCCAGTGCCTCCCGGGGGCTAAGAATACCGCCGACCAGTAACAGGGTGAGGCCACCGGCCATGGTTACATCCGGGGCGACGCGATTCCACGCCAGCACGACGAAACAGGCGACCACTACGGCCACAGTGAACCACGCTTCCCAGCCCATTAGTATTCCTTGTTGCCTCGTCACCGGACAGTAGCGGCTGACCGGGTTCAGTACTGAACCCGGCTGTAAAGACTAAGGGTCCGCGAGACCGCGATATTTGTAAAAGTTGACGCAGATCAATTTATTCAGGACAGCCAGCTGTTAGCGTTGTAGTATCCGTATGCTTTTTTAAAAGGGAGAGGGCGTTGTGAGTATTGTAAAAAAATTCGGTCAACTGATAACCAATAACAGGGATGAAAAGGAAGTGGAAAGGTGGTTGTTTTCGCTAACACCGCTGGGTGTGGCGTTTGTTTTCTTTTTTATATTCCTGTTGCCGATGGAGCTTCCGGAAAAAAACATGTTCCTGGTACTCGGTGCCGCTGCCGGTTTTTCCGGGCTGCAAGGCTACTGGATATTCAGGGGCTGGCAGAGAAACGAGGGTAGCACGGTGATACTGGGTATGATTGGCCTGGCAATAACCGTAGGACTGGTCTACCTGTACCTGACATTTATTCACTGAACCCAGGCGGCGGATAGCATCCATCGTCTGGATGACGATTGCGGGTTAGCTATCGCGATTTTGTACTTCGGTTCGCGGTCCAGGGTTCAATTGCCCTGGACCGTTGCTGTGTTCTGTTTTATCGAATACCCACTAATACAGGTTATGAGAATATCCTGTGCGCCTGAAATTCGGCCTGCGGAGATATTTCCCCTGTTGGAAATGTTGCCAGAGTAACCACGCGGGGTCGTTCTTCTCCGATGACTACTTCGGCCAGTTCGATATCGTTGCAGGACTGTGATGAGTTATCGTCTATTCTGATGCCCATTTTGTCGAGCTTGAGTGCTGACTTGTTCAACCGGATGTAGTTTTCGGGTTGTTTTAACACCCGGTTGACATGATTGAGCGACTCCTGTGGTGTCGCAGGGCGGGTATTCATCAAGCTATCCTCGATCACGCTAAGTTTTTGCCGGATTTCCTCAATTTTATTTGCCAGATCAGCGTGAACCTGCGACCCCTGGTGCAGGTTTCCCGACTTGTACTCCAGGTGCCTGAGCCTTGCGTGCAGCATTTGACGGTCGCTCTGGAATTGATGGTTTTCCACTTTATCCCGCATGATGTGCTCGAGCGCATTGTTCACCAGCCCTCCCAGCAGACATTCCTTGAGTCCTTCCCGGGCTGCAGCCTCGGTCGGGGCCGGTGAATAGAGACGATGATCGGAAAAGCTGACCGCAGTCTGTTGAACGTCCCGCTTCAGAATCTCACCCGACAGTTCCATTCCCAATACGGATTTCTCTGTTTTTTGCATACAGAGCAGGACACAGCACTGTGAATTTTCGCTACTTGCGTAATTTTCCATAAAATCCCGGATTTCGGAGCTGTGGCTAAGAATTGTCTGCAGGTCATTAACGTTGACAAAAAAAGCATTGACATAAGGGTCTGAGATAAAATTTCTGCTGCTGACCTCGATAGCTCCCGGAATCCGGGCAACAAGTTCATCAGTGAACTGCAGAGCGGTGCTAACCCCATCGTACAATTTCTTTTTGTAGCCGCTGACCAGCCGGATTCTGCTGTCTGTCCCATCCACAGCTTTTTCCACCGCATTCGCAACGTCGCCGTACTGGCGTTGCCGGGCAGCCCTTTCTTCCAGTTTGTGGCGAAAGGCATTTTGTAATCCGGAAAGCGTTGTATCAACGAACGATCTCATGTTTTCTGCTCAGCTCAATGCGTGGAATATGATCCTCTGAACCAAAGCTTAGCGTACAGGAATGCAAAATGCGAAGATGTACTATTAAGGGGGCGTAAATTGGCGTTTCATTATCGGGGAATGCTGAAGGACGACGCTTTTCACGCTTTAGCTGTCTCTTATATAAGGAATTACTTAAAGACATAACCAGCGACCCCGCCAGCACCGCTTCATAGTCGACAGGCTGCGGTCTGTCTACGCCACCCGGTTACTAATGCAGTCCATCGTCTGGACAGCGATTTCGAGTTCTTCATTGGTCGGAATCACCAGTACCCGGACGGGTGAATCTTCCCGGTGCAGGCAGAGGATATTATTCGCTGCCGGTCGCGGGGGCGCATCATCGATGTGGATGCCCAGAGCTTCCAGTCCGGAACAGGCGAGTGTGCGAATACCGCTATCGTTTTCGCCGATGCCTCCGGTAAACACGATGGCATCCACCCGGCCGAGTGCGGCGAAGTAGGCACCGATGTACTTCTTCAGCCGATAGCCGTAAACATCCAGTGCCAGCAAGGCGGATTCGTCGCCGGCATCGGCCAGTTCATGCACCTCGCGCATATCGTTATGACCACAGAGACCTTTGAGCCCGCTGTCACGGTTGAGCATCCGGTCCACTTCCTCGATAGACATTTCTCTTACCCGGTTCAGGTAGGAGTGGATGGCCGGGTCGATATCCCCACAGCGTGTACCCATCACCAGACCCTCCAGCGGGGTCATACCCATCGAGGTATCGATACTTTGCCCGTTACGAATGGCAGTGGCGCTGGCGCCATTGCCGAGGTGCAGGCTGATGAGGTTTAGCTGGTCGAGTGGTTTTCCCAGGAACGTTGCTGCCTGTTTCGCTACATAGTGGTGTGAGGTGCCGTGAAAACCATAGCGCCGCACCCGGTGCTCCGTATACAGGGAGTAGGGCAGGGCATAGTGCCAGGCGTGGGGCGGAAGACTCTGGTGATAGGCGGTATCAAAGACGGCAACCTGCGTCGCTTGCGGGGCAACCTGTATGGCTACCTCGATGCCCATCAGGTTGGCAGGATTGTGTAACGGTGCCAGCGGAATCATATCCCGGATCCGGGCAATAACCTCGTCGTCCACCCGTATCGGTTGCCGGAAACATTCGCCGCCGTGTACTACCCGGTGGCCGATGGCGGCCAGTTCGGTCAGTTCCTGTACGGTACCCGACTCCAGTAGTGCAGCCATGATCCCCGCCAGTCCTTCGCGATGGTCCGCAATGGGGTGCCGGTTCTCTACCGGGCTACTGTTACCGGGCAGGCTGTAGCGGAGCAAACTTTCCGCTTCGCCTATGCGTTCGACTTCGCCGGAGGTCAGCACATTGCCAGCCGGTAGTTCGAACAGGCGATACTTGATGGATGAACTTCCACAATTGAGTACCAGTACCTTCATGTGCTCTCCTTCACCGCCTGCGCCTGAATGGCGGTAATGGCGACGGTGTTGACGATGTCGGTGACCGTGCAGCCGCGGCTGAGGTCGTTGACCGGTTTGTTCAGACCTTGCAGAACGGGGCCTATCGCCACGGCGCCCGAGGAGCGTTGTACGGCCTTGTAGGTATTGTTGCCGGTATTGAGATCGGGAAAGATGAACACGGTTGCATTGCCGGCAACTTCGCTGTCGGGTAGTTTGGTGCCGGCCACCCTGGCATCGACTGCGGCATCGTATTGTATGGGACCCTCGACTTTGAGATCCGGTCGCATGGCCTGGGCAAGCCTGGCAGCTTCGCGTACTTTCTCCACGGCCTCACCTTTGCCGGAAACACCGGTCGAGTAGGAAAGCATGGCGACCCGCGGTTCGATGCCGAACATTCCGGCCGTTTCTGCCGAGCTGATGGCGATGTCGGCCAGCTGTTGCGCGTTCGGGTCAGGATTGACGGCACAGTCTCCATAGACCAGTACATGATCCTCCAGGCACATCAGAAAGACGCTGGACACGATGGCCGTGTCCGGCCTGGTCCGGATGATCTCGAAGGCCGGCCGGATAGTGTGCTGGGTGGTATGCACCGAGCCCGACACCATGCCGTCTGCATGTCCGTGGTATACCATCATGGTGCCGAAATAGCTGACATCGGACAGGGTGTCGAAAGCCATTTCCGGCAATATTCCCTTGTGCTCGCGCAAGCAGTGGTAGCTTTCTGCGTACTGTACTCTCAGATCCGATTGTTCGGGATCGATGATGTCCACATCGTCCAGCCGCAGGCCGAGGGCCAGAATTTTCTGTCGTATCGCCTCGATATTGCCCAGCAGCGTCAGTCGCACCACGCCACGCAGGGACAGGATCTCGGCGGCTCGCAGGATGCGTTCCTCACTACCTTCGGGCAGCACGATATGCTGTACCTGTGCTTTTGCCCGCTGGATCAGTTCGTACTCAAACATCAGCGGTGTCACCCGGTTGCTGCGCCTGGTATCCAGCAGCTGCCGGAGTGATTGCTGGTCGATCCCGGTTTCCACCAGACCCAGAGCAGTGGCAATCTTGTGCTCGTCGTCTGCTGCCAGGCTGGCGCTCACGCGGCTGGCGTCCATGGCCGTGTTGAAGGTGTCGCTGGGTACACTCAGTACTGCGAACGGTGGTTGTTCGAGTCCGTTCAGCAATGCCTCCAGCTGTCCGGCCGGCGGCTGGTCACCGCTCAGCAGCAGGCCGGCGATCTGTGGGTACGCGGTCGAAGGGTAGGACATGAAGCTGGCCAGAATGATATCGGCACGGTCACCGGGTGTAATGACCAGACTGCCCTCTGTCAGATGGTCAAGAAAGTCCGGTATCTGCATCGCCGCGACCTTGTAGCTCCGGACTACGCGCTTGAGGGTTTCGGGTGCGCCATGGATGACGCGGGCATCGAGCTGCTCCACGATATCCAGCAGCGTGGGACTCGCCAGTGCCGCGTCATACGGAACAACATAGACCGGAGCATCGCCGGAAAGCTTGCGCGCCAGCCCGGCCCTGAGCGCATCCAGCTGGTCGGGTGCCACGTTGTTGATGACGGTGGCAAGTATGTCGCAGTTGTCTGATTGCAGGGACTTGAGGAAGCCCGAAGCCGCATCCTGTATGGCGGTGTTGTCACGTTTTCTGCCATTAACAACCGGTACGAACAGGCAACCAAGATTATTGGCAACATCTGTATTGAAGCCCGGTTCCAGGGCGGCATAGCCCCCCGAATAGTCGGTTCCGGCACAGACGATCCGGTCACACTGCGCATCCAGCTGGCGGTACTTTGCCAGTATGATTTTCAGCAGTTCGCTGTAGCGGTCAGCGCTCAGCAATTCTCGTGCAACTTCCGCAGTACATCCCGCCATGGCTTCGGCCGGTTGCTCCAGCCCGTAGCGTTCCGTGATCAGCCGGGTCAACTGGTCGGGTTGCCGGTCGCTGCGAATGACGGGGCGGAAAAAACCGATGCGTTCGCCAAAGCCTGACAGTATTTCCATGAAGGCCAGTACGGTGAGCGATTTTCCGCTACCCGGCTCTGCACCGCTGATGTAGATGTTTTGCGTCATGGACCCTGTGATCTTGCTTCCAGCACGATCACGCTGCGGGCGCGCGCAGGGTAGTGGCTGGTCCTGACCACTTTCGCATCGCCCGGTTTAACAATGTCATCCGGCGACTTCAATGCAGTGTCCACGCAGCGGTACCAGTTTCGTCCCTTGATGACAGGCAGTACCGGCTTCATCGGATCGGCGGAAAGGTTGAATATCACATGCAGGTCGGCTTCCTGCTCATCGACCGCGGCGAGGGTAAAACGCAGCAGGTGGCATTCGGGGTCATCCCACTGTGGTTCGCCTGTATCCAGGCCGTGCCAGCGGATGTCTTGCAGCTCGCGTCCCCTGACCTGCGTTCCATTTAGAAAGCGCCGCCGCATAAGCGACGGGTGGCGTTTGCGCAGGGCGATCATGGTACGCACAAAACGCAGCATGTCGGCGTTCCTGTCCGTCAGTCTCCAGTCGAACCAGGACAGTGCATTGTCCTGGCAATAGCCGTTGTTATTACCGTTTTGTGTACTGAGTATTTCATCGCCGGACAGCAGCATGGGCACACCCTGGCTCAGCAGCAGCATAGCCACGGCATTCTTCGCCATCTGTCTGCGCAGTGTCAGTATGGCCGGGTCTGTGGTGTCACCCTCGATGCCGCAATTGAAGCTCAGGTTGTCGTTGCTGCCGTCGCGGTTTTGTTCGCCATTGGCTTCGTTGTGCTTGTGGTTATAGCTGAACAGGTCGATCAGTGTGAAGCCGTCGTGGCAGGTTACGAAATTGATACTGTTGATTGGCAGGCGGTTCTGCGGCCCGTACAGGTCTTCGCTGCCGCTCAGCCGGGTTGCCAGTTCCGGGATCAGGCCCGTGTCACCACGCAGGAAACGGCGCGTGATATCCCGGTAGTGGCCGTTCCACTCGGCCCAGCGATAACCGGGGAAACTGCCAACCTGGTACAGGCCGGCGGCGTCCCAGGCTTCGGCAATCAGACGCGTGCGCGCCAGCTGGCTCGACAGTTCGATAGCCCACAACAGCGGTGCGTCGTGCATGGGTGTGCCGTCCTCGCCGCGCGCCAATGCGCTGGCCAGGTCGAAACGGAAGCCGTCCACGTGCATTTCCTGCACCCAGAATTCCAGGCAGTTAATGATGAAGTTGGCCACCAGGGGATGGTTGCAGTTGACGGTGTTGCCGCAGCCGGTGTAGTCGCGGTAGCGGCTTTTGTCGTCCTGCTCCAGATGGTAGAAGACGCTGTTGTCCATGCCCTTGAAATTGATGGTGGGGCCTTTGGCATTACCTTCTGAGGTGTGATTGAAAACCACGTCCAGAATGACGCCGATGCCGGCCCGGTGCAGTGCCTTCACCAGGTCACGGAATTCATTCAGGTGGGTGCCCTGTGCGGGGGTGACACAGTAACCGGGGTGGGGTGAGTAAAAACTGTGGGTGCTGTAGCCCCAGTAGTTTTTCAGCCCCAGGCTCGCTGTGTCCGGCGGAACGTCCTGCTCGTCGAAGGCCATCACCGGCAACAGTTCCACGTGGGTGATGCCCAGATCCTGCAGGTAGGGAATTTTTTCGATCAGGCCGCAGAAAGTCCCCGGGTTATGAACAGCGGAAGATGCGTGGCGGGTAAAGCCGCCAACGTGCAGCTCGTAGATGATCGCATCTTCGTTCGGAATGCTGAGAGGCGTGTCCTGTTCCCAGTCGTAGGCATCGTCACAAACCATGGCGCGCATGGAAACTGGCAGGTTGTCTCCCGGTTGGCTCGCTGCCTCGCGGTTCCACAAACCGTCGCAGACGGCACGTGCCCAGGGGTCGAGCAGCACCTTGTCGACATCGAAGCGTAAGCCGGATTCGCGGGTATCGTCCGGACCATCCATGCGCCACGCATAGCAGGTGCCGGCGGGTAATGCCTCGACGTGGACGTGCCAGATAAAGAACGTGCGGTTCAGGTCAGGCTCGAGGTGGATCACCTGGAAAGGTTGCGGGCTGTCGGCACTGGAAAACAACAACAGTTCCACGCGTGCAGCGTGGCGACTGAAGACGGAGAAATTCACCCCGTTCGCGGTGCGTGCCGCCCCGTTGGGGTAACGAACGCCGTTTTGCGTTGGATATTTGTCAGTCATGGCGGTAATTCAGGACCGGGTGCGGGGTGTCTAGCCGTTACCCGGACCACCGCTATAGACGATTTCGTAATACTGCTTTTCCAGTTCCTGCTTGTGGAGGGTTTCCTCTTTCGCCAGGTATTCGAACAGGTCGTGTATCGGACCGGCTTCGGTGGTTTCCGCCAGTTCACGGTACTGTTTCATTGCGGCGTCTTCGCGACCGAGCGCATACTGCAGAATCGTCTGGTCATCCGGCTTGTCGCCAAGGTCCGGTAGCTGGATAAAGTCGGAGAAACGCCGGTCTTCCGCCGGAGTCTGTATCTCCGTGTGTACCTGGCTTTCGATGTCCGGGTTTTCTGCCAGTGAGGTGAACAGGTCGTAGTGGCCCTGTTCCTCCGTGGCAAGCTCCTCGACAAGATAGCGCAGATTCTTGCTGACTTTTGGTATCAGTGCCGTATAAAAGTCGCACGCCGCTTTTTCGAACGAGGTGGCTACATCGAGAATTTCCTTGAGCGTTTTTTTCGAGCGGATGCGCTCGTAGGCCGCGCTGTGTCCTTCTTCGTGTGTACTCACTGCGATACCTCTACGCTGGTGAAATATGCTTCAATACTGGCAGCCACCCGGTGGCCGTCGGCGACCGCGTGCACCACATCGGGACCAAAAACCATGTCACCGGCAGACCACAGCCAGGCTTCGGAAGTATGGCCGTTCTCATCTACCTTGAGGCGGCCGCGATTCCATTCCAGGCGTTCGGTAAGTTCGTCCCCGAACAAGGATACATCGGTCATCTGGCCGATCGATTCGATGACCATCTCGGCCGGATGTATCTGTTCGTCGCGTTCTTCGTAGCGTGGGGCGAAGCGGCCGTCCTCGTCGAAGATGGAAATCACGCCCAGTGTTACCAGGCCGGTCAGTTTTCCCTTGTCGACGATGACCTGCTTTGGGCCGCGGCTGTCGAGTATCAGGATGCCTTCTTCCCGTGATTCGGTAATTTCTTCCGGGTCGGCAAGGAAATGATCGAAATCCTCGAGTGCGGCCACAGTCATGCCGACCTCGCCGTACTGCTGTTTCTGCAGGCGGGCAAGACTGCGGGCAATGTCCATGGCAACGTTACCGCCGCCGATGACCACCGCAGTGCGTGGCACGTCGAATGTTTTACCCTGGGTGATTTTGCGCAGCAGCGATACGGCCTTTTTTACCTGCTTGTGATCACTGCCAGGGATGCGTGTCGAGCGACCTTCCTGCAGGCCGATGGCGACTACCACGGCATCGTGTTCACGCTCCAGATCGGCCATGCTGACGTCCCGGCCGATGCGTGTGTTGTAGCGGATGGTGACGCCTAGCGAGGTGATGACCTCGACGTCCGCATCGAGGCGGTCGTAGGGCAGGCGGTACTCGGGGATGCCGTAGCGGGTCATGCCGCCGGGTTTGTCCAGGGCCTCGAATACGGTTACTTCGTGACCTTTTTTCACCAGGTCAAAGGCGGCCGTCAGGCCGGCCGGACCGGCACCGATAATGGCAATTTTTTTACCACTGACGTAATCAACCTTGTCTTCAGCGGCAATCTCGCGAGTGCGTTCATCGGAAACAGCATCCATGGCGTAGCGTTTCAGCCAGCGGATTGCCACCGGGTCACCGCGTCGTCCGATCGAGCAGGCGGTTTCGCAACGGCGGGTACAGACGCGGCCACAGACGTGCGAAAAAGGATTGGTGCGATAGATCTGCCGGACGGCTTCTTCCGCGTTACCTTCCCAGATGGCGCGAATGTATTCGGGCGCATTCATGTGTGTCGGGCAGGAGTCATGACACATGCCGCACTGTACACAGCGCGAAGCCTCGATGATTGCCTGCTGACTGGTGAAGCCGTTGATCATCTCGTCGAAATTGTCGATGCGTTGTTCTGCTTCTACTTCGCCCATGGGCTGCTGTTGCAGGTCGACCAGATCGGCATCCTCGGTCTTGTCCCAGCCTTTGGAGAAATGCTCGCCGTGCATGCCGTTGGGATCGGGGAGGATGAAGTAACTGTCCAGTTCGTCCTCACGACAAATGTGTACATACTCTGTGGTCAGGGAAATGGAACCGGTCGGGCAGATATCCACGCACAGTCCGCACCAGCAGCAACGGCCGTAATCGATGGCGGGACGCTCGTTGCGTATGCCCAGCACCGGATCCTCCGGCAGGCCGGGAATCCGTACCATGGTGATGGCTGCGTTATCGCAGACTTTCTGGCAGGTGCTGCAGCCGATACATTTTTCCCAGTCGTTGACGTGGAAACCCCGGTAGCTGTCAGCGGCCGGTCGCGGCTCAAAGGGCTCGGTGACCGGTTTGCGAGCAAAGAAACTCAGCGCCTTCAGTGGTCGCAGGATGCTGCCTTTGTCCTTGTAGGGGATGTCAGACATCAGCGGTCGACCTCCGGCGGACAGGCATCCAGTGAAAACATGATCTGTGCGATGTCTTCCAGCCGGCAACCGACCGCAAGATTTTCCAGCACCTGAACGGCGTGCATACTCGACGGTCCACGTACGTGCACGCGGTATGGCTTGTCGCCGCCGGTGGAGACCACATAGTAGGCCAGTTCGCCCTTGGAAGACTCGACCCGCGCGTAACTTTCACCGGCCGGCACGTTCCAGGCCAGCGGGTTGGGGATTGGACAGCGGATGGAGCCCTGGATCGACGGCAGGCGATCGATTACCTGGCGCAGAATGCGGATACTCTGTTTGAGTTCGGAACGTCTTACCAGGTTGCGCGACAGGGCATCACCGCCGGGTTCAGTTGGAATATCGAACTCGATCTGGTCGTAGACCAGGTAGGGATCATCGCGGCGCACGTCGAACTCCAGGCCGGTTGCGCGCAGGTTGGGGCCGGTCACCCCCCACTTGAGCGCCTGTTCCTGGGTTATGGTGCCGACATCGCGTGCGCGTTTAATAAATACCTGGTTGGTGAAAAACAGGTTGTCGTAATCCGGCAGACGCGATTCCAGGTAATCGAGCAGGCTGCCCAGGCGTTCGAGGAAGCCGTCCGGCACCTCGCGGCGCACACCGCCGGGGATGTTATAGATGCTGTAGACGCGTCCGCCGGTCAGTTCCTCGAAACGGTCCAGGATCAGGTCGCGGTCGGCCACTCCCCAGAACATCGGCGTGTACATGCCGGTGGTGGCCGCGTGGCCGCCGAAGGCAAACAGATGGGCCGCCAGGCGTGACATCTCCAGTTGCATGACCCGGATCCACTGGGCGCGCTCGGGTACTTCCAGGCCACAGAGTTCTTCGACTGCCAGGGAATAGCAGACTTCCATTGGTACCGGGTCGGGCACGCAGATACGGGGTACCAGCGCGATGTTCTGGATCCACAGGCGGCCTTCCATGAGTTTTTCGAAACCGCGGTGCAGGTAACCGGCGTCGGCACGCGCCGACAGCACTTCGTCGCCGTTGAGTTTTACCCGGAAGGCATAGTTGCCCTCGATACCCGGGTGGTTGGGGCCGAAGTTCAGCTCGAACTCGTTACTGGGTGGCTGGTTCCTTGCCTGGTAGTTTTCCGGCCGCATTAGCGCACATCCTCCGGCCGGGTGGTAATGCCACCGCCTTCTTCCTCAATGTCTTTCAGCCACTGCGGGTGGTATTGCTCCCAGTGGAAGTTCTGGTTGACGAAGGCTTCGCCGTCAAAGTCCTTGCGCATCGGCGGTGGACCATTCCATTCGGTGAGGATGAATTTCTCCATGTCCGGGCTGCCTTCGAAATACAGGCCAAACATCTCATGGATGTCGCGTTCGAAAAATGCCGCCGGCTGGTAAAGATCGTAGATCGACAGGTAGACACCCGGATCGCGCGGTACACGCGTATGCGCCGATACCAGTGAACGGGTCTCGTAGGACCAGACGTGGTACACCAGTTCGAATTCATCGTCATCGATCCAGTCCACACAGGTGATGGCAGACAGGTGTACATAGCTGGCGCGGCCTTGCAACAGTTCCAGCAGGGCGGGCAGGGCTTCTGAACCCACATCGACGCGCACCCGCCGCGAACTTTTGCGTTTGAAGCGGACGCTTTCGATATCATTCAGCAGGTCGTCCAGCCAGATATTCAGTTCTTTGCTCATTGTCCTGTTTCTTTCATCACGTTAATGGCCGTAGGTCGGGCTTCGCTGCACGCAGCTCGACCTACAAAATCTGTTTCTCTTTTGCGCTCAGGCGCATTTCCAGCGCTTCCAGCGGATTCTGGTGTTTTTCCAGCAGTGCCGTGTGCTCGCCCAGGGTCTGATCGGTAATCAGATCATAGTGGCGCGCTTCGGCAATAATATCCGTC
>JAUXGZ010000063.1 GCA_030621785.1 Gammaproteobacteria bacterium | reverse complement strand
ATTTTCTGCAATACAAAATTGCAATGCCAGTCAGTTGCAGACACGTTACAGGCAAAGGGTTTCAGCGCCCTTGCGCTGCACGGTGACCTTGAGCAACGGGACCGTGATCAGGTGCTGGTGCAATTTTCCAACAGAAGCTGTTCTATTCTGGTGGCCACCGATGTGGCTGCTCGCGGTCTCGATATAAAAGACCTGGAAATGGTAATCAATTTTGAGTTGAGTCAGGACCCGGAAGTGCATATCCATCGTATCGGGCGAACCGGTCGAGCGGGTAAGGCAGGGCTGGCATTAAGTTTGTATATTGCTGCTGAATCTCACCGTGTCAACGCGATTGAGGAATATCAAAAAGGTACCATCACTCAAGCAGACCTCGATAGTTTGAAACCAGACCGGAAACAGGCTGCCAGGCCACTTATGGTTACCTTGTGTATCGATGGAGGACGTAAGGGGAAAGTGCGACCTGGCGATATACTGGGTGCATTGACCAGTGGGGCTGATGTTGCCGGAAAGCAGGTTGGGAAGATTGATATTTTTGATCGTCGGGCCTATGTGGCCGTCGAGCATTCTGTCGTGGACCTGGCGCTGGAAAAACTCACGACGGGAAAGATAAAAGGGCGATATTTCAAGGTAAGGAAACTCCACTGATGAAGCAGTACCGGAATGATTCCCAACCCAATAACCCCTTGCATGGTTTGACGCTGGAAACGATTGTCACCCGCCTGGTGGAGCACTATGGATGGGATGAACTGGGGCACATCATTGATATTAAATGTTTCAACAATGAACCAGGTATCAAATCGAGTTTGAAATTTCTGCGGAAAACGCCCTGGGCCCGTGAGAAAGTAGAGGATCTGTATTTGCGCAGCGTGGAGTCGGAGGGTTGACGCCCTGGGTGTTGCTCGACAGCGCAGCAGTGCCTGGAAATGGCGGGGAGCTGCGTTTGTATCAGCGAGGGGAAGAATTCTCGATCAAAATAGAAGGCCACGGCGAGTTGATGAACAGCCGCGTCCATGGCTCTGAAGATGCTCTGGCGGAAGGCACCTGTGCGCGGCTGCTGAACCGCAAACGGCCGCGATTGCTCATTGGCGGGCTGGGCATGGGCTATACCCTGGCTGCAGCGCTTCGACAGGTCGGTGATCAGGCCCGGGTAGTGGTTGCGGAGTTGGTGCCGGAAGTGGTGGCCTGGAACCGGAAATGGCCTGGAATGTGTGGGGGCCATCCCCTGGACGATCCGCGGGTAACCGTACACGAAGGGGATGTCGCCGGTATTCTACGGCGCGAGCAACAAGCTTACGACGCTATCCTGCTGGATGTGGATAATGGCCCTGAGGGACTCACACACAGGGACAACGACTGGTTGTACGGCATGGACGGGTTGACCGCGGCGTACACGGCGCTGCGCCCGAAAGGCGTGCTGGCCGTGTGGTCGGCCGGTCCGGACAGGAAATTTCTGCAGCGGCTGCGCAAGGTGGGGTTCAAGGTCAATGAGGTGCTTGTGCGAGCACATGGCTCAAAGGGGGCGAGGTACACCATCTGGTTTGCCAGGCGTAACGATTAACCCGGCGCATCATGGCTGGCAACCATGGAAGCTACCTGGATTCTGCCTTGCGGATGGCTTCCGGTAATCCTTCAACATGCTACAAAGGATTGTGGACCGTTACGCTGACCCCGAATATACTGCCGAATATAGGATCTGTGGGAAGCGCGATTAAAAACAACATGAATACCAACATACATCTGAAAGATAATTTACGGGTCTGTGTTATCGGTGGTGGCAATGCAGCCCATGCTTTGGCAGCGTTACTCCCCTCTCGCGGGATATTCACGAATGTATTGGCATCCCACGGTGATGAAGCCGAGCGTATGGCCAGAGGCCTGGCCGAACAGGGTCATATAGTAGCGGAGTTTGCCGCGCACAACGATCCTTCCGGCACCATCATTGGTATCCCCGAAAAGATTTCCGCCAATGCGGCGGATGTGGTTCCCGGTAGTGATGTTTTAATTTTGCCGCTGCCATCTTTCGCCTACCCGGGCGTGCTCAAAGAGCTCAAGCCCCATTTGCGTAAAGGCATGTACATTGGCGTAACCCCGGGGCAAGGCGGCTTCGATTGGGTGGCCCGTGAAATTCTTGGCAACATGGTAAATGATCTGGTGCTGTTTTCTATTTTGCCCATGCCCTTCAACTGCCGCATCACTGATTACGGTAAGCGTGTTGAAGTTCAGGAGCTGAAAAAGCGTTACCGCGTGGGCGTACTGCCTGACAGCGCCACCGACAGTGTCATCGCCTTAAACGAAAAACTGTTCGGTTCCACCGAAAGCTGTGGCCACTTCCTTAGCTCCACCCTGTATCCTGTTAATGCCATTCTTCACCCCTCGCGCCTCTACACTTTATGTAAAGACTGGCAGCCTGGTAAAGTACTACCCGATAACCCGCTTTTTTATGAGCAGATGACCGATGAAGCCGGCGAACTCATGGATGCGCTTAATCAGGAGCTGCTGTCCATTGCTAATGCCCTGACATCGCAAGGCATGGACAACATTCATGTACCCCATATCTACGACTTTCTGACACGCTATGTCTACGACGATGACTCACCCGACCTGGCCACATTTTTTCGCACCAACCCCGGTTATCGTGGTTTCCGCTGCCCGTTTAAAAAAATCGTCCACGGCAACGGCTGGGAACCTGACTTCTCGAACCGCTACTTCACCGAAGATATTCCGTTGGGTTTGTGTATCTACAAGGGTGTCGCGGATATCGCAGGTGTCAACACCCCCCTCATCGATACCGTGATCGGCTGGGCTCAAGGACACATGGGCAAGGAATATATCCTCAACGGTACGCTTTCGGGTCGTGATGTTGCAGAAACCAACGCACCCCAGCGCTTTGGCATACACCGCATCGAACAACTGTCATGCTGAAGGACGACTAGAGCACACTCGATCCCTCAAATGTGTGATATAACGGACTTTGATGAATTTAACAAACAGGAGATGGCTTGTGAAGGCGACGTCGGGTTTTATAACATTTCTGTTGCTGGCAATAAGTACCGGCAGTGTCACGGCAGGATCAATACGCTGTCAGGGTGAGTTGCTGCTCGATGATCAGACCGCCCCACTGACCGAAACCCAGGTGCGGGAAAAATGTGGACAGCCCGTTGCCCAGGACTTCCGGGTACTGACCTACAGGACGGAAGATAATGTAACCAGGGTATTACACTTTAACGATGCCGGCGAGCTTGAGACCATTACCGAGGAGGGCATGCAATAGCTGCAGTGACATCTTGCCAGAGACGAAATATGGTTCAGCGACGCATCATCCAGTCCTTTTCAATGGCGGGCCTCTTCGTCCTGGCGAGCATTTTTATGCAATCCGCATGTGCGGTGGAGGCTACAAGCGCAGGGACTGGTAATGCCCGGGGGCAGGAGCAGATCCACAATATCATGTTGATGGCCCATCGGGGTAAGGAGAAGGCGCTGAAAAAGTGGTCTGCCACGGCAGACTATCTGACGGCACACATTCCCGGTCATCGCTTCGAACTGGTGCCTCTGGACTGGGACGGCATGCGTGCCTATGTTCAGACCGGTGAGGCAGATTTCGTGCTCAGCAATCCGGGTATGTATGTGGAATTTGAAGCTGAATACGGTATTCGCCGGCTTGCCACCCTGAAAAACCTGCGCCTCGGCGAGGCGGTACCAAATTTCGGTTCGGTGATTATCAGGCGTGCCGACCGCGATGACATACAAGCGATTGCGGACCTTGAAGGCAAACACCTGATGATGTCCAGCCCCACGGCCTGGGGTGGCTGGCAGGTGGGCTGGATGGAAATGCTTAAGCAGGGGTTTGATCCATACAGGCAGCTGGGTCAACTCTCGGCCTCGGGCTCCCATGATAAAACCGTACTGGCGGTGCTGGCGGGAGAGGTGGACGCCGGTGTTTGTCGAACCGATACCCTGGAACGCCTCGCCGGAAGCGGTGAACTCGATATCAGTGACATCGCCCTGATCACCAGCAAAAACGAACAATACCCGCGTTTCCCCTTCCTTTTGAGCACCGATCTGTACCCGGAATGGCCTTTTGCAGCCGCCGCCGATATGGACGATGATCTGCTGGAGGAAGTGACTCTTGCTTTGCTCAACATGCCGGCGGACAGCCAGGCTGCACTGCATGGCAAGTACGCGGGCTGGACTGTTCCCGACAATTACCAGCCGGTGCACGAGGTGTTACGCGCCCTGCGTATCCGCCCCTACGAACATTATGGTGAAATCACTTTCCGCGATGCCTTGATGAAATACTGGCCACTGGTGCTTGCCGGCATTCTGCTGTTGCTGGCCATGGCGGCCTGGAATCTGCGTTTCCGACGCATCAACCTGCACCTGCAGGAAACCCAGACACAGCTCAGTGGTGCCACACACGAGGCAGAGCAGGCTACCCGTGCCAAGTCTGATTTTCTGGCCAACATGAGTCACGAAATCCGCACGCCGATGAATGCCATTATCGGCCTGAGTCATCTGGCGCTGCACACGGAGCTTTCCCGCAAGCAACGTGACTACCTGAACAAGATCTCGGGCTCGGCCAACAACCTGCTCGGCATCATCAATGACATTCTCGATTTTTCCAAGATCGAAGCCGGCAAGCTGGACATGGAGACGATTGACTTCGACCTGGCCGAAACCCTGGATAACTTTTCCAATGTGGTCTCCGTCAAGGCAGAAGAAAAAGGGCTGGAACTGATGGTCGATATGGACCCGGACATTCCGATGGGGCTCAAGGGCGATCCCCTGCGCCTGAACCAGATCCTGATCAACCTGACCAATAATGCCGTCAAGTTTACCGAAGAAGGTGAAATCGCCATCTCTATCCGGATACTGGAGCGGGACGCGGATGATGTCTTGCTGCGTTTTGCCGTGCGCGACAGCGGTATCGGTATGAGCGAAGCGCAGATGGCCAAACTGTTCCAGTCCTTCTCCCAGGCCGATGCGTCGACCACCCGCAAGTTTGGCGGTACCGGTCTGGGGCTGACCATATCCAAACGCCTGGTGGAAATGATGGGCGGGGAGATCGGTGTGGAATCCGAACCGGGCAAGGGCTCGACCTTCTTCTTCAGCGCGCATTTTGGCATCGGGCCCGAACCTGTGCGACGCGGTCCGCGTGCCCTGCCAAAAGAACTTGCCGATCTGCGCGTGCTGATCGTGGACGACAATCCCACCAGCCGTATTATCCTGGCACGCTATCTGGAGTCTTTCGGTTTTACCACCGGTGAGGTGGCTTCCGGCGAAGAAGCTATTAGCGAGCTCGAGCGCGCCGAACACCCCTACAAGCTGGTACTGATGGACTGGAAGATGCCGGGCCTGGATGGCATCGAATCCACCCGGCGCATCCAGTCGGATCGGAACCTCAAGGAGATGCCGCATATCCTGATGGTCTCCGCCTATGGCCGTGAGGAACTGATGCACCAGGCCGAAGACGTGGGTATCAGCGCCTACCTGGTCAAGCCGGTCAACCCGTCCACCTTGCTCGATGCAATCCTCGAAAGCTTTGACTATGCAGAGGTGCGCCCGGACGGTGTGAGCCGTGTCGAGACCGCCGAACACCTGCGCGGTGCGCACCTGTTACTGGTTGAAGACAACGAAATCAACCAGCAGGTCGCCGAGGAGCTGCTGGCACAGGCCGGCATCAGCGTGGTGATTGCCGCCAACGGCAAACTGGGTGTCGATACACTCAAGGCCGGCCCGGACCGCTTTGATGGCGTGCTGATGGATATCCAGATGCCGGTGATGGACGGTTACACGGCGACCGCTGAAATCCGCAAGGACGAACGTTTCAGGGAGCTGCCTGTAATTGCCATGACCGCCAACGCCATGACCGGGGACCGGGAAAAGACGCTGGCCGCGGGCATGAACGACCATGTGGCCAAGCCCATTGATGTCAGGGAGCTGTTCGAGGTGCTGGCCCGCTGGATCGAAGTGCCCGAAGCGCGCCGCGCCAGTGGGCCGGACGAATCCATCGAGACGGATCTTGCCGCTGTAGAGGCGGTACCGGAACTACCCGGTATCGACACAGTCACCGGTCTCCGCCGGGTCGGTGGCAATGCTGCGCTGTACCTGAAGATCCTGAAAAATTTCCGTGACAGCCAGACCGATGCAGTACAGCGCATCCAGGTAGCAGCCGAGGCGGGTGATACAGAACGTGCCCGGCGTGAGGCGCACACCCTGAAAGGTTTGGCTGGCAATATCGGTGCCGATGCACTACAAACGCTGGCACAAAAGATCGAGGACGTGTTCATGCGGGGGGACGAGCAAGGGAGCCGCGACCTTCCACTACTCCAGGATGAACTGGCCCGGGTAATTGCTGCACTGAGGGGTGTCGCACCAGGCGTGGCAACCGATAGTGTAGCGACGGCTGCCGAAGCAGATCCGGCGCTTGTTGCCAACTTGCTGGAGGAACTCAGGGAACACCTGGAAAACGATGAAGAGGAGGCAGGGGAATCACTGAACGCCCTGCGCTCACAGTTGTCATCCGATACTCACCGGAGCACGCTGGAAGTGATTGGCCAGGCCATTGAAGACTACGAGTTTGAGGATGCCCTGGCTGCATTGTCCGGGCTGGAGGCGGATCTGGGCCACTTGTAACAGGTTGGCGGCAGCTTGCACCGTAGTCTTCCCTTGTTACGATCACTATTCCCGGACTGGCTTCTGGTTTTACGCTGTTTTTACGGTGTTCTCCCCGCGATCACGCGGCAGTATTTTATTGAGCTGTGACACAGGATTTTTTATATGCACATTTTTAACAAGTGGCCGCCGGCCATGGTGGTCTGGTTGCTGGGTATTGCAAGTTTGTCCGCGCTGCCAGTCAACGCGGCACAGGAACTGTCTACCGGTACACCGCCCGATCCGGCACTGCGGGAGCTGGTGCGTGAGAGCGAGAATGAGAACCCGGGCGTGCAGGCCGCCCGGGCGGCCATGGATGTTGGTATGGCCCGTAGTGAGGCGGCTTCACGCCCCCTGTATAACCCGGAGCTGGAACTGGACGCCGAGAATGCCGATGACAATACGGTATTTGTGGGCATCGGCCAGACCATCGACTGGTCCAACAAACGTGGCGCCCGCCGTCAGGCGGCCGGCAGCGAGCAGGACGCGTTACGGGCTGAGTTCGAGGTGGTGCGTCAGGAGATAGCCGGCGAGTTGCTTACCGCACTGGGCAGTTACCATAGCGCGGTTTCAGGCCAGGAGCTGGCAAAACGCCGCTCGGACCTGATGCAACGGTTCACGGATCTGGCAGACAAGCGTTGGCAGGCGGGTGATATCAACCAGGTTGAGCTGGATCTGGCGCGGCTTGCATCCACCCAGGCACAACTGCAGGAAGCCCGGGCGGCTGCGGATGTAGTGGCCGCTGAACAGGCTCTGGCGGCGGTGCTGGGTGAACGCCGGATGCGCTGGCCGGACTTGCCGGAAGACTTGCCGGCTATCGATGACTTTGATGTGGATGTGCTGCTAGCGGATCTGCCGATTATGCGGGCCAAACGGGCACGCGTGGCGGCAATGCGCAACACGGTGACACTGCGCGACCGAGAGCGCCGTGCCGATCCGACCATCAGTGTGCGTGGCGGCCGGGAAGACCTGGAGGGCAGCAAGGAAGAAACGCTCGTAGGTATAAACTTGTCTATCCCGCTGTTCGTGCGTAACAATTTCCGGGCCGAGGTGGCTGCGGCCAATGCTGAGCTGATCCGTGCCGAGCGGGAAGGACAGGATCTGCACCGGCGGACACGCTCACGTCTGCTGTCAGCGGCCGAGCGTTACCGGCTTTCCCGCGGTGCCTGGGCCATCTGGCAACGTACCGGTCAGCCGAGCATCGACCGCCAGGTAAATCTTCTGGAACGGGCCTGGCGGGTCGGCGAACTCAGCACTACCGACTACCTGGTGCAGATCGACCAGACGCTGGATACGCGCGCCGAGGCACTGGCGGTGCGTAGTCGCCTGTGGGAGTCCTGGTTCGACTGGCTGGTTGCCAGCGCTCTCATTGACCAGTGGCTCGCTGGCGATACGCCTCGCTGAGGCAAGAAGGCCGGGTCGCAGGCAGAGAGAACAGTTAGTCCTGCTGTTTACCGTGCGCTTGCCAATGGTCGCGGGCCTTGTCGAAACGTTGTTGCAGAAGCGCTTCCTCTGCCTCCGGTGCCGCTCCACTCAGATACCAGTCGTGCTCGAGTTTTGCCCACGTACCGAAGATGTCGCCCGCACCCTTGCCGATCGCTCCGGCGAGACGCCGGGTCTGTAGTTGCAGTCGTGCCTGCCGGGCCTCCGGCGGTGATTCCACGCCGGCCAGGATTTCCATGCGCAGGCAAAGATCCTGCCGCACGGCCAGGTTGGCAGACAGCTCTGCCGAGAGTCGCTGTTGCTCTTCGCCACCGGCCACCAGCGCTTTTTGAGCGCGTGCATAGCGTTGCTGGATCGCCTTTTCAATAGCGGCCTCGTTGAGTGCGGGCAGTGCGTTCCAGCGTTCTTCGGTAGTGTGCAGATGGCTTTTGGCGATGTTTGGATCTGGCTCTTCCAGTAGCCGTTCTACTTCGTGACAGAGCGCGGCTTTGTTACGTAGTTGATCCAGCTGTAGCCGTTGTTCCGTCTTGCGCAGGGCTTTGCGGTGCTCGTCAAAGGCTTTCCCGGCTTTGGCAAAGCGCTGTTCCAGTGCGGCGTTGTCGTTCCTCGCCGCCGGTCCGGTTGCTTCCCATTCCGCCGTAGTCTGGCGGCTCTGGTACTCGGCGTCAGGCAATGAATCGATAGTAGTGGTGGACAGGGCTTCGATGCGTTCGCACAGCTGTTGTTTCCTTGCCTTGTTGAGCAGCCAGGCTTTCTGGCGGTCGTCGTGTTGTTGTTGGCGTCGTGCGAATACCGCATCGCAGGCGCCACGAAATTCCTTCCAGATGGCATCTTCCTGCTGACGCTTGCCTGGCACGGTGGTTTGCCACTGCTTCTGCAGCTGTTTGCATTCATTAATCGTTTTTTGAACATCTTCGCCGTCCAGCAGTGCCCGCACCTGTTCGATAAGTGCGTGTCGCTGGCCAAGATTGCGCTTGCGTTCCCGGTCAAGGCGTTCCTTCAGCGTCGCCATGGCCTGGTGGTAGCGTTGCGCAATGTCCTTGCTCTTGCGCCGGTCGACCGGTCCGGCCCGCCGCCAGTCGTTACTGAATCGCTGCTGTGTTTTAAAAGCGTCCTTCCAGTCTATGTGTGACCAGTCAGCGGTCACCAGGTAGGTTTCCAGCTGGTCACACAAGTCGCGTTTTGTCTCCAGGTTCGAAGCGCGCTCGGCGGCCTGTTGACTGAAATAGTGCTGGCACGGCTGGTAGGCCTGCTCGGCCGCCTTGTCAAAACGTTTTGACAGGGTGCGTTGTGTAGCGCTGCCATCAGTGCGCAGGCGATTCCATTCCGTGCGCAGATGACTGATTCGGGTTGCCAGATCGCGTGGCTCTGTTTCGTGTCCGACAAGCGCTTCCATCTCTGTGCATAAACGTTCCCGAGCCCCATCGGCGCCCCATTTGCGCCAACTCTGCAGCTCCCTGACCTGGGGTGTAATGGCCTGCAGACGGCGGGTAAAAGGGGCCAGACGTTGCCGGGAAACGCCCAGTGCCTGCAGGTGGTCGAGCTTGTTCTGCAGGCGGGCGTACATCGGCCCGGCACGCTTTAATGCTTTTTCGTTCAGCAAGGTTTCCAGTTGCTCAACCTGTTCCGGAAGCCTTTTAAATTCTGTTTCCCGCTGTTCAAGCTGCTCGCGCAGGCGGGTCCGTAATTGACCCATAACGGTTTCCAGATGTTGCATGCTATCCGCTATTTCGTTTGCATCCGCCGGACAGTGCAGTGCCTTCCAGCGCTTTTCCAGTGTTTTGACCTGCTGTTCGCTGATGGGCTGGCTGATTTTTAGCAGCTGTTCGGCATTGGCGCCCAGGGATTGCAGGGTTGTTTCCAGTTGCCGGTACTTCTGCAACAGGTTCAGGCGCTGGTGCAACCTGTTCACCGTTTTTTCGAAAAGCTCGTTCAGCGCTTTCGCCCGGGATGCCGGCAAGGCGGGCATCCCGGACCAGCGGGCTTGCCACGACGCCAGCTCGGCCTGGTATGCATCCCCGGCATCTGCCACCAGCAGCCGGGGTTTCTGAACCTCTGCGAGGCGCTGCTCGACCTGGGTGAGTAACGTTTGCCGTGCCGTTCGGTTATTGGCCCATTCCTGCTGTTCGGCTTCGCGGGCTGCACCAAATGCCGTGTATGCCGTCAGGAAAGCCTGTCGTGCTGACGTGTACCGGTTTTGGCAGACCATATCGGCTGCATCGTCCAGTTTTTTCCAGCGGTCTTCCAGGCGTTGCAGTTCAGCCTGTTCCTGTTCCCATCGCCCGTCCTGGCCGAGTGATTCGAGGCGGGTACAGATCTGTTCGGATTCTGCTCGCACACGCGCCGGGCGTTCCTGGATCTCGCGCAAGGCGTCCAGTCGGGCCCGCGCCTGGCGGCTGACCTGCTTGTCAGATTTACGCGTCTGTCGGTAGACCGCTTCCAGTACCGGGGTCCGGGCAATGCGTTCCAGGGCCGCCAGCCGGTTGGCCACAGCGGCGTCGTTGATGGCGACATCACGTAGCACGGATTCGCGGGTAATCCGGTCCTGCGCGGACTTGCGCAGCTCGACCTCGTGGCCATTCAGGGCTACGAATTTCAATAATTCTACATCCGGGTGCCGAGACAGGAAATCCATGCGGACAGCCAGTGCCGGGCTTTCCTGCCGGGTACCCGCCAGCAGTTGTGACAGCCGCGAACGGGCGAACTCGCGGATGTCCTTTTCACTATCTTCGCAGGCGGCGGTATGCAGCACGGCAAGATCGCTGATCCGGCGCAGCGCCAGCCGGCGAATCGCCGGTTCTTCGTCTTCCCGAGCTATTTTTGCCAGCGTGTCGAGGTCTTCGGTCGCCAGCGCCTGCACGGCGTGGCGACGGATGTCCGGATCAGGGTGTTGCCATTTGGGCTTAAAAAAATGTAGCAGGGACATGCAATTGCTCTCTCGGGAAAGTGGTACCACGTCCTGCTGACCGGGGCGCCAATTCCTTTGGCTGTTTCTGCTTCTTCATGGGGATAATAACATCAATGCAAAGTATCCCATGGGCGTACTGGAAGTGCGTCATTTTGGGGTCTATCCCCGCCATTGCATTAAAACCCGTTGAAAAACAGTGAGCTGTAGTCGTATTGCGGGGTCTTCAGCTCAGGCGTGGAACTGCCGATCTATTATATCAGTATACAATTCCGGCAAGGCAGGACATGAGCCAGCAAGAAAAACCTGATAGCAGGACCGCAAGTCATCCCGGTACCAGCGAGCTGCCGGTGAGCGCGGAGAATTCACAGTATCTTGACGCGCTCTACCAGTGCTACCTGAAGGACGCTACCTCCCTGCCGCTCGAATGGCGGGAGTACTTCAGTGCGCTGTCCGGTGCCGATAGTGCAGATTCACCGCCGTTGGTTGCTCCACACGCCGGCGTCGACCCTGAATGGCGCCAAAAGCAGATGCGGGTTCTGCAGCTGATCAACGCTTACCGTTTTCTCGGTCACCTGCAGGCGCGCACCAACCCGCTGCTGGACCAGCCAAAGGCCGGACTGGATGAGCTGACGCTTACGTGGCATGAGCTGTCGGAAGCGGACCTTGAAACCAGTTTCAATACCGGCTCTTTGCATGCGCCCGATACTATGACACTGGCCGGCATCCTGCAGCAGCTGCAGCAAAGCTACTGCGGTAGTGTCGGTGTCGAGTATATGCATATCCCCGGTATCGAGGAAAAGCGCTGGATTCAACGCCGGCTCGAAGGCAGCGACGCGATATCCGGGTTCAGCGACACCGGGCGTTGTCATATTCTGGAGCGTCTGACAGCAGCGGAAGCGCTGGAAAAGCATCTGCACTCGCACTATGTGGGCCAGAAACGCTTTTCCCTCGAGGGTGCGGAAAGCCTTATTCCGTTGCTCGATGACCTGATACAGCACGCCGGGGCTGCCGGTGTCCGGGAAATTGTTTTTGGTATGGCGCATCGGGGCCGCCTGAACGTTCTGGTCAATATACTGGGCAAGTTACCCGGGATGCTGTTCAGGGAATTCGAGGAGCAAACAATCAGTACCGGGCGTACCGGTGATGTGAAGTATCACATGGGTTTTGCCTCTGATCTGGATACGCCGGGTGGCCCGGTTCATGTTGCCATGGCATTCAATCCCTCTCACCTGGAGATCGTTGGTCCTGTTGTCGAGGGCGCCGTGCGGGCGCGCCAGGACCGCTGGGAGAAAGATGCAGGTGATCGCGTCCTGTCGGTCGTTATACACGGTGATGCGGCTTTTGCCGGCCAGGGAGTGGTAACTGAAACCTTTAATCTGTCCCAGACGCGTGGTTACAAGACTCGCGGTACGGTACACATTATTATCAACAACCAGATCGGGTTTACTACCAATATAGAGCGTGATTCCAGATCGACGTTCTATTGCAGCGATGTTTCAAAAATGCTCAGTGTGCCGGTCTTCCATGTCAATGGAGACGACCCGGAAGCCGTTGTGTTTATCACTCGCGTAGCGTTCGAGTACCGCAAGCGCTTTCACAAGGATGTGGTTATCGACCTGGTCTGTTACCGGCGTCAGGGCCACAACGAGGCGGATGAGCCGGCCGTTACCCAGCCACTGATGTATCAAAAGGTCCGTGCCCTGTCGACGACACGCGAAAAGTATCTTCAGCACCTGTTCGATCAGCAGGTCCTGTGCGAGCAGGATGCCGAAAATATGGTGCAGTCAAGCCGCAAGCTGCTCGAGCAGGGCGGTGCCGTGGCCCTGCATCTCCTGGATAGCCGCACGCTGAAGAAAGCACATCCGATCGACTGGAAGCGTTTTGATGGCGGCGAATGGGATCAATTAGTCGATACGTCCATCAGTGAGTCTGTTTTCCGGGATTTTGGCGAACGGATCTCCACGATCCCGGACAGCATGCACTTGCACCCCAGGGTTGAGCGCGTGATGGCCGCGCGCCGCGATATGGTTCGGGGCGAGCAGGCGATGGACTGGGGCTTTTGTGAAACACTGGCCTATGCCACCTTGATGGAACAGGGGTTCGCTGTGCGGCTGTCAGGGCAGGACAGCAGTCGCGGCACCTTCTTTCACCGTCACGCGGTGCTGTACGACCAGAATGACGGCCACAGCTATGTGCCACTGAAGAACCTGTCGGAAACACAGTCTTCCTTTGTCGTTATCGACTCGATCCTGTCGGAGGAAGCGGTGCTGGCGTTCGAATACGGCTATGCCACTACCGAGCCGGACGTGCTGGTGATCTGGGAATCACAGTTTGGTGACTTTGCCAATAACGCCCAGGTGGTTATCGACCAGTTCATCAGTTCCGGCGAACAGAAGTGGGGGCGTTTATCCGGGCTGGTGATGTTCCTGCCGCATGGTTACGAAGGGCAGGGGCCCGAGCACAGTTCGGCCAGGATCGAGCGTTACCTGCAGCTTTGTTCGCAGATGAACATGCAGGTCTGTGCTCCGACCACTCCGGCGCAGGTGTTTCACATGCTGCGCCGGCAGATGCTGCGGCGTTACCGAAAACCACTCATTGTCATTACGCCCAAGAGCATGCTGCGTCACCCGCAGGCGGTTAGCACGATCGGGGAAATAACCGGTGGCGGCTTCAGGCCGGTGATCGACGAGGTCGACTCCCTTGAGGCGGGCCGTGTCACGCGGCTGATACTCTGCATGGGCAAGATCTATTACGATCTTCTGGAAAAACGCCGTAGTGAAGCTCTCGAAGATATTGCCATTGTGCGTATCGAACAGCTGTATCCCTTTCCCGGGGACTGTCTTGCAGACGTATTCCAGCGTTATCCGCATCTCGAGCAGGTGGTCTGGTGCCAGGAAGAACCGCGTAATCAAGGTGCCTGGTACAGCCAGAAACATCACTTGCAAAGGGTGCTGAGGGGTAATATCACGCTTGAATGTGTAGGTCGACCCGCGCAGGCGTCTTCGGCGGTGGGTAGTTTGAAAGTCCACCGGGAACAGCAACGTACCCTGGTGGCAACAGCGCTTGGTCTGGCCGTGGACGATACGGCGTAGTTTCGTTACCCGGTCTGGCCGCTATTCAGCGCTCCTGCAGAAGCGCAAGCATCTCGTTCTTGTGAATTATTTTCGTATATTTATATATAGTACAGCAAGTTATATTTAATCCCGCTGCAATGAACACATCCGGGTTACCCCCTCGGTCAAGCACTCCTCCGGTCGAACTCGATAGGCAATACTCTACAGAGTGTGTGGTTTATCGTCGGTGTGGGCAAGACGAATGTCTAGAGTTGACTGATTCCTGAAAAAAATTCCCGTTTGTAAGTGGTTTGTAAGCACTCGGGAGTTAGCCTCTTTTCCAACAGGGAGGCGGTGTGGTTGGTTCACGAAGATTTTCACTGGAACCCGGAGCTCACTGTTTGGCAAGACAACTCAAACGCTAACTTAAAACGACGTAATAATCGAGAGGAAACAATTATGAAACTAACCACAACAGGAAAGTTGCTGGCGATCGTGGCAGGCACGTGTTTTTCAGCCATGGTCTCCGCGGCGTCAACGATCGTCTTTGCGCCGACCGACGGCGATGTGAACACTTTTGATCTGTCGGGGTTTGTCCCGACCGGCAACACGACCTTTGAGATGCTGGATGGCGCCCAGGGG
>JAUXGZ010000054.1 GCA_030621785.1 Gammaproteobacteria bacterium | reverse complement strand
ATGGCAGGTGGTGTTGGTGATGAGTCAGGATCAGTAGCACAGTACTCCATTGAATTGATTACCGGTTTTAACCGCAAAGGCACTCACTTAAGGAATCTCTGATTAATTAAAATATCACCGCAGATGTACTGGGTGAAGCCCAAACGCTCTCACAAGGATGATTCTTTGCCGGTTGGGCTCAAGCAGCGACTCAAGCGCCCGCTGAAACGCCGGCCTCGCTGGCTGACCGCGAAAAGCGGCTGAGCAAAGGATGCCACGAACCGATAGCCCTGTAATGTTTACTCCGGATTTTATATACTTGTGGCTTATCGACAATGGGCCATCCCCGGACTCCCGCACGCGACCCATATGGCAGACAAACCCAGCTACCGCAAAAAGAAACGGGAACGTATCGTATCCCTGTTTTCTTTTCTCTCGATTGAAAAGCAGGCCGCCATCGACCATTGGCTGCGTGGCCGAAAACAATACCGGGAAATTCGCAAGGCGGATTTTGTTTTTGTCTCGCCTCCAAAGGCAGGCCGGACCTGGCTGCGAGTGACGCTGTCAGGGTTTTTTCACACCCGCTTTGGTGTACCGGAAAACGAATTGCTTGGTTTCGACAATCTCCATGGGATCAACCCCGGGGTTCCGCGCATACGCTTCACCGATGACAAGTATGTCAACGCCTATACCGGCAACCGCGATTCCAAAAAGGACTACTATAACAGCCGCGTTCTCTTGCTGGTCCGCGACCCACGTGACATCGCCGTGTCCAACTACTTCCAGTGGGTCAACACCGTCAACCCCTACAAGAAGAAATTTAACAAGCTGTCTGCCAGAAGCGGCGAGGTCACCCTGTTCGAGTATGTAATGGATGAGGATTACGGCATGCCGCGCACAGTACGCTTTCTGAACGCCTGGCAACAGGAACTGCATAAAACCAGGGATCACCTGATAATCAGTTATGAAGCAATGCGTGCCAATCCGCAAAAAACGCTGAAGAAAGTGGTCGCGTTCATGGGCATCAGCGCAAGCGATGAACAAATTGCCCACGCAACCGAATACGCCAGCATGGAAAATATGCGCAAAATTGAAGCCAGCGGTTCTACGGAATCCGGCAGCCGGCGCCTGATGCCCAAGGACGTAAACAACCCCAATGCCTTCAAGGCGCGGCGCGGCAAGGTAGGCGGCTACCGTGATTATTTCTCAGCGGATGAACTGGCTGTCATGGATGAACTGGTGGCTACCGGTCTGTCTTCCGATTACGGTTACCATTGATTCCCGGAATTCCCCGTTCCTGCCCGAGTGACCGTCAGGGTCGTAGCTTATTGCCGGCTTGTCAGATAGTCCGCCAGGCGCTCGGTGCCGACGGGTGACCAGTGGATGTGATCGATGAACAGGGACAATGCCCCCAGCTGGGTCCGGGTAGACTCGATTTCGGCCATCGCCAGGTCGGTCATATCGACATAACGGAAACCGGCTTCGGTGGCCAGATCCTCGAGCCGGTTACGCTCCTCGTTATCCGTTGCGTAGGACCCGCCCCGATAACCACCGCGAAAGCGGGTCAGGTGGGGCACAATATTGTAGATATAGGGCGCATAAATGATGGTTGTCTTGCGAATGCCATTCTGTTTGACATATTCCCGCAACCAGCCAATGGCCTCCTCAGGCGTGCCTCCGTCCCGGTCATCCTTGAAATCATTTTCACAATAGACGTAGACGAGCTCGGTGATCTGCCCCGGATACTGGTCGGCCGCCCGGTCCAGAGCGCAAAGGATATCGGGGGTGTCGGCGCCGCCGATGCCAATATTGACATATTGACGCTGCGGATCACGCGCCTGGAGTCGGGACGCCAGGGTTTCATGATCACTGACATTGGCACCATTGGCAACACTGTCGCCGGCTACGATCACCCTGGCATCGGACTGTACCAGCGGTAGTGTCAACCGCTCACCATTTTCGTTGGTACGGTGACGAATACGCCGGGTACCATAACGGTCCAGGAACGCCCGGACGTCTTCGTGCAGCGGTGCGTCGTAATCGTAAAAAGCACTGACCGGGGCAAAGGGTTCGTACAGACCCGCGCGCAAAAACGTCATCTCCTTGTCGAGATGCGGTTTTTGTACCTTGCAGCCGTCTATTTCGGAGTTCATGCTGGCACGTTCGGTCCGTAGCTGTTCGTAGTAGGAATTACCCAGTGCTACCCCGTCTGCCTCAAACTGATCGAGTAACTCGTCGAAAGCTCTCGAACCGGTTATGGTATAACTGTGCAGGTTGCGGGCATCCGGCCCGCTATCCGGTATAAAACGATCCTGCAACCAGTGGTAAATTTCCCAGGAAAGACTGGTCTGCAGCTTGTCACTTCGGGACATCGCGTAAATCCCCTCAACTACCGCCCAGCTTATCGTTGTTGAAATAATGATGGTTAGCAGGGCTAACAGTTTTCCCTTCACCCGGGTTTCCCTCCGTTGGTGCGCATGAGCTGATTGCCGAGCGCAGATGGCTATTATCCGGGAAACGGGTGATCAATCCAGTACCTACGGGTTAATTATTTCGGGGCCAGCCGGTGGAAATCCCCGACCGGATATGAGCTTATCTGCTGATTTTTATGTGGAGATTATTCTGGCGCCTGTATCGACGTGGTATATTCCGTCGATGATTCGCGACCCGCAAACCCGCCGGAACCCTGATCCGCGCGATTCCTGAACAAAAGTACCCATGTGAACCTAAAGAAACCGACAAACCTGTCCCCGGTACACGCTGTGCGCGAATGGCTACACCGGAGGAAATGGGTGCGCAAGAACCGGCGCATGCTGTATGCAGCGGATGCGTTGGTCATATCCCATACCAAGAGCGGGCGCACCTGGCTGAGGGTGATGATCTCGCACCTGTATCACCTGAAATACGGTACTCCGGCAACCGAACTCATGGTTTTCGAAAATCTGCACCAGCTCAACCCGCAAATTCCCCGCATATTCTTTACCCGGGACACCCGCATACCCACGCTGACACGCAAGAACAGCTATATCAGCGCGGCAACGAATAAAAAGACCCTGTTCCTGGTGCGAGACCCGAGGGATGTTGCGGTATCCTTCTATTTCCATGTCTGTAACCGGGCCTCGGACCGGGAACTCGGCCGCAAGCGCATTGGGCAGGCTGCAAAGCAACTGCCGATCTACAAGTTCGTAACTGACCCGGCCCTGGGGTTACCGCGTGTCATCGAACATTTCAACCGCTGGCACCGGGAAATGGAGTCCATGGATCACACGCTGATGATCAAATACGAGGACATGAGGGCTGACCCGGCCGCCGCACTGACACAGGCCATACGTTTTATCGACAGCGATTTCAGTACCGACGATATCAACAGGGCTGTCGAGTTTGCTTCTTTCGAGAACCTGGCGCGCAAGGAAAAGGACGGTTATTTCAGCTCGGGTCGTCTGACGGCGAGTGACCCGTCCAATCAGGACACCCGCAAGGTACGCAGGGGCAAGATTGGCGGCTATCGGGATTACTTCAGTGAGGAACAGAACCGGCACCTGGATGAACTGGTTCACGGACAGCTGGATAACTTCTATGGCTACTCGTAGACCGAACTGCAGGAATCGGTGTCGGTGAACCTGACCGTACCACCCGGAATTCGGGGAAACCTGCAAACCTTCAAGCGCCTGCCGGTACCCGAACGCATCGGCATCGTCGGCCTGTACTGGTTTATGCTGTTCGCCTGGATGAGCAATATCAAGGCACTCGAAGGGGTTATCATCCTGGTACTCGGGTGCCTGATCGACCGGCGCTTCTGGATCGCAATGCGCCATTCCAGGATTGCACAGCTTACCGCTGTACTGGCCGGTTACATCGTGATTCGCGCCCTTGTCGCCATCGCCGAAAATCCCGACTATGCCCGTTTCCACGTCGAGGACGGCGGCCACCTGTTACTGCTTGGCCTCTTTATCTGTATCGGCTGGCTGCTGCAGGGGAAGACACAACGTGTGTACTGGCTGCTCGCCGCAGGTCTGATCGGCTTCTGGCTGGGGCGCATGGAACACATGCCATTCGTCGAAATGTTTACCAACCCGGCATGGTGGAAGACGCGCCAGAACCTTGAGCTCCCGTCAGCGATTCCCTTCGGACAATATGCGGCGGCCTCACTCGTCGGTCTGCTCATCATGCTGCCACATATCTGGAACCTGGGCCGTACGCACTGGAGCAGGGGACTGATCATGGCCGCGTGGACGTGGCTTTTATTCCTCTCGATTCAGGGGATCATCGTCTCCCAGACCAGGGCCGTCTGGCTGTCCCTCATTGTTGTCTTTTTCATGTTGATCATCGCGAAGCTTGCGTTCTTCAAGCGCCTGGGCGCAATGAAATCGGTACTGGTCGTGGTGCTGGTTGGCGGTGTACTCGCCACCACCGGATACCTGAATCGTTCCGTTCTGCAGTCCAGATTCTCGGCCGAGATCGACACCACGAGTGCCATCTTCAGCGGTGAATTCGGCAAGATCAAGGCCCGCAACAAACGCGGCAACATAAAACCGATCGGCGTGCGCTACCACATGATACTTTTTGGCATCGAGCACTGGCTGGAGAATCCCCTGTTTGGAATGGGTCCGGGAATTACCCGGCCGCTGGTCAGGGATCAGTGGAAACTGTCACGACCCTTCACCCACCTGCACGACAGCTATATCGAAATGCTGCTCCGGCTCGGCCTGGTTGGTACCGGCCTGATTCTGGTGCTACTGATTCTGCTGGTACGGGACGCAAAAAAGGCTCGCAACCAGGGCCGCATGGACAGCGATCTCTTCCATCTGCTGGTCATTGCACTGGCGCTGCACCTGCTGGTCAGCTTCACCAACTTCCGCATGCTCAACGGCGACTGGCGCTATTACTGGTTCCTGTTCGGGGGCATCCTGTTCACTTTCAGCCTGTTTCCCCCGGCACCGGCTGTCCCGGAGAACGACAGCGACGTTTGAGCCGCATTCCGTAGTCCGGTATCAGCTGCCCTGATCCAGCAACGGAACACCGGCCATCCGGTGCACGGTCGGTTCGGTAGTAAACAGATTAGCCTGCGATGACGACAGACATTGCATAAAACCTATATCGGTCGGTGTATGCCCGCTTTCCCGGGTACCACGTTCACCGATTTCCGGATTATCTGCGTAGGCATGCGTCAGTTCGAAACTGAAACCGCTCAGGATGAAACGGTCATAGCGCTGCAGTGACATGCCGATCAACAAGGCCGTAAGGCCCGTTGACGGGCGTTTTCTGGCCGCCTGCTCAAACAGTTCTTCCCCGGCCTCACACCAGGCCCTGGTCGCACGTACATAACGGTCCACCTCTGCGGCGACAAAATGATCCCAGTGGTAGCCGGCCCTGCCCATGGCCCACCGGAAATATGCCGGTGTTACCCGGACCGCCCGCGGCAGGGCCTGTAAAATCTTTACCGGACTGGAATGTCGCAAACTGGTTTTCCGCGAGGTGCTATAGAGAAAATGCAGTGTTCCGGTGTGCAGGCCGCGCATGGCCCGCATGCTTTGTCGCCCGGAGCCGATACCCGACGTAAGAATGGCGGTTACCACCGTGAACACGGGATCTGGCAGACCGAGTTTTGCCGCGGAAAAGCCGGAAGCATTGGCGCAGGCAAGATCATCCCAGGCAGACGCCGGTGGTAGCACCGGGTCCGGCTTGGATCCGAGAATCAGCAGGGTAGCCATGTATCCACTCAGGCAAACGCCTCGATGTTGATCGTCAGGGTGCGACGCATGGCATCGCTCCCCTTGCCAAGCATCGGTTTCACCGAATGCCAGGAGTTGAAGGTCTTGATGAACATCACCGCCTGGTTGGGGCTGAATTCGAAGGTATCGAGTACCTCCATATCCTCGAACGGCGCCTGCCGGTTGGTCTGGTTGAAAGCCAGCTTGACGTCCTTGTGCTGATTGACATCGGTGCCTCCGCCCCATTCCGGGTTCCACTCACCCTCATCCGTCATGGAAATAATCAGGGTAACGATCTTGTTGGGTGAATCCGTGTGCGGCAGGATATGACCACCATCCGCCGGCAGCATGGAAAACTCGAAGCGTGAGCGCAAACGAGCCGCACTGCAGCTCAATCTTCCGCTGTGCGTCAGGCGTTTCTGCACCTGTTTCATCACTGACATGTCGGGATCATAGCCCAGGTCCAGCGAATGTGTAGCCAGGGCATCCAGAACACCACGAACAAAATCCGGACTCTTGATCCAGGCATCGAAACCCCGCCACAACGCATTGCCGTTGACGAAACGCCTGAAATCCTTTGGATTGAAACGTTCCGATAGCGAGTATTTGTGACCGAGCTTGTCCGGGTGCGAGAAGTGCTCCACGGACGGATAATTGTCCAGAAACTCCCGGTACAGATCCGGTTTCATCAGGGGCTTTGAAATCCCTATGGGAAACGGCTCGTAATTGAAACAGAGGTTTTCATAATTGAAATACATAATATGGATCCGCCAACAAGGTTAAACCAGACTTCGACCCAGCGCACATTTCGAAGTTGCACCCCGCACGGTCTTGCGCAGGATAAATTCGCGCAATGTACAGATCGGTGACCCGGACGACAATCAGCCCCCCTGGACCATATCGCCGGTCGTTGCAAACTGCTGGTGGACAGGCCCCCGGATTCTATCACATGGGAGGTCTTGAAAACTAACGGCTGACGGCTCGCATACTCGGTCCTTTCTGATCAGTCTGCCTGTTCTTCGTCGGAAAAATTCTGCGCTACCTCCTTGAAGCTGTCGGCAATCTCCAGGAATGCGTCGGTGATGCAGGGGTCAAAATGGCTGCCGCGTCCTTCACGAATAATTTCGATCGCTTTTTCGTGTGTGAAAGGAGGTTTGTAGACACGCCGGCTGATGAGGGCATCGTATACGTCGGCAACCGCCATCAGGCGGGCGCAAACCGGGATTGCATCGCCCGACAGGCCTTCCGGGTAACCGCTTCCATTCCATTTTTCCTGGTGGTACAGGGCGATTTCCCGGGCCAGTTGCAGGAAGGTCTCCGGTTGCTCCAGCCGGGATTCGGCGGCGAGGATGGCATCTCTCCCGTAAATGGTGTGTTTTTTCATTTCCTCGAATTCCTCGTCCGTGAGAGGTCCGGGTTTGAGCAGTATATGGTCGGGTACACCAACTTTGCCGATGTCGTGCAGCGGGGCTGACTTGAACAGCAGTTCAATGGTTTCCGGGGTCAAAAAATCCCGGAACTGCGGGTGATCCTGCAGTTTGATGGCCAGCAGCCTGACATAGTGCTGGGTTCGGCGAATATGGTTGCCGGTTTCCGGATCCCTGGATTCGGCCAGCGCACCCATCGCGGTCATGCTGACATCCTGTAACTGGCCCAGCATATGGGTGCGTTCCTGTACCTTGTCTTCCAGGATACGGTTCTGGTTTTTCAGGAAATCGTTGGCTTCCTTGAGTCGCAGCTGGGTCCGGACCCGGGCCAGTACGATGGGCGGGCTGACCGGTTTGTGGATGTAGTCCACGGCACCCAGCTCAAAGCCCCTGGTCTCGTCTTCCTCCTGGGTCATGGCGGTGAGGAAGATAACCGGTATATCCCCGGTTGCCTGGTCTTCCTTCAGTTGACGGCACACTTCGTAGCCGTCCATTTCCGGCATCATGATATCCAGCAGGATCAGGTCGGGCGGGTGCCCGGACCGGGCTGCCTTCAGGGCCTGTTCGCCGCTGATGGCAGCCATGACCTTGTACTCCGGTTTCAACAGGCCGGAGAGCACGTTGAGGTTCAGGCGTTCGTCGTCGACGATAAGTATTCTGGATGGTGCGGGCATGAATGATCCTGACGTTGGTACGACCTGATTATACTATCGTGTTATCGGCTTCTGCCGGCCAATCTGCAGCAGCCTGCTGAAAAACCCCGATATTGTCTCTCCCGTACCGGTCATTTGACCTATAATGCCAACTTTTCCACCCTGTTCCAAAGAGTATGTATCTATGCAAGCCGGAAGCGGTTACTGCACACAGGATTTCATCAGGTGAAACTGGCACGCTACATTGTCCACCACCCGTTGGTCGTGCTGTTGCTAATGGCGGCTTTTACGGCTGCGCTCGTGTTTGCGGTTCTGCACGTGACGGGACAGGCCATAGAGCGGGATAAAACCGAAAAACTGTGGCAAGCCATGGAGCGCTATGTGCTTGACCTGAATTATGAAACGGTCAATGGCGAAGCTATGGGTGCTGCGACCCTTCTGGGTGTGGCGCACCCCGGCATCAAGCTGATTGCCCGGGGCGAATTACCCGAAAATGATGAGGTGGTGGTTAACAGTCTCGTGGTTAACAGTCTCAAGGTGGTGGTCACCGAGTTCGGAGCCGAAAATGCCTTTGTCATGAACCGCGAGGGCATTATCGTTGCCTATTACTCGCGCAACGGCTCGCAGGGCGTCGGCAAGAATTTTGAATTCAGACGCTATTTCCGGAAAGCCATGCTGGGTCATGGGGATGTGTATGCTGCCGTTGGACTGAATTCGGGCAAGCGAGGTCTCTATTTTTCTGCCCCGGTATTCCGGGAAAGCTCCATGACGTCGGAAATCATCGGTGTAGTGGTCATCAAAAAAGGACTGGAGGGCATCGATGAGTTGCTAGATAGCTGGCCGGATCCAGCCGTTCTATTGTCACCCCAGGGTATTATTTATGCCGGCAACCGCAAGCAATGGCTGTTCCACGTCAACGGAAAATTGACCACCGGCGATCGCGAGCTTCTGCAGCAGACGAAACAGTTCGGTAACATGTTCAACGATCAGGAGCCGGTGGTGCTTCCGGTCGACCTGGACAGTACGCGAATAACCCTTGATGGCCGCGAGTATGCGGTGGGACGCCGGCCGATTGGCTGGACCGGGAAAGCGCTGGAATGGGACCTGGTGCTGTTTCAGGACGCATCCGGCTGGTTCCCGCTTTCCTGGCTACTGGCTATTGTTTCTGCCATCGTTTTGCTGGCGACGATTTGTTTTGCCTTGCTGTATTCCTTCGCCCGCAATCGTTACCGGCGTATGCTGGCCGATGAGAAGATCAGAACATTGAACCTGGTGGTGGAGCAGAGTCCTGCATCCATCGTCATCATGAACACCGACGGCGTGATCGATTATGTAAACCCGCGTTTCACCGAAGTGTCCGGTTACCGCCGGGAAGAGGTGATTGGCAGGCATATTTCCGATCTGGGTCTGCTGGAAATTGCACCGGACAGCTACCGGCAGATGTGGCAACAGATACTGGGCGGGAGTGAATGGCACGGTGAAGTAGAATGTGTCCGCAAAGACGGCGGGCACTACTGGGACATGATGTCTGTATTTCCCATCAGGCAGGATACAGGGCAGGTCAACAGCGTGGTTGTTGCCAGCGAGGATATCAGCGAGCGCAAGCGGATGGAAAGCGAGCTGCTGCAGGCCAAGCAGGAGTCCGAGGACGCCAACCGTGCCAAAAGTGATTTTCTTGCCAACATGAGTCATGAGATCCGTACCCCCATGAACGCGGTCATCGGTCTCACCCACCTGGCGCTCGGCACCGGGCTGACGGCCATCCAGCGCGATTACCTGGAAAAAGTGCATGGCTCGGCGCAGAACCTGCTGGGCATCATTAATGACATTCTGGATTTCTCCAAGGTCGAAGCCGGCAAGCTGGACATGGAGATGGTCGATTTCAACCTGCAGGATGTACTGGATAACCTGTCACAGGTGATTGGCATCAAGGCGGAACAGGCCGGTCTGGACTTCGTGATCGGGTACCCTCCCGAGGTGCCGGTCGACTTGCAAGGCGATCCGATGCGGCTGGGGCAGATTCTGCTCAACCTGGTGAATAATGCCATCAAGTTTACCCATGATGGTTCAGTCACGGTGCGGGTGAGCGAAACCGGCCGCGAGGAAGGCAGGGTAATGCTGTATTTCGAGGTCGTCGATACCGGCATCGGCATGAATGAGAAACAACGCAGCAAGCTGTTTAATGCCTTTTCCCAGGGTGACAGCTCCACTTCCCGAAAATACGGTGGAACCGGACTGGGACTCAGTATCTGCAAGAAGCTGGTCGGTATGATGGGCGGCGAAATCGGCGTCGAGAGCGAGGCCGGCGAGGGCAGCCGATTTTACTTCACGGCCGGCTTCGGGCTCGCTGCGTCTCCTGTGCCGCGGCGCCGGGAGCGAGTGGCGATGGCCGGCAGGGAGACTGCCGGAGATCTGCGTGGTGCCCGGCTGCTGCTGGTGGAAGACAACAAGATCAACCAGCAGGTTGCACAGGAGTTGCTGCAACAGCTGGGAATACAGGTGAGTGTTGCAGCAGACGGGCAGGCAGCCGTGGAGGCAGTCGCGAAGGGCTCTTTTGACGGAGTACTGATGGACATTCAGATGCCGGTACTGGACGGCTACGAGGCTACGCGGGAAATTCGCAAGGATGAACGCTTCCGGGAACTCCCGATTATTGCCATGACGGCCAACGCCATGGTCAGTGACCAGAAAGCCGCGATCGATGCCGGTATGAATGCCCATATCCCGAAACCGATCGATCCCGAAGAACTGTACGGGACGTTGAAGCAGTGGATACAGGTGTCCAGCCCGCCAGCCACGGAAGAGGCTGTCGAAGAAGCCGGGCTAAAGAATGTTTTCGTATCCTTGCCGGACAGTCTGCCGGGCATCGATATTGCCGCCGGGTTGCAGCGGGTTGGTGGCAACCCGGACCTGTTCCGCAAGTTGCTGGTGGAGTTTTACCAGGATCATTGCGGCGATGTGGGCGCCATTCGGGATGCTCTGGACGGGGGGGCGCGGGAAACCGCGCAGCGGCTTGCACACACCATCAAAGGGGTCGCCGCCACCATTGGAGCCGGGCAGTTACATCTGGCTGCAAAGGAAATGGAGAGCGCAATCCGGGACGGGCAGCAAGATCGCTATGCCAATCTGATTGTCGAGTTGCAGATGGTGATGGACCCTGTCCTGGAAGGTCTGTCGGGGCTGTCAGTTGCCGATGAGACCGAGTCATCGCAGCCGCTATCGACCGCCAGTCATGAGGAAGTTACGGCTGTCATTGAGTCCTTGAAGGAACTTCTCGAAGAGATGGATCCGGATGCCGGGGAAAAACTGGCAGAGCTGGCTGCGCTGGGTGGTGGGCGAATTGATGCGGGCTTGATGGAGAAGCTGTCGCAGCAAGTCAATGGCTTTGAGTTTGACGAAGCACTGGAAACACTTGCGGAATTGCAGACTGCTTTTGCGAACCAGCCGGTTGTCGAGCCCGTGCGTTTCGAGGAGCTCGCGGTTCTGGTTGAAGAACTGCAGACCTTGCTGGACGAGATGGACCCGGACGCGGAGGAGAAGCTGGCCGAGCTGTCGGCCCGGATTTCCGGGCAGGTCGATGGCCGCTTGCTGAAAGACCTGTCTCGCCAGGTCAGTGGTTTCGAATTCGAACAGGCTATCGACACCCTGGCCCGGCTTAAAGCTACCCTTGCAACGGTCTGAAGGAAGGACTGCTGAATGGAAGAACGCGCAAAAATACTGATTGTCGACGACGAGCGTTTCAACATCAATGTGTTGTCCGAACTCCTCAAGCCCGATTACAAGATCATGGCGGCGATCAACGGTCAACAGGCGCTGAAGGCTGCCCACTCCGCCAGTCCTCCGGATCTGATCCTGCTGGATATCATGATGCCCGAAATGGATGGTTACGAGGTCTGCCGGCAGCTGAAGGCCGATGCAGCTACGCGTGATATACCGGTGATCTTTGTTACCGCCATGGGACAGGAGAGTGACGAGGAAAAAGGACTGGAGGTGGGTGCGGTCGACTACCTGAGAAAGCCGATATCACCGCCGATTGTCGAGGCCCGGGTCAGGACCCATGTCGCGTTGCGCAAGAGTATGTTGCAACTGCAGCAGGCTTTTGCCCTGATCGAGAAACAGAAGGAGCGCATGGAAGAAGAGCTGAATGTCGGCCGCGATATCCAGATGAGTATGCTGCCGCTGGATTTCCCGGCATTTCCCGATCACGACGAGTTCTTTATTCACGCGACCATGCAGGCAGCACGCGAGGTGGGTGGCGATTTTTACGATTTCGGCCTGCCGGACAAGGATCATCTGTATGTATGTGTTGGTGATGTGTCCGGCAAAGGCGTTCCGGCAGCCCTGTTCATGGCAATTACCAAGGCGCTGATCAAGTCCAGGGCCAGCAACGATCTGTCCACGGCGAGTATCCTCACTCATGTCAATGAGGAAATCGAGGCGAACAATGAAGCCTGTATGTTCGTGACCGTCTTCCTGGGCATTATCAATATCCGCACCGGCGAGATGGTGTATACCAGCGCCGGGCACAATCCACCCTATATCAGGCGACACGACGGTTCGCTGCAACGGCTGGACCAGATGCACGGTCCGGTGATCGGTGCGGCAGAAGGTATTGCCTACCGGGAAGATCGCACCACCCTGGGAAAGAACGACTTTCTGCTACTGTATACCGATGGTGTTACCGAGGCCATGGACCCGGACTACCAGCTGTTCGAGGAACATCGCCTGGTCCGGCTGCTGGAGACCGCTCATTTCGATACGCCGAAAAATCTGGTCGAAGAGACGGTCGCGTCGGTCAAGGCGTTCGAGAATGGTGCTGAACAGGCGGACGATATCACTGTGCTGGCCCTGCAGTTCTGCAATCAGCCGCCAGCGGTCGAGGCCGTGGTGCATAAAATGGCTATCAAAAACCGGCTGAGCGAGATCGACCGGGTGAACAGCGAGTTCGAGGTCTTTGTCGGGCAGCAGGGTATTCCTCAGTCGGCCACGCGTCAGCTGAAACTGGTGTTCGACGAATTGCTCAATAACACTATATCCTACGGCTATAAGGATGATGAAGAACACGAGATCGATATTCGGGTCGAGGTTCTGGACCAGCGATTGCTGGTCACCATTGTCGACGACGGTGTACCCTTCAACCCCTTCACCAGGGAAGCCCCGGATATTTCACTGGATATCGACGAACGGGAAATCGGTGGACTGGGAATCCACCTGTGCCAGCAAATTATGGATGAGGCCTCCTACAAGCGAGGCATCGATAAAAACCAGATAACACTCATCAAGTATCTCGATAAACAGCGCCTGCCGATATGACTTTCCGAACCATCCTCAACGCCGCCTTTCCACCGTTCTCGGAAGCACGCCGCACCAAGCCGCGCGAAATGCTGTTTTCCGTTGCCGAGAAACCGGGTATCGGTACCACGTTCACGGTGAGTCTGCAGCATACCCTCATCGTTCTGACCATGGTGGTTTATACCGTGATCATCGGTAAGGAGATCGGCCTGACAGACGCCGCACTACGCGGTTTCGTGGCGCTGGAAATCGTGGTCATGGGGCTGACAACCCTGCTGCAGAGCCTGCCGACCCGGTTCGGCTCCGGGCATCTCATCGTACATACCCCCAGCGTGATCAGCATGGCGGCTTTCATTGCGGTAGCCAACAGTTTTGGTATCGGTGCCGCCGCGGGCGGCATTCTTCTGTCCGGTGTGGTGGTTATTTTCTTTTCCGGGCTATTGCCGCGGTTCCGGTCGTTGTTCCCGGTCGAAGTGATTGGCATCCTGCTGGTACTGCTGGGCCTGACGCTGGTTGAGGGCGGGGTGCAGCGTTTCACCGGCCTGCACGAGGGGTCTTTCGATACCCCGACCCTGTTGACGGCGTCGGTCACCCTGGGTGTCATTATTGCTTTCTCGGTCTGGAGTCCGGGCCGCTTGCGCGTATTCGCCGTACTGGCCGGGGTCATCGCCGGTATGATCGTGGCGTATCTGAGCGGCCTGTTCGGTGCGTCACAAATGGCCGTGGTGAGCAGCGAACCCGCGTTTGCCTTTCCGTTAGGCAATTACCAGATTCCGGCGCCGACGTTGATCATCGCTGCCGCCCTGCCGCAATTGCTCATCGAGGTGATTTCGGCCGTGGACTCGATCGGCACTGCGGTCACCATCGACAAGATAGATGATGCCCGCTGGACCAGGCCGGACATGCAGATGGTCGGTCGCACTATTACCGCGCACGGTGCCGGACTCGTGCTGAATGGCCTGACCGGCACGCCGCCACTGGGTACTTCGTCGGCGAATCTTGGCCTGGTGGCAGTGACCGGCGTGGCGTCGCGTATTGTGGGCACGGCAACCGGAATCATGCTGGTCGTTCTGGCCTTCCTGCCGCAGGTTTCGGCCTTTATTACCACCATCCCCCGGCCCGTGATCGGCGCCTTGATTGTGTATACTGCCGGCTATCTGATGGTGGTCGGTATGGAGCTGATTCTGTCCCGGCTGCTCAATAGCCGGCGCCAGTTCATGGTGGGTCTGGGTATCACGGTGGGTGTGTCGCTGATGGTGATGCCGGAACTTGCCACCGGGGTGCCGGGGCATCTGAAGCCGATACTCGGTTCAGCCCTGATAATGGGGGTTGTGACCGCAGCCGTGCTGAACCAGATTTTCCGTATCGGCATTTCGCAGACCGCCAGGATCGAGTTGTCCGGTTACAGCGCTGCGCACGATGCAGCGGAATTTCTCGAAGACAGGGGCGCGGCCTGGGGAGCGCGGCGGGATGTTATCAGTCGCGCGGGGATTACCGTTGGCGAGGTGCTCGAGGTATTGCATAATGAACACATGGTAGAGGGCACGGTAAACCTGCAGGCCACGTTTGATGAATACCGGCTGATGCTGTTGCTGGACTACCGGGGCAAGGCATTCAAGTTTGCCGGTGACCAGACTCTGGACCTTGCGGCCTTCCTGGAAGGTGACGAAGACGAAGACGACCTGGCGCTGGACGCTGCCATGTCCCAGATGTCGGGAGCCCTGATCCAGAACCTCGCCGACAAGGTTTCCAGCAGCAGCCAGAAAGAACGGGCCGGTTTGCGCATGGAGTTCAGTCACTGATACCGCTGTACTGCCGGATTGCATCGAATACACACAGGAAACAGAATGGAAACTTTATTTAGTGAAATGCAGGGTGCACTGGTTGTCATGCCGAGCGGCAGACTGGATACCAATACCGCCCCCGAGGCGGAGAAAATGCTGGTCGACAGGATCAAGGGTGGCATGAACCAGGTGGTGATTGACTTTACCAAGACCGATTACATCTCCAGCGCAGGCCTGCGGGTCATACTGAAAGCAGCCAAGCTGCTGAAAGGCAGCAGTGGAAAAATTGCCCTGTGCAATGCCAATGCGCAGATTTTCGAAGTGCTGGAACTCAGTGGTTTCCTCACCCTGTTGACGCACAGCGACAATCTTGAGACTGCGCTGGGTATTGTTGGTAACCCGGCATGAACAGCCTGCCGGATCATCCCTGATCCGGTGTGAGCGCAGCAACCCACAGCGAAGGCGCACAGATGTTCGCCAATCGCATCAGGAAGAACCGCAAGCGCCTGGGTCGCTGGATCAAGCGGGAAAATATCCACGGTTATCGCCTGTATGACGCTGATATGCCGGAATATGCGGTTGCTGTGGACGTGTATGAAAGTGATAAATGCTACATACACGTTCAGGAGTATCAGGCGCCAAAAAGTATCGACCCGGACAGGGCCCGGGAACGCTTGCAGGATGCGCTGGGAGTTATCCGTGATCTGTTCGGGCTCGAGGAAGGGCAGCTGTTTCTGAAGGTGAGGAAGCAACAAAAGGGTGCCTCGCAATATGAGAAACTGGGTGCCGGGAAGTGCTTCCACGAAGTGATCGAAGCAGGTCACCGGTTTCTGGTCAACTTCGAGGACTATCTCGATACGGGTCTTTTCCTGGATCACCGAATTACGCGTGGACTGGTTGGCGAGCTGGCTCCCGAGCGGCACTTTTTGAACCTGTTTGCCTATACGGGAAGTGCCAGTGTCCACGCTGCCGCCGGAGGGGCGGCAGCGACGCTCACGGTGGATATGTCCAAAACCTACCTGGACTGGGCCCGGCGCAATATGGAGCTCAACGGGTATAGCGGCAGCGCCCATCAATACGAGCGAGCAGATTGCCTGGAGTGGCTGCAGAAAGCGCTCTGGCAACACCGAAAGTTCGGGCTGATCTTTCTCGATCCACCCAGTTTTTCGACGTCCAGTCGCATGGACGGCACCTTTGACGTCCAGCGCGACCACGTGGCCCTGCTGAAGGCTACCTCCCGTTTGCTGGAACCTGATGGCGTGCTGATTTTTTCTAATAACCTGCGGCGTTTCCGTATGGATTGTGAGGCACTGCCAGAGCTGGCTGTTGAAGATATCAGCCGGGCGACACTACCTCCGGATTTTGAACGTAACCCGAAGATCCACAATTGCTGGAAAATTCAGTTGCAGGCACAACCCGCTTAAACCTGCTCAGGCGCGTTGTTCACCACCCAGGGCACGAAGTAATGCGGGCAGGAAGTCCGACAATTCCAGCGTCATCAGGGCGAAATCGAGATCGAAGCGGGTGGCCGGGTCATCGGCTGCCGAATCGTCCGCTTCATCGCTGATGATATCCTCGAAGCGCAGCCGTTTGATGGACAGGTCCTCATGCAATATGCATGACAGGCGCTGTTTCCACTGGATGCCCAGCTTGACGGCATATTTGCCGTTCTTTATGTGATTGCGGATTTCGTCGGCGGAAAGATCCTGGCGCTTGCAGCTGATCACTCCACCATCGGGGTCGGGATGCATCAGTTCACAGTCTTCTCCCAGTTCAAACCCTGCCGGCATTGTCTTGCCATCCAGCCACTGGGTCATAATATTCTTGCTGGACTGTTTGACCTGCACTGGTGTGACCGCCAGGCTGCCCAGGGTGTCGCGCAGCAGGCTGATCAAGGCCTCTGCCCTGGTGGCGGAGGCGCTGTCCACGATCAGTAAATCGCTGGTAGTGTCTATATAGGCATACTGGTTGGTGATGCGGGTCAATGCGCGGGGCAGAAGGTCGACTACGATGTCGTCTTTCATACT
>JAUXGZ010000023.1 GCA_030621785.1 Gammaproteobacteria bacterium | reverse complement strand
TTCTGTGCATCGTAGGTGCCGGCCGGGAATACGCTGGTGTATTCATAGAAGTCGAGCTTGCCGTCGTGGATCGGGTACAGCCCATCGGTGATATCAACGAAGAAAGCGGTTGCCTTCGGATCGAAGGCGGCGCGGTTGTCGGCCTGTGCAAGCGTGACGAGTTCGCGCAGTGCAGCAGTCTGCGCATCGCTGAGGTCGGTCGCGTAGATGCGGTGCGGGAAAAAGCTGTTGACCAGCCGTAGACTGGTCTGCAAATCCTTTTCGGTCTGCATATCTGCATCTTCGTCTTCACTGACTACCAGCTTCACGTTGGCGTAAAACTGGTCGAGCATTTTCGGGAAGTCACGCTGAATATGGTACAGGCGGTCGGGACTGAATTGTTCGATAGCCTGCAGGTTTAACTCGCGCCACTTTTCCGGGCTCAGTTCCGACCGCCGTGCGGCCATGCCGGCAACATCCTCACTACTCATGCGTTCGTCGTAGTGTTCCCAGGCCTTGTTGGTGGTCAGGGTGATAATGTTTTTATCGATTACTTCCTTGTAGATAGCATGGCGCGCGACCTGATCCGGCAGGTAGTTGTTGATGGCGTCTTCGGAGAGCACCATCCGCAGCCGTACCTGGTTACCGCGGCCGAGGAAGATAGTGATGCGTTCCTTTTCCTGCACTCGCGGCACGAAGCCCGTGTAAAAATTGGGGTCGTACTGGTTGAACAGCAGACCGTACGGTTCGGGATTAGCCCAGCGTTCGCTGGTCAGGGCACTGGCGCCGGCAGCGCCCAGTAGAAGGGCGGGCAGGAGCAGGAAAGGAATCATATTTCTTGAATTAAGCATTACTGGCTTCCAAATACGGTTGTGAACGGGAAAACGCGCGAATTCTAGCGGATTTTAACCGAAAGTTCCCTGTGATTTCCGGGCTAGCGCGTTCCGGACGGGAGATTCCGGTGCCCGCGCCTTCTGAACAGGTAGACGCATAGGGCGAGAATCAATAACCCTGTCACGATCCAGGTGTAAGCTGCAATGTTATCAAATTTCTCAGCGATAACATGGGCATGTTGGCCAAAGTAGTAGCTGCCGAGTCCCCAGACTCCTACCCATAATACGGCGCCGAAAGCGGTTGCCGGGAAAAATGTAATGGCTGGCATTTTCAGGCTGCCAACGAAAATACCGGCTAGTTGCCGGGGACCATCAATAAATCGCGACAGGACAACGAAAAGTGCTCCATAGCGTTGACACAGCGCCTCCATCTTCTCGATTCTGTAAACATTGAGTGGTAGTCGGAGAAGCAGTTTTCTACCGCCGAGCCTGCCGACCAGATACCCGAGCAGGCTTCCCGCCAGCGCCGCCAGCGCGGACGATATCAGGAACAGACGGATATCGAATTCCCCGTGTGCGCTGAGCAATGCGCCTGCGACCAGCAGGCTTTGCCCCGGGGCGGGGATGCCGAAACTGTCCAGCGCGATGGCAGCAAGAATGATAATCAGGCCATACTGCGCGAGCAGAGGTTGTATGAAATCGTGCACTTTTGCATCCTTGAAAGAGCGTTAACCGCATTATACGGTTAATACCGTTCAGGCCTGCTGTTTCAGTGCCGAGAATATATGATTGCACATATATTCATATCGGCGTATATATGCGCATATGAATATATCGGCGGATCAGTTGTTTAAAATACTCGGTGACCTGACACGCCTGCGCGTTCTTCTCCTGCTGAGCCGGGAAGGGGAGTTGTGTGTCTGTGAATTGACCCATGCACTGGACGAGATTCAGCCAAAAATCTCTCGCCATCTCGCTCTCTTGCGGGAAGCGGGTGTGGTCCTCGACCGGCGCCAGGGACAATGGATCTACTACCGTCTGAATCCGATGCTTCCTGCGTGGGCACGGGCAGTGCTTTCTGCGACCATAGACGGCGTGGAACAACAGATACCTTTCCGCGATGACCTCGGGGCACTGGCTGGCATGGCTAACCGCCCTGGCGGCGCCTGCTGCACGTAATTTCCCGCAATCCAGCACCAACCTGTGCAGACAATGACGGGGTAATCATGAATATTACATGGCCAATGCATAGCCTGGTTACACGGAACGTCAACGGGAGTATCGAACTATGAGTGCGCAGTGCGAAACAACCGCAAGGAAGACGCATGGAAAACCAATGAGCATCTTTGAACGTTACCTGACCATCTGGGTTTTTCTGTGCATTGCAGTGGGTATTATTCTCGGTCACCAGGTGCCGGGTGCCTTTCATTTTCTCGGCCAGCTGGAAGTCGCCGAGATCAACCTGCCGGTCGCGGTGCTCATCTGGTTGATGATTATTCCGATGCTGCTCAAGGTCGATCTGAAAGCGCTGAAAGGCGTGGCGCAGCACTGGCGCGGTATCGGTGTGACGCTGTTCGTGAACTGGGGCGTCAAACCCTTTTCCATGGCCTTGTTGGCGTGGTTCTTCATCGGCTACCTGTTCCGGCCCTGGTTACCGGCCGGGCAAATCGATTCCTACGTCGCCGGCCTGATTCTGCTGGCTGCCGCTCCCTGTACCGCCATGGTGTTCGTCTGGAGCAACCTGTCAGATGGTGAGCCACATTTCACCTTGTCGCAGGTGGCACTGAACGATGTCATCATGGTGTTCGCCTTTGCGCCTGTTGTCGCTCTGCTGCTGGGGCTGTCATCAATCAACGTGCCCTGGGATACCCTGTTTCTGTCGGTGCTTCTCTACATTGTCGTGCCACTGGTGGTTGCCAATATTATCAGGGGCCTGGTGCTTGGGAAGGACAATGGCAAGGAGCGGTTGGCAGCCTTCATCAAGGTACTCAATCCTTTTTCCCTGCTGGCATTATTGACGACGCTGGTGCTGCTGTTCGGTTTTCAGGGCGAGCAGATCATCGCCCAGCCACTGGTGATCCTGCTGTTGGCAGTGCCGATCCTGGTGCAGGTGTTTTTCAATTCAGGGCTGGCCTACCTGCTCAATCGTGCCGTGCGCTCGCCTCACTGTATCGCCGGTCCCTCGGCCCTGATTGGCGCGAGCAATTTTTTTGAGCTGGCCGTGGCCACGGCTATTACATTGTTCGGTTTCAGGTCGGGTGCAGCGTTGGCCACCGTAGTAGGCGTGCTTATCGAGGTGCCGGTCATGTTGCTGGCGGTCAGGGTGATAAATTCAACCCGGGGCTGGTATGAGCAGCGGGAAGGCGTGGTGCCGAACGAGATCTGTTGCCCGGTCGATGAGCAGGTGCATGGTTAACGAAACCACACGGGCATTGTAGTCCGACTCGAAACCGGTACCCGACCGGAAGAGATACGCCAGGCCCGGGCGAATGTTGCCGCCGAAAAGGCCAAACTGGACGATGCACAGATAACGTTTGATCGCACAAAAGAACTGGAAAAAACAGCGCTGCATCCCGGCAGGCGGTGGATGATTCGCAAGCCAGTCTCAATACGGCAAAAGCCGAACTGAAGGTGGCGGAGGAAGGGCTGGCGCTGGCGGTAGAGGGGCCACGTATCGAGGATATCGAAGAGGCCATTGCCACGTTGAAAGCCGATGAGGCAGAACTGGCACTGGCGCAGGAAATCCTGATTGGAAAATCCATTCCCGGTATCCTCATCGGGCTGGTCGAGGGCACGTTCATACTGCTGGTGGTGATCTACTGGTTCGAGGTGCCGCTGCGTGGCAGCCTCGCCGCGCTCTACCTGGGGATGTTCCTGTTGTCGGCGGTGGGTATCGGCCTGATGATTTCATCGCTGGCGGTTACCCAGCAGCAGGGAATCCTCGGTGCTTTTCTGTTCCTGGTGCCGGCAGTGATCCTGTCCGGTTTTGCCACGCCGATTTCCAACATGCCGGAGATCGTGCAGCAGCTTACCTATATCAACCCCATCCGCTATTTCCTGGTGATACTGCGCGGTGTGTTCCTCGAGGGGGATTCCTGGAGCCTGCTGTTCGACCAGTACTGGCCGATGGTGATTATCGCCGTGGTCACGCTGGCCCTGGCGGGCTGGCTGTTCCGGCATATCGGAGCGCAGCGTTTTAACGATGGCTCTGGAGAGTATTCTTGACAGCAGGATGTACTCTTCGCTGCTTTCGCCCTTGAGTTCGCGGACATCCTCGATTTTGCTGCCGATATCAAGCAGCCCGGCAATATATTTTGCCACGGCCAGGTTGTCACCGGTGATCATCTTGGTCTCGACACCCTTTTCCCTTGAGTCTGCAATGGCAGCTGCGGAGTCCTCTCGCGGCGGGTCAAACAGGGGGATCAGACCAACAAAGGTAAAGCTTTTCTCCGTAGCATTGCGAAAGGCAACGCCCAGGGTGCGAAAGCCCTGGCTGGCAAAGTTATCGACCTGTTCATAGGCTTGCTGTGTGTCGAAGCTGTGGTTGTGACAGAGCTCGATGATGACTTGCGGCGCCCCCTTGGTGACGATCAGCTCGGACTCGGTGTTTGATACCTCGGCTTGCGTACGCTTTATCACCGGATCGAACGGAACGTAGTTTGATAGTGAAAATCTCTCCAGTCGTTCGCGCAATCCACGCTGACCGATCATCTCAAACACCGGTTGTTCGATAGGGTCGCGATTTTCCTCTTTGCTGGCCAGGGCAATTGCACCAATGGCCATGGTCACGGTCAGGACTGCCGGCATGGCGACCGGAATTGCAGAGATGGTCAGCACCAGTGAAAAAACCAGCAACTCGCTCAGGGATTCGTTCCGTTGTATACCGACAAGCAGAATGACAGTAATCATTACCAGTGTCAGGGCGATCAGAAAGTCGCCAACCTTGATGACCATTTTCTTGAAATGGCTGCGGGCTTCCAGTTGCGCCCTGGCCACCAGGCCGACTGTTTTTCCAAAACAGGTATCCAGTACAGTGGCGGTTACCACGGCGATCATCTCACCCTGTTTGACGATGGTGTTGGCAAACGCGTCTTCTCCCTGTTTTTTGTTGACCGGCAGTGATTCACCGGTGAGCGCGGACTGGTCAATCTGTAAAAAATCTCCGCCAGCGACGAGTTTTACATCGGCAGGAATAATGTCGCCGATTTTGAGTTTGACGATGTCTCCGGGCACGATTTGCACTGCGTCGATTAGTTGCCACTGTCCATCACGCCGGACCAGTGCCTTCAGCTCCAGTTTTCGTTTCAGCACGGCAATAGCGCTGAGTGCTTTGGACTCCTGATAAAAATCAACGAAGGCATTGACCAGCAGCATCAACATAATGAGTACTGCGATCACAACACTTTCGCCTTGCAGGCGTGAAACAGCACTGATATCGACAAAGGTGCCCACGGTATCAGCAACCGCAAGACCGATAGTGAAGGGGGCAATAAAGGTGAAGCCAGTGACAATACCGATCGCCATGGCTGGCCGCATACTGCGCGACGCAATCGCCGTTGCCACCATGTCGGCGGCATCATGAAAGCCGTTGGTGAAGTCGAAGACTGCGACAGCAATGACCACGGCTAGCAGGGAAAGTTCGAATGTTTCCATCGTCTCCCCTGAATCTTGCTTGCTGGGCAATCAGCGGTCAAGCCCGGCTTTTCTGCCTTCTCAAACCGCCTTCATTTTGAACTCCAACCGGATTTGAAGCTGGTTAATTCCTGGTTGCCGTCAGCCTCGCCGTTTTCACGCAACAGCCGCCGCAGACAGTCAGGACGCAGGTTGAAGGCAGGCACCCTGCGACGATAGTCTGCATAGGACGCACCGAATTTATGCAGTGCCTCGTATTCTTCCTGGGTGAGAATCATGACCACCATCGCTCCCATCTCCATGGGGGCGATGAACAGCAGGAAGCTCGGTGAGCCAATGATCAGGGCTACGGCCCAGGGGAACAGAAGCAGTCCCAGATGCATGGGGTGGCGCATGCAGGCATAAGGACCCGTAGTAACCAGCCGGTTGGTCTCCATTCGCGGCAGGTCACCCACCCGCCCCTGGCGTGCCAGGGTGCGGCCAGTGACGCGGCTCACCCGGAAAACGAGCCGCAATAGTATCAGGCCGGCGATGAGGGTCGCGAGGTGCCACCAGGGGTTGGAGAGCAATCGCGGGAAGAACTTCAGGTCGAGCCAGATACCCGCCGAGCCGCCGCCCGCCAACAACACCAGCCAGAGCAGCAGGCGCAGGCGAACCGAGGTGCTCCAGTCGGGGCCGGTGGAGGTCTTCATGGCAGTCGCTTGATAAGCAGGTAATACAATATGACTTTTCTCAATGCAGGAAACTCCTGTGTCGTAACATACGTCGTGTACAGAAGAATCTGCGACAGGAAACTATAATAACAGTTTTGTCGCTGGTACATTGCCCGTAGTAATGGGAGAAAATCAATGAGCGTTACTCTTGAAGAGGTCCTGAACGAGGCCTTGATGGACGAATACAAGGCCCGGGATACCTGGCTTTCCAGCGTTGCGGTCGCGGTAACCTGGCTGACCGCAAGGTGAAAGCAGGTGGTATAAAGTCCCTGTATGCTATAGCAGTATATCCTGCCGGCCTTTGTATTCCCGACTGGAACCGTAAAGAAAAGGAGCACGATGAAACTTTCATTCCACGGCGCTGACCAGGGCGTCACCGGTTCCTGTCATATGCTCGAATGTGCGGGAAAACGTATCCTGATTGATTGCGGTATGTATCAGGGCGGACGGGAGCTCGCCGAGGAGAATGCCGGGGCATTCGGATTTGATCCGGCGTCAATCGATTTTCTCCTGCTGACGCATGCCCATCTCGATCATTGCGGGCGTATCCCGCTACTTGTGAAGCGCGGCTTCAAGGGCGAAGTGATCACCACTGCAGCGTCGGTGGAACTGGCGCGACTGATCATGCTGGATGCGGCCGGTCTGCAGGAAGAGGAGGCGCGCTACCAGATGCGCAGGGCCCGGCGTCGCAGGAAAAATCAAGACACTACGATCGAGCCTTTGTATACGACGCTGGATACGCTGAACAGCCTGGATTTCTTCGGGCGCCGGGCCGTTTACGATCAGCCCCTGCACATAGCGCCCGGTATCCGCGCCACGTTCATCGATGCCGGGCACATTCTTGGTTCTGCCAGCATTTTCCTGGAACTCGAGGAAGGCGCGCAATCCCACCGCCTGCTGTTTTCCGGCGACCTTGGTTACAGTGGGCGGGCGATATTGCGTAATCCGGCCCGGCCACCGGAGGTGGATAGCGTGGTAATGGAAACTACCTACGGTGATCGTTTGCACAAGCAGTTGAAACCGTCCATCGATGAGCTGTACGAAGTCATCAATGAGACCGTCGGTCGCGGTGGTAACGTCATTATTCCTACCTTTGCGCTGGAGCGTGCCCAGGAAATTCTCTATTTTCTGCGTGAAGGGGTGGATAACAAGCGTCTGAAGCACTACACCCACGTATTTCTGGATTCGCCCATGGCGATTTCTGCAACACAGATATTTGCACGTCACCCGGAGTGTTTCGATGCAGATACGCTGCAACTGGCGCATGATGGCGGAGACCCGTTTGATTTTCCGGGACTCCATTTCACCCGCGAGACGTCCGAATCCATGGCCATTAACCAGGTTGATGGTGGTGCTGTCATTATGGCGGGATCGGGTATGTGTACCGGTGGTCGGGTTCGCCACCACTTGAAACACAACCTGTGGAGCCAGCGAAACAGTATTGTATTTGTCGGTTATGCCGCACGCGGCACGCTGGCTCGCCGGATTATTGACGGTGCCGGTCATGTGCATATTTTTGGCGAGGACATTCCCGTGCGAGCAAAAATCCATACCATTGGTGGTTTTTCGGCGCACGCCGACCAGGCCGAGCTGCTGGCCTGGCATGCACAGACCGGTAACCCGAAAACCACTTTCCTGGTGCATGGTGAAGAGAAAAGCATGCATGCCTTTGCGGGTAAACTACATAATATGCGGGTGGAAATGCCGGAGCTCCATCAGTCATTCACACTTTGAAAACAGGGTGGATTCCGGGAATAAGCCTGTCCAGGCTGTCGTTTTCAGGTGATAATCACAACTTCATCAGTTGCACCACGAAAGGAGCAATACCATGTCGAAAAGAGCAGTTATCAATCCGTTAACCGTGGCACTGGGTACCGTGTTCACGGTTTCCCTGGCAAACACTGCTGTAGGCAACGCGGCTGAAAATCCGTTCCGCATGCAGCCGCTTTCCAGCGAGCATGTAATGCTGGCCGAAGGCAAGTGCGGGGCCGGGAAATGTGGCGCCGGCAAGGGTGGCGAGGGCCGGTGTGGTATGGGCCGCATGGATGCCGACGGTGATGGCAATGTTACCAAAGACGAGTTCATGCAGGGGCACGAAGCCATGTTTGAACAAATAGACCAGAACAATGATGGCGTAATCGATCAGAAAGAACGCGAGGCGCACATGCAGAAAATGAAGGGTTTCATGAAAGAAGGCAAATGTGGTGAAGGCAAATGCGGCGGTTCAAAGGAGTAGTAACGATGATGAAAATATCCCGGTTATTGATTGCAGCAGCATTGACCGCGGCGGGTGCTGCTACGTCTGCGCATGCTGCATCCAGTGATGATGCGGCAGTGCAGGCTCGTGTCGATGAGGCCCGGGCAGTGACCAGCGATTTCCTGAAGCAGCTCGGTGGAACCATGAAAGCTGAAATGCAGGCGGGTGGACCGACAGCGGCGATGAAGGTGTGTCGTGATGTCGCTCCGGGTATTGCCAATGATGTCTCTCTGCGAAAGGGCTGGAAGGTGACCCGTGTGGGTACACGTGTACGTAACCCGATGCTGGGAATGCCCGACGTATGGGAGCAGCGTGTGTTACAGGATTTCGAAAAGCGTGCCGCGCAGGGTGAAAAGTACGACACCATGACATACTCTGAAGTCGTCGAGGAGCCGGCCGGCAAGTCGTTGCGGTTCATGAAAGCAATCGGTGTGGCGCCGCAGTGTGTGGCTTGTCACGGCAGTGCCGGGCAGATTACAGAGCCGGTGCGTGCTCAGTTGAAGGAGCTGTATCCGTACGATCAGGCGGTGGATTACAAGCCGGGTGATCTGCGCGGTGCCGTTAGCATTAAACAGCCGTTAACAGACTGATCAATACAACTGCTGATCCAGCGCCTTGCGCTGGATCAGCAGCAGGTCGGCGCCATTGAACTCGTCGGCCAGCGCCGCGTCTGCCTGGATGAGGCCGTAGCCACTGTCAAAATCCACACCGGCTACCCCATGTCCAGCGCGGTTGATTGCAGGACACTATAGATCGTATCCGGGCCAGGCACGGGGTCGAATGCGCGCAGCAGGGCAGCGACCCCGGCGGCGTGTGGCGCGGCGGCCGAGGTACCGAAGAAGTTGGGGAAGCCATTGGATTCAAAGTCCTGGCCCGGGGAGAAAAATGTAGTGTCGCCGCCATCGGGGGCGACAATTTCCGGCTTTTGACGTAGCTGGTTGATGGCTGCACCGCCGAGATCAAACAGGATCGGTGTTCCGCCTGCAGAGGAGAATGACTCAAGCACCGGCGGGCTGGTTCCGAATGCCGGTGTCTTTGTATAGCGCGCGGCCCCCACGGCTCGTGCGCCGGCAGCATTTGCGTGACCATAGGAGCTGCCGCTGGCAGTGTCATACTCATTGATCGTCACTCCACTACCGAAATATACATACTTGATTGTGGTGGGTGCCGGGCCGGAAACGAGATCGATGCCCAGTAAAAAGGTTTTTGTAGGACCCCTATTGGTGTAACTGAATACCTCGACCGGATCACCAGCGATGTTGTTGTTGAGGCCGGCAGCCAGTGCCGGCGGATTGTTTCTATCGGAATACAGAACAATGTCGAGGTCGCTAGCTGCGCCAGGTGATCCGCTGATAGAGAAATGCGGGTCGCTCCACTGGAAGCTGAAGATGGCTGTCTTACCGGCAGGAATGGTGATCTGTTGCAACGTATCAACGCCAGCTCCGGCATCAAAATCATGCCGGGTACTGCCGCCGCGAAATCCTGCGACACCGGAATTGCGAAAGCCGTCTGTATAGGAATGGCGGGCATCGTTGCCTGCCGAGGAGAAGTAGGCCACCCCCATGGCCTTGACGGTATCCACGGCCTGGGCTATCGGGCCATCCTTGCCTTTCAGGTCCTTGCCGTGAAAAGCCTCGAGAACCTGCCGGCCAAACGGTGTGGGGATACCCTTGCTGTCGCGCAGTGCGGAGAGGTCGACGGCCTGTGCCGGCCAGGTCACCGCCAGGGCCAGCAGCGCGGTGGTGGCCAGCCGGGAATGGTTTCTCATACCCGTTCTAATAGCCGTTCGTGTCATCTTCACTCCCCGGTAATTACCACATCAGGTCATCGGGTACCTGGAAATCCGCGTAGGGATCATCCTCGTCCGGCGTTTCGGTGGGCTGGTTGCTCAGGATCTGCGTAGACTCGTCACGTAGCTGGATTTTCTCCGCAACCAGGGTGGGGATCAGCTCGTAGCGCTCATCCAGCTTGATGATGCAGAGACGGCCGTTACCCAGCTGTTTCAGTTGTGTCCCGGTGACGGTTATGCGCTTGATCAGCGTGCCGTCGGTAAAGCTGTAGCTGATCTCGCCATCATCCCTGGACTGGCGGTTCATCTCGACCAGTTGCCGCACCTGGGCACTGATTGCCTTGCGTTCGGCTTCTGCCTTGTGCTGCCGGTTAAGTTGACGATCACGCTCGGTTCTCCCGGCTTGTGCCTGTTGCACTGCAAGCTTCGCTTCATTGGTTGTTTCTATCTTGTTTTTCTGCTTCTGTCTGACCTGCTTGTTTCTGGTCTTCCTGATTTTGTTCGCTTTCTTATCATCGATAAGGCCGGCTTTGAGTAATTGATCCTGCAATGACATGGGTGCTCTCCGCAGTGTGGTGGTGTATGGCGGCGGTATTTTGTGTGCGTCGAAAAGTGTATTTTAGCAATTTCCGTGCGCGATCCCAACCGGTGTGGCGATCACGCATTCACAGTTCATCAATGCGCTCTACGGATAGATTGTATCGAGCCGGCTGCGCAAGGCCTGCATGTCACAGGGATGCCTGTTCTTTGCCCCCAGACTCACGAATGGAGCCAGCAGTCCTGCCGGTCCTATGACGAGCGTGCTTAGTGCTTTTGACGCCTTGATGGCCAGGGATTTTGTGTCAGGTCTTACCACGGGGTCAAGAATACTGCCGCTGATACGAAGTTTTGTTTTCAGGCTGAACAGACTGGCATCCCTGGGGTGGGGTGAAAGCAGGAAGTCAATTTTCCCGGTGCCCAGATTGACGCTTCCCTTGCCCTTTAAATAACCAATTTGCGTATCAAACAGAAAGGCATTGCTGGTCGCGACTCCCTGCTGAACGGCAAACTGGATGACACCACAATTCAGATTACCGCTTTCTTTATGCGGGCCCCATATTGATATTACGCGCCGGGACAGATCTTCCGCGAGCAGGTCGAGAAAGCGGGGCATTTTGCCTTTGCCAAAAACAACCGCAAATGCCCCGTCCAGATTTGACGCCAGGTCGTGGGCAGAACGCCCCAGGCTGCCAAGGTCAGCTGCAATATCGGCTTTAACCTCGACTGCATCGGAAATATGAGTCTCCTTCAAAAATCGACCAAGTTCGAAGCCCTGAACCAGGAAACGGGTAGAGACACGGGCGGGGGGACCCGCGTGAATGTCGAGTTTTGCCGAGATTCGGGTTTCTCCATAGGTCGCCTCCAGAGTGTCCATGCGTAGTTGTCCATCATCTACTCTCAATGTCAGCTCGCCGAACTCAAGCATAGCATCACGTGCCTTTATATTTCGGGCATGCAGGCTGATGTCAGCGTCTATGGCGTTAAGCTTGTCAAAAGGCAGGAGAACTTGTGTGAATGCTGCTTTTGTTTTGCTGTCGGTACGTTTGTTCACGTTATGCCCGGTTTTTCTGACCTCGTCCATGATGCGGGTGAAATCGATCAGGCCTGCTTCCAGCCGTACCGTGATTTTGGGTTTCTCCCCGGATCGCATGGTTGCCCACCCGTTAAAATCACTGCTGTCGATGTTGGCCGAGAAATCTGTTATCTCGAATTCGCTGGCGGATCCGCTCAGTTTCCCGTGTAGCGAGAAGGCGCCCGCTTCGGGTAATGGCGTATCGAGATCGAACAGAGCTCCCAATGCGGAAAAATGCTTGCCACCGGTTTCGAATTCCAGGTTAACGCCACCGAGGTGCAGCAGGTTGTCGATTGAGCCAGACAGCTTTAGCCGGATGCCCTGCCGGCTGATCGCGCCCTGCGCTTCGCTGAGAGCAAGACGGGAGCCTGAACCACGTATCCTGCCGTTGACAGTGAAAGGGCCACTTGCAGGCCATGTACGACCCACGAATGAGCCGAGCTGAGCCAGATCATCACCGCTGGTGTTCACTTTGAGATCGATGTCCGTCAAATCAGGCACGTTTCCAATCGAACCCGTTAGCGACACCGGGGCGCCGGCAATATTACCCGCCAGATCAATCGGGAAGTCCGAACCGGAGAACAGTGTGCGTAGCAGGCCGATGCTACCCGCCAGCATCAGGGGTTGACCGTGGACACTTCCTTCAAGTTTGGCAGTGAGCCGGTTTTCGTCTGATGATTCGCTTAACTCCAGAGAGTCCAGTGCATAGTGCTGTTCTTCCGAGCCGCTTTTCCCATCACGAAAGGAGACCGCCAGGTTCTCGATGCCCAGTCGATTTATGTCCAGGTTTTTGAATGTCAGCTCAGCCCGTGCCGTATTGATCGGGGTGAAATTCCAGTTGCTTTGGCCGGAGGCCCCGGATTCGAGCAGTAATCGAGTATCGATCAGGCGGATGTTTTCGAATTCAATATCACCTCTGAGTAGTGGGAGAAGTTTGAGCCGGATCTTTAGCAAGCCAATGCTCAGCATTCGGGTTTGCGATCCCCAGCTTGCATTTTCCAGCGTGACATCCCGAGTCTCGAGTTCCGGAGCCAGGGAAGGTGTGAGGGTGAGGTCGCCATGAATAACCAGTCGGCGTCCACTGGCATCGCTTGCCAGTTGCTCGATCAGGGTCTTGACGTGGCTGTAGTCCTGAAAGTGCAGGAATACATAGCCCGCAACCAGGATCATGGCAATGAGCAGGGAAAAGGTCGGGAGTACTATTTTCAGGCGCATTGGCAGCACGGTGTTTTATTTTTCCGGGCGTCCAGTCTAGCCCGCATTTCTCGTCAGATCGACACGATCTTGCTTGATCTTTGTTTCCACAAGAAATTTTCTTCCTTCGAGTATTTTCTACCGGGTCGTTGGTCAAACCCGGTATAGAGGATCTGTTAACATGCGGGTTTTGGGTCAGCGGGTACTCCCGGGGAATTGCGAGACAGAAATATGAAGACGCCTGGTGTGGAAAATCAGTACAGAACGCTGTCTCCGCGGCAGATTCTTTCCTGGGTTGAGGATGATACCCGGATTATGCGCTTGCGCACCGATCGTGATGTTATCCCCGGGGGCTATATGGCGGCAGCGCTTCCGATGCTGGTTGACTGGCGCGCCAGCCAACCGCACGGTGATCAGGCTTTCATCGTTCTCAGGCACGTCAACTACGGCGGCAACCCGTTTGAGAAATCCACCATATTGCACAGTGTACGGGTCCGGCTCGACGGCCTGCAACGTGCCGAGTTCACGCTGGTTCCCTTTGGCGAAGGTGGACGGTTGGGACCTTTGCAGCATGTTCAGCTGCGCTTTATTTTTGAACCGGGCAAAGAACCGGAGCTGCTTGATCTGGCCGGTGCCGAAACCGGTGCAGATCCACGAATTCAGGACCTGGTGTTCGGCTGGGTATCCTGGCGACGTCCGGAGGTGGGCTGGGAATTACGCAAGGGCATGGATGACGATGCGCAGATCTACTGGCTGAGTATGCGAGCCTTCGCCGGATCGCAGATGTTCCTGGAAGATGCATTAAGAGGGCGCGACTGGTTCAGCTATACCTTGCAGTTACCGGGCGGGAAGGACGGACTGATTGAATTGTTTAAATCGACGGTAACACTGGGTGATGGTGTAGCGCGAGATACGCTGGCGCGCATGCTGGCCGGCGGGGACGAAGCCTGGCTGAAGCATACCCCTCCCGGCGACGCTGCCGAACAGAGTATCCGTAGCCGATGGAATGCGCTACTCGGGCGTATCCAGACATCCGATCCGCAAGCGCTGGATCCGATAGGTCTGCCACCGGAGCAGGATACCTACCATCCGCTGGTGCGTTCCTGTGCAACCCTGGCACGTTACACGGTTTTGCTGGCGGTGAAGCGACTGCTTGCCAGCGGTTATGACGAGGGTGTAGTGATCGAGAAATTGCCTGAACCGTTCCTCGGTAGCACGGAAGTCTGGATGAAAGAATTCGCGCACACCGATCTGAGAGGATTATTTCTGCGTGCGCCGCTGGCGATGCGTTATGTGATGCGGCACCACGAGTCGGTACCACCGGATATCCCCGCAGAGCTCGATGCGGCCGGTCTCCTTGAGCGGCACGGTGGCAAACGCCAACGGATTCACTACAGCCATAAGGGTATGACACCCTATGGGCTCGCAATCTTCGCCTAGACATCATGTCCTTTTCAGGCTGGTTAGCGGACCGGATCATTCTTCAGCCCACCCGACATGACATTCAGGCGCCGGGAAGAAAGCCTTTGTTGCTGTCACATGACGGCGGCAAGCTGGAAGTGTGGGTGCATCGCGTCGGGCTGGATACGCTGCAAGTGCCGGAACTGTATGTACTCGAGTTTCCCGGAACGGCCAGCCGCGCGGAACACAGTACCGATTTTGTCGAGGCTTGCTGGACGCAGAAAAGTGTCGAAATCTGGTCCGTCAATCCACCCGGCTACGGCAACAGCAGTGGTGCCGCGAGCCTGGGGAAATTGCCGGCAATGGCCGAGCGCGCGCTGCAGGAAATTCGTCGGGTAGCGGGGGATACTCCCGTGATTGCGGCGGGAGGCAGTCTCGGCAGTGCGAGCGCGCTTTATCTTGCAGCGCACCACAGGATCGAGGGTATCCTGGTGCAGAATCCACCGGCCTTGCGGGAGGTGATTCTCGCACAAACCGGTTGGTGGCACTTCAATTGGGCTACCCGCGTCATTGCCGGCCAGATCCCGACCGCACTGGATAGCATTGCAAATGCCCGCAGATCGAAAATTCCTGCAGTCTTTGTTACCGCCTTGCAGGACGGTATTGTGTTCCCCCGCATACAGCGCCAGATTATGGATGCATACGGTGGACCGCTAAAGGTGCTTTCCATGCCGGATGCAGATCATGATACGCGCCTGACAGAGAGCGACTTCGAGCAATTGCGTTCCCTGACAGGCTGGCTGTATAACGCGGCTTGCGCGAGCTGAATCCCCGTAGCTTACGCGGGATCCGACAGGGCTGAATGCGCCGCTGCCAGGCGTGCTATCGGCACGCGTGGACCCGAGCAGGATACGTAGCTCAGGCCAATGGTGTGGCAGAAATGGATGGAAGCCGGGTGTCCGCCATGTTCGCCACAAATGCCTACTTTCATTCCCGGGCGCGTCTGCCGACCCCAGTCGATCGCCAGTTGCATCAGCTTGCCAACACCACTGGTGTCCAGTACCTCGAAAGGATTGTCCTGCAGTATTCCGCGTTCATTGTACATCGGCAGGAACTTGTTCTCGGCGTCTTCACGCGAGAACGAAAAAGTTGCCTGGGTCAGATCGTTGGTGCCAAAAGAGAAAAATTCGGCTTCCTCTGCCAGACTGCCGGCCCGCATGCAGGAACGCACGACCTCCATCATGGATCCGAACTTGTAGTTTACTTTTATGCCGTATTTGTCTTCGACCACCGTATGCACGGCATCGGCATAGCTCTTGACCCGTTTCAGTTCCTGTGAGGTACATACCTGCGGCACCATGATTTCCGGGTGGACATCAAAGCCCTCCTGCTGGCACTCGGCCGCAGCTTCCAGTACGGCAGAGATCTGCATGGAATAAATTTCCGGGAAGGACAGGCCCAGGCGTACACCGCGGTGACCCAGCATCGGGTTCACTTCGTACAGGGCGCGCACCTTTTTCAGCATGGCAGCCTTTCTCTCGATCGTTTCCTCCACCAGGCGCGGATCGGTCAGGCATTCGACGGCAGGCTGCTCCTGGTCGCTGTACATGAAGCGTACCGCATCGGCCAGGATGGTCATGCCCATCACCGTATCCTTCAGATGACGGAGCTGTTCCAGTTCTTCCACCAGCTGCTGCTCGGAAGGCAGGAATTCGTGAATAGGCGGGTCCAGCAGGCGGATGGTTACCGGTCGGGGGGCCATGACCTTGAAGATTCCCTTGAAGTCCTCGCGCTGGATCGGCAGCAGTTTGTCGAGTGCCACCTGCCGGTCGGCGGTGGTGTCTGCAACGATCATTTCAATCACCATGGGTAACCGTTCCGTATCGTTGAACATCCGCTCGGTACGGCACAGACCGATACCCATGGCGCCGTACTTGAGTGCCCGATCGGCATCGTGCGGGGTGTCGGCATTGGCCATGACCTTGAGACGTGCGGTTTCGTCAGCCCAGCCCAGCAGGATGCCGAGCTCTGAGGAAAACTCGGCCTCGATCATGGGTACTTCACCGAGATAGACATCGCCGGTGGTGCCGTCGAGGGTGATCAGGTCGCCTTCACTGATGGTATGTCCACCGACAAAAGCCTTGCGCATGTGAACATCGACATGAATGCCCTCGGCACCTGCCACACAGGGTTTGCCCATGCCACGTGCCACTACTGCTGCGTGCGATGTTTTACCGCCGCGTGCGGTCAGAATGCCCTGTGAAGCGAAGAATCCATGGATATCCTCGGGCTTGGTTTCTTCACGCACCAGGATGACGCGCTGCCCGCCGCGACCCTGCTGCTCGGCACGATCCGCATCGAATACGGCGTGTCCCACCGCTGCGCCAGGCGATGCCGATAAACCACGGGCGACCGGTGCATGCGGAGTGCCGGGGTCCAGGCGCGGGAACAGTAACTGTTCCAGTAATTCAGGCTGAATGCGTAGCAGTGCCTGTTGTTTGTCGATCAGACCCTCACGCGTCATGTCCACCGAGGTACGCACCAGTGCTATCGCATTCATCTTGCCGTTACGCGTCTGCAGGCAATAGAAACGCCCGTTCTCAATGGTAAACTCGAAGTCCTGCACTTCGTGATAGTGGGCTTCCAGTCGTTCACGCAGGGTTTGCAGTTCCTGGTACATATCCGGTATTTCTTCCTGCAGCATATCGATCGGTTTGGGGGTGCGGATGCCGGCAACCACATCTTCACCCTGCGCGTTTATCAGGTATTCGCCGAACAGCCGGTTTTCGCCGGTATCGGGGTAGCGGGTGAAGCCTACGCCGGTGGCGCAATCTTCACCCAGATTACCGAATACCATGGTTACCACGTTGACCGCGGTGCCGTTGGCCATTTCCGGCGTGATATTGAATTCGCGCCGGTAATCGACCGCGCGCTTGCCCATCCAGGAATCGAATACCGCCTTGACTGCGATCTCCAGCTGCTCCAGCGGATCTTCCGGGAAAGCCTTGCCGGTTTCGCGCTCCACCACATCGAGGAAGCGGTCAGAAATCTCGCGCAGGTCGCGGGCGGTGAGTGCAAGATCCTGTGTGGCACCGGCTTTTGTCTTGACGGACTCGAATTCGGTGTCGAAGGCTTCATCCGAAACTCCCAGCGCAACCTTGCCAAATAGTTGTATGAAGCGGCGGTAGGCATCCCAGGCAAAACGCTCGTTGCCGGTCCGTTCAATCAGGCTTTTCAGGGTGTCAATATTCAGACCAAGGTTGAGGATGGTATCCATCATGCCCGGCATGGACATGGCCGAGCCGGAGCGCACCGAGACCAGCAGGGGGTTTTCGCTGCCGCCAAAGGTTTTGCCGGTTTGTTCCTCCAGTGCTTTCATTTGCGCACGGACTTCATCCATGACCCCGGCGGGTAAATCATGTTCGCTATTACCCAGGTAATACAGACAGGCCTCCGTTGATATGACGAAGCCGGGCGGTACATTGATGCCAATCCGGGTCATTTCACACAGGTTGGCACCCTTGCCACCCAGCAGCATTTTGTTGCTGCCATCGCCATCCTCGAATGCGAAGACGTACTTCCCTGGACTGTTCATATGATTTCTCCTGGTGGTTTTGTTTCATTCCCGGTAGCCGGTCATTATAGAACGCTGGCACCCCTTGTTACTAACAGGTATGCAGGGGTAACTATTCAGCTCAGTGAGCGCGGGTCATGCATCTTCCCTCAAGTGACCGCTTTTCACCTTGAAATGTGAACAGCAGACTCGAAACAGCTTCAGATTTCGTTTGCGCAACTGCGCACGCTGTCAGAGGCGGAAGATGTGGGTGCCCTCGAGTCTATGGAACAGCTGGAACCGCAATGCAGGCAAGCAGTAGCCTGCTGATGAGTGGCGTCGTGCCCAGTGGTGCTGCAGCCGGGCCTGGTATTGTTGTCCGATGCATGTGGTTGAAAAAACTATATATTACATTATGTTATTATGTATATCTAGAATTACGATAGGTCAGATTCAGTGTTGCGGTGAGTGGCAGATTACATCTTTTCGGAAAAGCGGCGATAAAAGTCAATAGTTCCTTTGCAAATCTCGAGTTTATGTTCTACTCTCACCTGAAAGGCAGGGCGCGTAGACAAGCTTGCGTACCTGCCAACGCAAACAGCGCGGAATGTTTGCACCGGGAGTTGGCTACGTGTTTGAGGGGATTACGGAGTCTGTCCGGAAAAAGGGTCTGGGGGGTTGATGTACTTGCTGTCAAGTCTGTACGTATGATGCGCGGTGTGACCTTCCCAGGAACTTTAGATTTCACAAACAAGTGAATTTGCTTCAGGTCTTTCTGTATGCGCCGCGTGATCGTTTTGTCCTTGTCTCTTCTCTGTTTAACAGCAGGTTTTCGTGTCTACGCGTCGGAAAACGATCGCAACGGTTGGGAATCAGTCACGGAAGACATGTCATTTCAGGAATACAGGAAAACCTATCGTAACAACCAGCGTGCTGTCAAAAAATTTCTGAAGACCCGTTCAGTGAACCTGCTTGGTTCGGTCGGTGTTCCGGAAGTCGGTGCCAAATTTATGGGCGCTGCGGCCGGGCTGGCAGCCAATCTGGCTACCAATCACGATATGAAGCTTGGCCTGAACAAAGACCGGACCATGTTGCTGGAGTTCCGGGACCCGGTCGGTAATGACCAGTCCATGCTATTGCGTTTCAAGATTGACTGGTAGCTGATCGCTTTATACCCTCGCGCTGTTCCTTGCACGAAACCTCGAGAATGGTGCCGTCTACTCCCGTTACCTCGACGCGGGTGCCGACAGGACAGTCATCACCCTGAACCTTCCAGGTCGAATCATCTACGCGGATTTTTCCGATGCCGTCGTGGATGGGTTCTTTCAGGGTAAATATCCGCCCGACATATTGATAGCCGCGCCGGTTGAGTGCCGGCTGGTCGGTATCTTCCGGCGCCTGGTGAAAAAAGCGCCGCCAGATCAGGATGCTCACAATCGATAGTACCGAGAACAGCAGGATCTGGTATTCCCAGCCGGTAGCGGGCGCCAGAAATACCAGGCCGCCCACCGCAGCCGCAGCAATACCCAGCCACAGGAAGAAGGCGCCGGGTGCGAAGACTTCCAGGATAATCAGGATGGCGGCCAGTATCCACCAGTGCCAGTAGCCGAGCTGTTCCATCATGTGTTACTGCCTTTCTGCTTGCCCATGGCTTCTTTGGCGAGTTCAGAAATACCGCCGAGCGCACCAATGACGCTGGACGCCTCCAGCGGCATGAAGACAACCTTCTGGTTGGGGGACATGGCGATATTCTGCAGCGACTCGATATACTTGGTGGCCACGAAATAGTTGATGGCGTTGATATCGCCTTCGGCAATTGCCGTGGAAACCATGCTGGTTGCCTTTGCTTCGGCCTGTGCTTCACGTTCACGGGCTTCGGCGTCGAGGAATGCGGCCTGTCGTTTGCCTTCGGCTTCGAGAATTGCACTCTGCTTTTCACCTTCCGCTTTCAGAATCTCGGCTTGCCGGAAACCTTCGGCGTCGAGAATATTGGCGCGTTTTTCACGTTCGGCTTTCATCTGCCGGGCCATGGCATCCACCAGGTCACGCGGCGGGGTGATGTCCTTGATCTCGATGCGGGTGACCTTGACGCCCCAGGGAGTGGTGGCGTCATCGACCACGTGCAGCAACTGGGCATTGATGGTGTCGCGCTGGGACAGTAGTTCATCCAGGTCCATGGAGCCCATCACGGTACGGATGTTGGTAATGGTGAGATTCAGGATTGCCAGTTCCAGCTGATTGACCTCGTAGGCGGCCCTGGCGGCATCCAGTATCTGGAAGAACACCACGCCGTCCACAGTAACCATGGCATTGTCCTTGGTGATGACCTCCTGAGAGGGCACGTCCATAACGCGCTCCATCATGTTGAGTTTGGCGCCGATACGGTCCATGACCGGCACAATGAGGTTGAGTCCGGGTCGCAGGGTGCGGGTGTAACGTCCGAAACGCTCCACCGTGTATTCCCGGCCCTGGGGGATCGATTTGACGCCCATGATGACCAGTGCAACGGCCAGTACCAGTATCAACAGTACAAATTCCTGAAATCCAAACATGGTTTCTCCTTACTCTGCGGCCTGTGGTTTGAACAGCATGGTGTAGCGCGTATCGTCCTTTTGCCAGGTCAGGGCAAGTTGCCCGACCAGAAATCCGTAGTTCGTTACCCGGCTGAGCGCATCGAGGTAGCGGGCCTCCAGGTCCATGACTTCAGCGGGGCAGGCCATACGAGTACTGCCGCTCTGGCCAATGTTCAGCTCACCGGGCAGCTTCCCGGTCGTCACGCCGGCAAAATACCGGTTGCAGCCGCCTTTGCCGGAAACGCGCTCGTCGGTGAAGGCCAGGTTGATTTCCGGTTGTTCCGGGACCGCATCGTCACGGGTAAGCCGGGTGAGTACCCAGGTCGGACCTGTGAGCGTCTTCGGGGACAGTTTGCCGGTAATTCGGGCCGGCTCTTCGGTCAGCCCGGCATCGCTTAATGCCCAGCTTCGCGTTGCCAGCTGCGACGGACAGCAGGCGGCGTCGTCCGGCCCCTGTTGCACGATATCGAGCTCGATCTTTCCGTTGCGGATGTGTCCGGAGCGAACCTGCACGCGGTCACCGACCAGTACGGTAGCCAGGTTCATGATTTCTTCATCACGTTGGCCCACGATGGCGAGGTAGAGCCGGGTTCCCGATCCCCCCGAGCTTTCCCATAGCAGGACCGCCGTTTCGTCGACACCATCGCCGTTCAGGTCACCATTGAGCCGGAAACTCTCCACCAGGCCGGCCGAGGGTCGGGATGCACCGTCGGGGACGAACGGTTGGCCTTCCCAGCGTCCATCCTGCAGATGAATGCTGGTTTCGTAGACACCGGAATAACTCATGTTGGCCAGCTTGTTGTCGGTGGGTGCCGTACCCGCTGCGCTGGAGAAAGCGCTGGCGGCGGTTGCAATCAGAACCAGAATGCGTTTGAGCATGTTGCGGCCAGGCATGGTGGATTTTCCTGTTGTTCGGAGCGGTGATTTTGACACAGTTCCCGGCGGGATACAGGAGCTTTGCCAAACGTATATAATGCAGCGGTCGCGGGCATGGCCGCCTGTCTTCGGAATCAGGAAGGTTCTTCGCCTAACTTGCAGGATTATCTCGCCTTATGAACGAAAACACGGATCAAAAGACCATACTGGTTGTCGATGATACCCCCATGAATATCACCTTGCTGGCGGGTATCCTGAAGGGTACCTATAAGGTTAAGGTGGCCAAGGACGGTGAAAAGGCGCTGAAGATTGCGCACGGCACCCCTTCGCCGGACCTGGTGCTGCTGGATGTAATGATGCCCGGTATAGATGGCTACGAGGTCTGCAGCCGGCTCAAGGCTGATGAGGCCACCCGTGACATCCCGGTGATCTTTGTTACCGGTATGACCGATGAAGCCGACCAGGTCAGGGGTATCGAGCTCGGCGCGGTCGGTTATCTCAACAAGCCTGTCGAGGCCGGAACCGTTCTCGAGAAAATCCGTGAAGTCCTTGGGTCGTGAGCTTTGATAAAAGAATAAAAGAAGACTTCTATGAGTAAAGGCGTTCTCGCCGGAAGTAGTTCCCCACGTCTGCAGAAGGTGATGTCGTGGCTGGCCGGTCTTTCCGGGTTGCTTTCGCTGCTACTCGGCAGCGTGGTGTTACTGGGCTGGTATACCCACAATACCGATCTGATCCAGGTCAATCCGGCCTTCGTGGCCATGCAGTACAACACAGCGCTGGGGTTCGTGCTGGGCGGCGCCGGTCTTTTGTTGCTGACCCGGGAAGCAACACGGGTTGCGGGCTGGTTTGCGTTTGCCCTGTTGCTGATCGGCATTCTGACGCTGGTCGAATACATCTTCGGACTGGATCTGCATATTGACCAGCTGTTCATGGAACACTATGTAGGTATTGGTGCGTCGAATCCGGGACGCATGGCGCCCAATACTGCCCTGTGTTTCAGCCTTACCGGACTAATCCTGTTTATCGCCGGTTTTTCCGGACGCCAGGCGGGCAAGCTGGCGCTGATCGCTGTTCTCGGCGCGACCATTATCGGCCTTGGTATTGCTGCTTTCACGGGGTACGTCATCGGTGTCGAGAGTGCCTATGGCTGGGGACACCTGACCAGGATGGCTATTCATACTGCGGCCGGTTTTGTGATGCTTGGCACCGGCTTCACTACTCTGGCACTGGCGTGGGACAGAAAGCAAAATCCGCAAGGCGTCTTGCCTGGCTGGCTGCCGGTGCCGGTTGTTATCACTGGTATGACGTTCACGCTGGCTATGTGGCAGGCCCTGCTGGCCAACGAGCGGCAGCTGGTAGCCGATATGGGACCGGAGGCATCCAGCCTTGCCGATGAAAGCTTTCTGCTATTCGGTACCCTGGTAACCTTGCTGCTGGCGTATCGCTTGCGTTCTGCCGGTGAGCGGCGTCGCGCCGGCGGCATGACGGTCCCCCGGGTCGTTGTTGCCCTCGGCGCGTTGTTGTCGTTTTCGCTGTTCACACTGCTGGAGAAGAATAACAAGGTTGCTGTACACGATGCCTTTGAAGCTGCAGTGCACGGGCATGTGGAAGCCATACAGTTTGGTGTCGATGCCTACCTTGAGTCCCTGTACCACATTCGTTCCGGTTTCGATGCTTCTTCCTTTGTCAATCGTCACGAGTTCAGGATATTCGTCGAACGGGATGTGAGTCGTTTTCCCGGTATTACAGCGCTTGAGTGGCTTCCTCTTGTCCCCGACGAGGAACGTGAGAGTATAGAGGCACAGGCGCAGGTTGAGCTCGGCTTGCCCTTCGTGATTGCAGACAAGGATGGCAGGGGAAGTTTGCAACCGGCCTCGACCCGGAGTCAGTATTTTCCTGTTCTGTATGCCGAGCCACTGGACATGAACCGGCCCGTGCTCGGCTATGATCCGGGTGGAAACCCGGGGCGTCTGCAGGCCCTGATGCGGGCTGCAAGTGAAAATCAGCCGGTAGCCTCCGGCAGGATCGAACTCATCCAGTCGGGCAAGGATGTCTACGGTACGTCGGTTGCATTGCCGGTGTACAAACGGCGTATGCCGATCCGGGATTCGGAACAGCGGCAGGACGCGTTGACGGGCTTTGCCGTGGCCGTGTTTGAAATTGGCCCCATGATCGAAAATATCCTGAAACAGTATACGCAGCCTGCCGGTTTGAGTCTGGTACTGGAGGATGCGGCGGCGGCCAACGAGCGGAAGTTTCTCTACCGCCACCTCGCCAGGGTGCAGCGTGAAGATGAAGGTTCTGTCGATTTGTTGAAGGAAGATTCCCTGCACACCCTGACGACCCGGGTGGATTTTGCCCGGCGCCCCTGGAATCTGACCGCCCATGCCGTCGATCCGGAATTTTATCCACGCTGGAATCCCCGCAGCCTGTGGCTGCCGCTAGCCACTTTTCTACTGTTTCTGGGGCTGGCCCTCTATCTGCGCCGTAGCGCGTTGCGTGAACAGGAGCGTGCCCGCACGTTGGCGTTTCAGACGGCATTGCTCAATGCGATCCCGAACCCCATTTTTGTCAAGGACGTGAATACCGTGTTTACTGCCTGTAACAAGGCTTACGAGGAGGCCTTTGGCCTCAAATGGAACGAACTTGTCGGTAAGACGGTTCTGGGGCTGGAGTACCTTTCCGAGGAGGTGCGCCAGGCGTACCAGGCATCGGATATCAAGCTTATCCATACGGGTGGATTCAGCCAGGAAGAGCGGTCGTTCGTGTACGCCGATGGTGAGGCGCACGATGTCATGTACTGGCGCACTACCTTTGAAATCGTACCGGGACGACCTGGTGGCATGATTGGTGGCTTTTTTGACATCAGCGAGCTGAAAACGCTGCAGCAGGATCTGGAACAGGCCATGCAGGCTGCGGAAGATGCCAGTCGCGCCAAGAGTGATTTTCTCGCCAACATGAGTCATGAGATCAGGACACCGATGAATGCCATTATCGGCTTGTCCCACCTGGCATTGAATACCGACCTGGATCTCCGTCAACGTGATTACCTGAACAAGATTTCCGGATCGGCGAAGGCGTTGCTCGGCATCATTAACGATATTCTGGATTTCTCCAAGATCGAGGCCGGCAAGCTGGAGCTGGAGTCAGTGCCGTTCGATTTACATACTGAAGTGCTGGAAAATCTCTCCAATGTAATTGGTCTGAAAGCGGGCGAGAAGGGCACCGAGCTGGTTTTCGATTTTGACCCGGATCTGCCGTTCGCGCTAACCGGTGATCCGCTGCGTCTCGGGCAGATCCTGATCAATCTTATGAACAACGCGGTGAAATTCACCGATGGTGGCGAGATTGCCCTGCACATTCGCGTGCTTGGATCCGACGATAATTCGGTCGAGCTTCGCTTTGCGGTGAGCGATACCGGTATCGGTATGAACGAGGAACAGAGATCCCGTCTGTTTCAGTCATTTTCCCAGGCAGATACATCGACCTCACGCAAGTACGGTGGTACCGGCCTGGGCCTGACGATCTCCAAACGGCTGGTGGAAGCCATGAACGGTGAGATCGGTGTCGAGTCAGTGGCGGGCGAGGGTTCCACCTTCTGGTTCAGCGTGCGTCTGGGATGCGCCGATCCGTCGCAGTTACTGCAGCCGGACGAGTTTGATGCCGAGATCCGGGACCTCAAGGTTCTGGTCGTTGATGATAACCCCACGGCAAGGGTGATTCTGTGCCGCTATCTCAGGTCATTTGGCTACAGTGTCCAGGAAGCCGAAGGCGGTAAAAGAGCAATCGAACTCCTTGAAGCGGCGAGTCCTGCAGCGCCTTTTGACCTGGTCCTGACAGACTGGAAAATGCCGCACATGGATGGTGTCGAGGTTGCACGCAGAATCGATGCGGACAAAAAGCTGGCCAGGATGCCGGCAGTGCTGATGGTTACTGCGTTTGACCGGGAGGAACTGCTGAGCCGGCAGGGTGATGTCCCTGTCAGAGGTGTGCTGGTCAAGCCGGTTTCCCCCTCGACCCTGCTGGACGGTATTCTCGATGCGTTTGGCAAGGGTGTTGCCAGACGTTCCGGATCCGGCAGTGCACATCTGCCTGCACAGGTTATCGGTGCGCGCATCCTGCTGGTGGAAGACAACGAGATCAACCAGCAGGTTGCCAGCGAAATACTCGAGGGTGCCGGTATAGAGATTACCATTGCCGCCGATGGACAGCAGGGCGTGGATACCTTGCTGGCGCAGCCGGACTATTTCGATGCCATTCTGATGGATGTGCAGATGCCGATCATGGATGGCTACGAGGCAACACGCGCAATTCGTGACGATGCACGCTTCGCAAAACTGCCGATCATTGCCATGACTGCCAACGCCATGGTCAGTGACCAGGAAGATGCCAGGGCCGCCGGCATGGATGATCATGTGGCCAAGCCCATCGATATCAAGGATCTTTTTTCCGTCCTGGGCGAGTGGGTCCATGTTCCGGAAGACCGGCGCAAGGCGTTTTCGCGTCCGGCACCCTCGCCGGTGGAGACATCATCCGAACCCGGGGCGCTCCCGGAGCTGGCCGGCATCGATACCGCGGCTGGCATTGCCCGTGTCGGTGATAATGTGCAACTGTACCGGAGCATCCTGCTGAAATTTCGCAGCAGCCAGGCCGATGCGCCGGATCAGATTGAAGCTGCCCTGCAACAGGGTGGCCGGAAGACGGCCGAGCGTCTGGCGCACACGCTCAAGGGCGTGGCAGGAAATATCGGTGCTGATGCATTACAGGAAGCCGCGCAGCAACTGGAAGCTGCCATCAAGGCCGGGCAGGTGGAGCTGGCCGGCCAGCTGAAGGCGGTGCGTGGGCAGTTGGTCCTGGTGCTGGAGGCGCTCAATACACTGGATACCAGGCCAGCACGCGTTGCGTCAGGTGAAGTGGCGGGCCGGGAGCAGACCGCGCCATTGCTGGAACAGTTGCGCGCTCTGATTGAAAATGACGATGCTGATGCTGCCGGGTTGCTGGATGAGCTGCGGGATCTGCTGGCGGGCCAGCCGGTTGCAGAAAAGCTGGAACTGCTTGGTGAAGCTATCGATGACTATGATTTCGAGGTGGCGCTTGAACGGCTGGATGAGGTTGAAAGGGACAGCCATTTCCATCGCGATTGAAAAACAACCGGTGAGTCAAACTGAGCGAGTGCATCCCGTGGGATGAACTGGCACAAGGGTGCTTTCAAGGGCTCGCAGATACTCGAGGGCAGCCGGTAGCGGCATGCTGAATTAATGAGCGGACCCTAAATTCTCAACCTTGCTTTGGAAGAACCGCTCACTCCAGAGCCTCAGGCTATGTTTCTCCGCCGGTTTTAGAAATCGCTCAACATCCATGGCAGCTTCTTTCCAGTCGACCGAGGCAATTTTTTCCATCATCGCATGATGCAGCCAATCCATGTCGACTGTGATGCTTTCATCCTTCCAGGGACCAAACTGACGCAAGGCGGCTTGTAAATGAGGGAGATTAGGTTGCACCTGGTGCTTCACGTACCAGTTGAAGTCATACCAGTCGCGCCCCTTTAGGTAAGGTCGGCAAAGCAGGGCATGAATCTTCAGGGAAAAATTGCTGCCCAGATCCTGATGACACACCTCAAAATCCAGTGGGAAATCCAGGTAGGCATATTCATAGCCGGAACCTTCCGGGGGATTGACATCAATTTCCAGCTTGATCTTAAGTTTCTGTTCGGGATGGCCCCGATAGAAAGAAAGATTCAACTGGTTGCTGATTGAATTATCTTTCAATACCGCTTTTTTCACGCTTTGATCCATGCGGCTTTTATCCAGCACTTCGGTTTGAAGACCAAATTCTTCGAAGCCGTCCTGGAGCTTTAGTAGATAACCGCTCCATTCAAAACCAGGATCGGGTTCCTTCAGGATGAAATCCAGGTCTTCGGAAAAACGCGGCAGTTTGTGCAGAATACGTAAGCTGGTGCCTCCCTGGAATGCGGCCACCTCAAAAAACCCCGTGCGCCACAGAGAATACAATGCAACCTCCTGCAGGATCTCTTTGGTTGCCTGTTCCTCTTCTACCGGGTTGCCGGCTTTATAACTGTCCAGCCGTTGTTGGATTAATTCAATCATTGCCTAACTCCCTGGCCAGAGAATCGAGAAACCGGATGATGCGTTTATGCTTGTAAACCAGTTTCAGGGTTCGGATCTCGGCACCTGTTACCTGTCGTAGATACTCGTAATCAATACGCAAACTTTCCTGTAGCCAGTCCATCCCTTGCCATTCGGCCTTTTTCAAACAGACCAGATCCATCAATGCGCGGACAGGCCTGGCCACGAGCATCGTCTGTTCTCTGGATTGTTCTCGCTCCACCAGCTCCAGAAAATATCCTGGCTGAGTGGCTAGAGGATGGAAGGAAAAATGTCCGAATGTCGTATGCTCGTATTCGAGGGACTTTCTCCCTGGCGACACACTGGCGGTGGTATACACGGCCTCAGGGATCCAGCCGTGGTGGGCCAGGGCGGTTTCATAGGACACATAGCTTCCGGGCACAAAGGCCTGGGCCAGCACAAAAGGATGGATAGGGTAATCCCGAAAGGGCTCGGCCAGCAGGTAGCTGCCTCGGCGTAGCCGCAGCAGTTCACCGGCTTTAATTGCCCGGTTCACCAGGTGATAGCGGCGCTGCTTGCTGCCTTCAATGACCCGCTCCAGCAGGGCATCTGTAAATACCCGGTTGGACAGATCCAGGTCAATAAGCTGCTTCGTCAGTGTCTGCATGGCTGGTAGGTCTTTGAATGCCCTCTGGAGCATATAATTCCAGAAA
>JAUXGZ010000075.1 GCA_030621785.1 Gammaproteobacteria bacterium | reverse complement strand
GTCTGGAATGGAATGACGCCTGTCTGGACTTCCACAAATCGAAGCGTGTCGTGGCCACGGCGAGCTACGACCAGGTGAGGCAAAAAATGTATACCAAATCCCGGGCGCGCTGGAAGCATTACAGAAAATACATCACTCCTTTGATTGATACGCTTGGCGATGCACTCGATGGCTGGCCGGATGACTGATCCATGCAAGCACCCATCCTGAAGCAAAAGGCGCTGCAGTATTTCCGGCGCGGGCAATTAAAGAAAGCAAAAACCCTGTACGAAAAAATCTGCCGGCAGTATCCGCAGGATGCAGAAACGTGGTACATGCTGGCTTCGACGCACGGACAGGCCGGCAACTATCGGCGTGCCGTGGACTGTTTTCTGAAGACGCTCCAGCTCCAGCCCGATGCAGTGGTTGCGCACTGCGGCCTGGGTTCGGCACTGAAACAACTCGGACAGTACCGGGATGCCGAACGTGCATTCCGGCGAGCGTTAACGATAAAACCGGGTCTGAGCGATGCCGCCCTGGAGCTTGCCGGTATCCTGCTTGCTCAAGACCAGTCAGCAGCAGCTGAAAAACTGCTCATGGAACTGGTCGCAAGGTCTCCGCGTTGCGCCGAAGCCTTTCACGGGCTGGGAGAAATCAACGCCGCAAAGGGACAGCTGGACGAAGCCATCCGCTATTACCGCAAAGCACTGGAACTGGAGCCGGAGCGAGCGGAAACCTATAACCGGCTTGGCTATACGCTGCACTACCGGGGCCGGATGGACGAAGCCATCGCCTGCTTTGAACGAGCGCTCGCACTCAATGCCAACTTTGCCGAAGCACTCCGGAATATGAGTGTTTCCCTGATGATGTCGGGCCGACTCGAAGAGGCCGAAGACTGCTGCAAGCGGGCACTGAAGCTGGTGCCGGACGAACTCGAATCCATGGTGCAAAAGGCCCGCATCCTGGAACACAGAGGGGAGCCACTGTCAGCCTTTGCCATAATCCAGCCCTACCTGGAGAGCGAGGTACTACACACCGGTATCGCAACGCTTTATGGCGAACTATGCAGAAAAATCGGTCGCTGTGACGAAGCCACAGACTACCTTGTGCGAGTCCTTGCCCATGACGGCATCCCCGTTAACACCCGACAGCGAATGCACTTTGTACTGGGCGATTTATTCGACCAGCAGGAGAACTACGGCGCCGCCTTCGAGCACTTCTCCAGGGCCAACAGGCTGGCCCCTGCCCCCCCTGCTGCGGCAGAACAGGCAGCTGTTGTTTCCGCAATCATGGACACCTTCGACTGGCAGTTTCAATCCACAGCCCCGCGGACATCCGTTGCATCGGAGCGGCCGGTTTTTATCGTCGGCATGCCACGATCAGGCACCTCGCTCACCGAACAGATCATTGCCTCGCATCCGGACGCCGCAGGCGCCGGCGAACTGGTAGACATCGGTCATTATGCCGGCGAGCTGGCCGTAAAACTGGGACCGGAGCCGGGGTACCCCTACTGTTACCGGAAAGTATCCCGGCAACAACTCGATAGCTACGCCCGAAAGTACCTGGAAAAACTCGGCGGGATTTCTGCCAGCGCGCGTTTTGTCACGGACAAGATGCCGCAGAATTTCATTCACCTGGGATTGATTGCACTGCTGTTCCCCAAGTCTCGCATTATCCATTGCCGCAGGGACCCCCTTGATACCTGCCTGTCAATTTATTTCCAGAATTTCAGCCATGCGCACGGCTATGCCAGCCAGCTCGAAAATATCGCGCAGTATTACCTGGATTACACCCGCCTGATGGAACACTGGAAAAGTGTACTCGAGGTGCCGATACTGGATGTCCACTATGAGGATCTGGTCACACACCCCGAATCCAGGATCAGAGAGATACTGGAATTCATCGGTCTGGAGTGGGATTCCCGGTGCCTCAAATTCCACGCATCCGGGCGGGCCGTCAGCACCGCCAGTTATGACCAGGTCCGCCAACCGCTCTACACCCATTCACTGCAGCGCTGGAAAAACTATGCACCGCACATCGAGCCACTGAAATCAGTCCTGGCCCCCCTTTACAGGAAAACGGCTACACGATGAATACAGACCTGACAACGATAAAAATACTGGGCCGTTCAGTAGCACAAAAAAACCTGAATGCTATAAGCGGTATCCTGGGAATTTATGCGCTCGGCATATTTCTGACCTGGTATATTGCCACTATTCTGCAGCCCCCCATGCCAGAGAGTATGCTCGGTCGCGCGGCATTCAATGCGATCGTGCAGACCATCTGCGTCATTCTCATCCCGTATATCTGGGCCATCCGGCGACTGGGGTTCACACTGGGGGACCTGGGGCTAAGCACGTCCCGATTACTACCCTCTGTGCTTTTCGGATGTATTCTTTATTCGCTTGCGCTGGCAGCCTTCATTCATTGTTCCGCCGACCCGTTGATCAGCAATCACGTCCTGGGGAAACTGGAGCTCACCGACGCGCTGGGCATGCTCTCGAGCATGTCAATCATTGCCGCTGGCACTGATTTCGCCACACGCGGCTTCATACTGCTTGCGCTGGTTCGCTATGCCGGTATCCCGTTCGCCGTATTCTTCCAGAACCTTAGCTGGTATATCGGACACATCCCGGAAATCAACCTGCTCAGCAACTGCCTCGGCATCTGGAATGCAGTCGCGCTGACCCTCACCCTGGGCATTCTCGGCGATGTCATTGCACTGAAAACGCGCAATGTGGTGGGGCTGGCCATTGCCCACGTCATGCTGAATATTGCATTAATGATTTACATACGCAATCTATAGCTGTCGTCAGATTTCCGACGCATCGGCCTGTTCGCTTATAGCAACGGTTTGCCTGTTTTCCGGACAACTGCCGGAAACCCAGCTGGCAATGACAAATACCAGTCCATACAGGGCGGCCGCATACAGGGTCGCCGCAGACCAGCCAGCTTGTGTCGACACGATCGTAGCAACCAGCGCCCCCGACCCGCTCACAATCCAGCCCCAGCTCAATGGCAGAGAATAGAAACGCCGCAGCTGCAGCATGGCCCGCCGGTGTATTCCCCAGCCCAGCCAGCCCGTGACCAGCAGCAACAGGGATGACACACCCCACAGCACCACTACCCTGCCATCCTGAACGAGCTGCAGCACATGGGCACTGGAAAAATGCAGTGCCAGCAATAGCACAAGAATCAATGCCGCTCTTCCCTGACTCGCTTTCCGGCCCTCTTCCTGCGTATACCCGGCCTCGCGCCGGGTCGCTCCGACAAGAACGAGCAACAGCAGTGAAATCATCCACAAAAACCCTTGTTGCGGTACTTGTGTGGCGATAATGGCAGGCTGCGCAATGGCGGCCAGCAGGAATGCACCCGCTGCCGCACTCGAAGTCAACTGCACCAGCAATACAGCCACAGCCGGTTTCACTGCATGATCACTGCTTTCGAAATCACGCCGATCGCGAAATGAAAACAACACCGCATAGATCAGTAAACCCGTTACACCGGTCAACAACCAGCTCAGAAAAGGGTGCATGTGCGCAGACAGCCGGAAGAAATCGGGCCGTTCCAGACTGGACGGCTCCAGCAACCGGACCGATGATTGCAGACGCCAGCCGGTGTAACGCGACAAGTGCGTCTGGACATCTTCCAGTGCATGCGATGCCATCACATTATCAAAATATTTCCAGGGCGCCGAGTGCACCTGATTCCCGTAGATCAGCTGTTCGATCGGCATTCTGGATCCAGTCTCCTCCATTTTCGCTAACTGCTCCGCAGTAAAACCATCCCGTGAAGCCAGGATCAGGTAGCGGTAGGAACCTCTGTATCGGGCAAACGGTCCCAGGCGGAATATTTTCAGCCGGCCTTCCAGGTCCATAACATCCGCGGAACTATCCGGCAATAACCGGCTCCAGACCGACACCAGCAGCTTCAGGAAAAGCACTTCTTCCCGCGCAGTAATCGCGAGCATACCCCGATGATCAAGCAGAGACAGGTAGCGGTCGAGCAGTTGTCCAGAGACAAGATACTCATCCTGGGTATTTGTGCCGACCCAGGCGGACCTCAACGGATGTGGAACGGAGAGTTGAATCAGGTCGTACCTGGCGCCGGAAAGCCGGTCGCCCGGCAATGCTGACATACACGGCAGACCAGTGGATCGAACACAGCCCTCCTCTGCATAGCCCAGCGATTTGTACTCGTCAACTTTGGTCAGTGCTGCAACATAAGCCCCCGGCCCCTGCACCGGCTCGATTGAGAGCACACGCTCCGGTGTGGCGGCTTCAAACGGGAGGACAAGCAGCGGGAAGCGGCGCTCCCACCATGGGTAAGACTGTTTTTCCGCTGCCTCGGCAAAGGCCACCGGTGCTGTTCCGTTGACGAGTCGCCAGCCGTAGCCGTCTTTCCTGCTGCGCCGGCCGGTGATGTTGTCAATGCGCAGCCCCGACAACCAGTCCGTGGATTCGATAGCCAGCTCTTTCTGTTTGGCCAGCGCCATGGCAATGGGCCTGGTGACCGTTCCCTTACCGGCATCCCACTGAGGATAAGCGCTCATAGGTACCGTCACCGCCAGCCAGACCAGGGCCGCGGCAATCCAGACACCGAGCAGCCCTTCCACCAGCCGCTGCCTGCCCACCAGCGGCAACACGGAAAAAGCCATCAAAGCGGCGGACAACAACCACAGCATACTCAAACTGTCGGTATAGGCGACAAGCCACGGTGAAACGAACAAACCGGACACGGCGCCCAGGATCAAGGGGACGCTACCTGCAAACGACGATGGATTGACTGACCGCAACACGGAACAGGTGCAACTCCAGAATATATAGGGCAGCAACCACAGCAGCGCCAACAGCAGGAAGGTCCAGCCCGCACCGTAGGTCAAATGAACGGCAGCGTAACCGGCAACGATTTGTGCAGTTACTGCGATGAATAGCGCCATCGAAGGCAACTGCTTCAGCCTGGCAGCGAGCCCCCTTTTTTTTTCCACCGCGTCTAGCGCCAGCCCAAGCGCTACACCGAACAACGCAATACCCAGACCGACAAAGCGGTAATAATGATCAAAAACAAGCTCGAGGTACTGGATACCGGCCATAAAATACATCGCAATGGCGGCCGCACCTGAAAACATAAACACAGGCATATTCGGCACCATCATTCTTGACACCAGCGGCGCCACATCTCGTGACAGGCTCGCTCAACGTTCAATGCAAAAGCATCACCATCACACAACGGCGAAGCAGCCAGGCGATTGCGCAGGCTGTCGCGCAATCCCGCAAGCTTTTCAGCATCAGCCGCCAATTCTGCGGTCTTTGTGAGCAGTGCTTCCGGGCTGCCGGCAATCCATTCCTCAAGACCGACACAGGTCAGCAAACTGGCCCCCACCCTGCTGGCATGAACCGCACCGGTTAATGTCATAACCGGCACCCCCATCCACAGGGCTTCACAGGTAGTCGTCGTGCCGTTATAGGGAAAGGTGTCCAGGGCCATATCCACACGCCCGTACAGAGCAAGATGTTCCTCGCGCGTGGGCGTATGTCCAATCAGCTCAAGCCGGTCTTTGCCGATACCCTGTGCTTCGAACCGGCTGTAGTACTGTTCGCGTCGGGCCGGATCGGTGAGGGAAGGGTTCTTGAGCAGCAGTTTACTGCCTGGCATTGCCCGCAAAACCTGGCTCCATAGCTGGATGACAGCTGCATTGATCTTGGCCAGATTATTGAAAGAACCGAAGGTGATAAAACCGTTTTCACCGGCAGGAAGCCGGGATACCGGTGGCGCATCGGCCGGCGGTTGGTAACACAGGAAACACCCGGGCAGGCGCACCAGTTGCTCACTGTAATAGCGCTCCGCACCTTGCGGGTCGGCGATTCCGTCTGTCAGCCGGTAATCGATCGCCGACAGGCCGGTGGTGTTCGGATAACCGAGCCAGGTGACCTGCACGGGTGCAGGTTTGCGGGCAAACGTGGTAAGGCGATTGTGGGCCGTGTGGCCGGCCAGGTCGACCAGGACGTCGATGCCATCCTCCCGTATTTTCCGAGCCAGCCTGCGATCGTCCCAGCCGTGAATGTCCTGCCAGTGGTCTGCCAGCGAGCGCAACCGTTCGGTAGTTGCATCGGCTTTTGGCACCACTGAATAGCAGAAAACTTCAACCACCTCCCGGTGGTGCGCCCGGATCAGGGGCTCGAAGTAATAGGCCACCGAGTGATCACGGAAATCCGGGGACACATAGCCGATACGCAGACGCTTGTCCGGGTCACGCGGATTATCATGTGCAACCAATCGGTCCGCCGGGTGGCCGTGGATCCGATCCCAGCCCAGGTGCTCTTCGAACACTTTCTGCGGGTCGCTGTCGACAATATAATTCAGGGTCAGCAGCAAGTTTGCATATACCCGGGCATTGGCCGGCTGCCGGCGCAGGCCCTCGCGATACGCCGCGATCGCCTCGTCGAACCTGCCCTGCCCGGTCAGCGCGCTACCCAGGCTATCATAGACGGGCAACTGCGGATTGATCTTCAGCGCCTCCCGGTAACAGGCCACGGCCTCATCGACAAAGCCCTTCGCCTGCAGGACGCTACCCAGGTTAGAGTGCAACTCGGCATTTCCTGGCTGCTGCCGGATGGCTGAGCGAAAGGCATTCTCTGATTCCTCCAGCCTTCCCAGAACCATATACGCGTGGGCAAGACAGGCGCCGGCGTCAGCAAAATCCACCTGCAGCGCCAGCGTTTTCCGGAAAGCGTCGGTTGCGGCTGCGTAATCGCCCGAGTCACGCAGCGCAATACCCAGGTTGTAATGGATCTGCGCACTACCAGCCTGAAGCGCCACCGCTTTTTGCAGGAACTCCACCGCCGCTGCAGGATCCCCCTTTTTTCCCGCGATCACACCAAGCCCCAGCCAGATATCCACATCCATTGGCGCAGAACGACTCAGCTGGCGGTAGGCAACAGCGGCGTCATCCAGACGATCCGCCGCCAGCAGTGTTTTGGCCTTTTTCTTTTTCGAGCGCAAAAGAATGTTTTGTTTGGCCACAATTTATAACACCGCATTCACTGCATCAGCCCGGCACCGGACTGTTGCGCTAATGATACACAATGACCGGCGAACTGGATAGAAAATGGCTGCAAACCTTAGTATAAGGAACTAAACTAATTAGGATTTTCTAATATTGTATTTTTACAACAAAAAAACAGCTCCAGCCCTTGACAAACCTTTCCGACACCGGGACGATGCTCCGCATCGTCATATTCTGAACACAGGTGATTATGTCATTTGTTGACCGACTATTGTCCCACCCCGGGCACAAACTGACAAATAATAATTCCAGACCGGAGGAGCTGTTAATGAACTTTACTCCCTACAAAAGGGCACTCGCATGTACGCTCGCCCTGGGAGGCGCAATTGGTGCAATCGCACCCAGTTACGCCACCAACGGCTATTTCCTGATTGGTTATGGCGCCAAAACCCGGGGCATGGGTGGCGCTGGCGTTGCCTTCGCGCAGGACGCCCTCGCAGGTGCTGCCAACCCGGCCGGTATGGGCGATGTCGAAATGGACACTCTGCGAGTGGATGTGGGCGCTGAACTGTTCGTACCCAAACGCAGCTTCCGGCATGACAGTGCGACGCTGGAAAGCGGGTTTGCTCCCAGCTCCGAGAAGGGCGTCAACCACAGCAGTGGTTCCAACCAGTTCCTGATCCCCAGCATGGGTGCGGTATACAAGTTCAACCGCAAACTGACCCTCGGCATGACAGTCATCGGCAATGGCTCCAATACCCGCTACGGCCAGAAGGTTCCTGGCAAACCGGACTGTATGGATGGCAATACCTCTGGTGGAACCGGGTCCACAGCGTTCAACTTCAACTGCCTTGGCAGTCCAACATCGGGCGTCTCACTCCTCCAGATGCAAGTGCTGCCAGGTATTGCCTACAAGGTCACAAAGAAACAAACCGTTGGCGTATCCCTGACACTGGCGGCCCAGCAATTCCGCGCCTACGGCCTGCAGGCGTTTGGCCCCGATGGCCTTGGTTACACCACCGGCAGCGAGCTAACCAACCGGGGCAATGACTATTCCTATGGCGCCGGAATCCGCATGGGGTGGCTGGGCAAGTTTCTCGGTGACCGCCTATCTCTGGGCGCCAACTACACATCCAGAACCTACATGACCAAGTTCAACGATTACAAGGATCTGTTTGCAGAAGAGGGCTCCTTCGATATTCCCGAACAGTATGCATTCGGCATCGCTGTCAAGGCCACAAAAAAAATCACCATTGCCGCCGATTACCAGAAAATCAAATACGGCGACATCAAATCCATGAACAACCCGGGACCCGACGCGAAAGACCCCTTCAACTTTTTCCCCTCGGGCTGTAAAACCCAGTCCAATGGCACCAACAGTTGCATGCTGGGCCGTAACGACGGCATGGGATTCGGCTGGCACGACCAGAACGTGTACAAGATCGGAATCAACTACGATTACAACCCGGCCTGGTCATTCCGCGCCGGTTATAACCACGCCGAATCGCCTATTCAACAGGATCAGGTCTTGTTCAATTTCCTGGCACCGGCAGTCAATCAGGATCATGTCACGGCCGGCATCAGTTACAGACCGAACAAAAACATGGAATGGACCGCGAACTACATGCATGCCTTCAAGAACACCATCAAGGGCCCGACTGCACTGGGTCCGCAGGGAGGCTTGCCGGTTGAAGGCGAGAATGGATCGATTGATATGTTTATCAATTCGATTGGCGTGAGTTTCGGTTACCGGATGTAGCGGCTGGACATTTTATCCGCTATCAAAACATATTACTGGACGATTGCAATGATCAGGCGGTCGTCCTGGCACTATAAAGATTTTCAGAGGAAGCGTTAATGAAGAAATCGGCAATTGCAACAGCTTTAGTACTGTGCATTGGCAACGGTGCTGCTCATGCCGTTGATATGAATAATGCCACCTTCACCATGCTGGATGGAACGGGCGGTAGCGTGGGTGTTGACACTACGGTTACCGGCAGTATCGGTGGTAGTGCCTGGGCTGTGTCGTCTACGACCACGTTCTTCGGTCAGAACTGGACGACCCACGGTGGTACGACCTTCGGTCCTGGCACCTACAGCTTCGACACCATTGAGGGCGGTGTTTACACCGGTGTCGTCGTTGCCCCTGGCCAGGTCGGTGGTCACATCCTGTTCGACTGGGGTGTTACTTCTGATATCGACGTCGTTAATGTCTGGGACGTTAGCACATCGGGCGGTGTTGACACCTACACCTCCACTGACGGGCCCGCCGGCAACCCTCCGAACCCCGATGGTATTCGTGGTTATGGCATGATCGATGGTGCATTCCCGACCTTCAACGCCAACTTCGACTTCACCATCGCGGGCTCGCCAATAGCCAACGCTGACAGTAAATCAACACCGCCGAATACCCCGGTCAATATCGACCTGGTTGCCAATGATTCTGCGGCTGCCACTACTGCGAGCCCACCGGACAAGGTTGCGGTCACGCCAGCCGCCGTACCCCCCGCCAGTCTGGCAGTCGATATGACATCCACGCTGGGCGGCACGATTTCACAACCATCCCCGCCGGATGGAACGGTAGACTACACTCCTCCGGCCGGCGTCAGTGGCAGTACCGACACCTTCACCTATACACTCACGGATGATGCCGGGCGCACTTCATCGTCCGCGACCGTCTCGGTGGCATTAACTGACAACGACCCGCCGGTTGCCAGCGACACTACCGTAACTACGGACGAAGACACGCCACTCGATATCCTGGTCGATGCTGTTGGCAGCGACCCCGATGGCGACCCACTTACATTTGCCACTTTCGATACCGGAACGGCGAATAATGCGACTATTACCGCGGATGCAACCAGCACGGTGCTCACCTATTCTCCGGCCGAGGACTTCCACGGCACGGACAGCTTCACCTATTCGGTCACCGACGGTATCGACAATTCGAACGTTGCCACCATCACGGTCATCGTCAACCCGGTAAACGATCCACTCCAGTGTGAAGATGTTGACGTAGGCACCGCAACAAATTCAGCCCTGGACATCAATGTAGAAGATGCACTGCTGGTTACCTGCACCGATATCGACGGCGACAAACTATCACTCGTAACCGTCGGCAATCCCGAAGTACCCGGTGCCACCACGTCGTTCGACGGCGCCAACACGGTCACCTATACCCCGGCAAAGGACTACGAGGGCAAAGATCGCTTCACCTACACGGCCACGGATGGCTCGGTCGAGGACACCAAGAACGTCACTGTCGATGTCTCCGGCAAGGTTTTCGGAAACTTCACCATGATCGACGCATCGGGTACCACATTCGGCGGCACCAATGACCTCGTTTCAGAGTGGGACGGTACGCTGAATAACACGGAAACCAGTACTAACTTCAATATGAAAATCGCGTCTGAGTCGGAGTTCCCGTTCTTCGGCTTCCCATGGTTCGCACACCACATTCGGATGTTCGACCCTGGAAAATACGAATTTGACGCCACCTGTTCGGTAAACCAGCTGGAATCCGGCATCGCGGATTGCGGCGGTGGTCCCGGTGATATGCTGCCACTGACAATACCTACCGGCATGCTCGGCGCGCATTTGCTGTTCGACTGGAATATAACCGAAAACATCGACGTGGTATTGCTGTGGGAAAGGGATGACGTATTCGAGGGCGAAGCTCCGGGCACCCTCTACCAGGGTCCTGCAGGGCCGACACCGCCACTTGACGCCGTTTTCCGGCTGGCCTCCAAGGACGCAGACGGTGATGGCATCCCGGGCGCCAAGATGATTGACGGCCCTTTCATTGACTTCCGGGCCAACTTCAACCTGGATCGCACCGACGATGGCGGCGGCGAGGTAGAGACACAAATATCTTCCATCAAGGATCCCGGCCTGGGTGGCAGCGGCGCTGGTTGTACCCTGGCCGGCATTTCCAGCAGTCCGTTACGGCATGCTGACTGGCTGGCAGTGCTGGGCTTCCTGGCACTGCTGGGGTGTACGGGGGGCCGGAGGCCGCGTAAGGAACATCCCCAGGGGGCTGTTCGGGAATAGCTTCGTCCTTCGGGACGACCTCTGACAGAAAGGGCGTGGTTGTTATGAGCACGTCCTTTTTTATGTCCTTGACCCCTTTTGCCCCATCTGTTTCAATGCCGGGCAATCCAGTACATCGTCACCAGAGCAGAAGAAAATTCATGAGAATGTTCACCTTTGCCTTGTTCGCCCTGCTCTCCTTCGCCAGCCCCGTCAGTTTCGCCGCCTCCGATTCCGTGGTCGACCAGTACCAGCTGCAGCCCGGTGACGTGCTGATGGTTTCGGTATGGAAGGAAGAGAATCTCAACAGTGAAGTCATCGTACGCCCGGATGGCCGCATCTCCTTCCCGCTGGTCGGGGAAGCGCAGGCTTCCGGGAACAGCGTCGAGGCACTGCGCAAGGTAATCACCGAACAACTGAAAAAGTATATCCCGGATCCGGTTGTCACCGTGTCCGTGCGTCAACTGCTGGGCAACAAGGTCTACGTAATCGGCAAGGTCAATCGCCCGGGTGAATTCCAGGCCCTGCGCAACGTCGATGTCATGCAAGCCCTGAGTACCGCCGGCGGCACCTCGACCTACGCGGCATTAAACAAGATCAAGATCCTGCGCCGCGAAAACGGCAAGCTGCGGGCCATTCCGTTCCGCTACGGCGACGTGGAAAAAGGCGAGGATCTGGAACAGAACATTATTCTTAAGGCCGGGGATGTAGTGGTAGTGCCGTAGTGTTGTACGAGCCCTAAAGGTCCGGGCCGACAGGCCGACTTTCAACACCACTACATAGTTAAAGGAATAACACCCTGATGCGGGTTCCGTTTCGCAAAGCCGCAAGCATGCTACTGCTGGTATCTGTTCC
>JAUXGZ010000107.1 GCA_030621785.1 Gammaproteobacteria bacterium | reverse complement strand
CCTCAAACTCGGTGCCTGGGACTACCTCACCAAACCGATACAGGATATGGCGGTGTTGGAGCACGCCGTGGAACGCTCGCTGGAGCGGGGCCGATTGCTACGGGAAAACAAGGAATACCAGGAGCGACTGGAGGACACGGTGGCCAGGCTGCGAGAGACTCTGGATACCCTGCAGGAAGATGAGGAGACGGGTAAGCGCATCCAGTTTCAGCTGTTGCCGGATGACGAAGTGGCCTTCGGGCCCGTTCTTTTCCAACGGCGACTGCTACCGTCGGCGTCTCTCAGTGGGGATTTTGTCGATTATTTCAGGATCGACGATAAGCACCTGGGTTTTTACCTGGCGGATGTTTCCGGCCACGGCGTCTCCTCTGCGCTGATCACGGTAATTTTGCAAAATTCAATGAGCCATTACCTGATGGAATGCTGGCAGCACAAGAGCAGTTTGATACTGGACCCCGCCGCGGTGCTGCAGGAGCTCAACAATGTGCTGCTGGGCAAGGAACTTGAGAAGCACCTGACCATGTTCTACGGGATTGTCGACCTGGAGGACAACCTCTTGCGCTTTGCCAATGCCGGCCAGTTTCCCTTTCCAATTTTATTCGACGGCGAGGAGGCCATAACCATTGGTGACAAGAGTATGCCGGTGGGGTTGTTCAGGCATGCGCAATACAAAGTACGAAACCAGGCTTTGCCGGAGCGTTTTCTCCTGGTGCTGTGTTCGGACGGTGTGCTGGAACTGATGCCGCAATTGCAAATCGAAGAGAAAGAGGCGGGGCTTGTCGCTATGGTTGCAGACCTGGATCTGGGAATGGAGCAGCTTATTTCTTCCCTGGGCCTTGTGGGTATGCAGATCACCAGCCCCGGTGACGTGGAACCGGCACTGAAGGAAGCCCTGAAAATGAAAGATCGGCTGGTGTTTATGGACTTTATCACCGACCAGACCGAGAACGTTTATCCGATGATCCCGGCGGGCGCCGGACAGAATGAAATGATACTGGTGTAGTCATGCGGCATATTATCTCCATTCTGCTGGAAAACGAGGCGGGTGCGCTGTCACGGGTAGCCGGGCTGTTCTCGGCGCGTGGTTACAATATCGAATCGCTCACGGTGGCACCTACCGAAGATGAATCGCTGTCACGCATGACCCTGGTGACTACCGGCACTGACGATGTGGTCGAACAGATCACCAAGCAACTAAACAAGCTTATCGATGTCGTAAAGCTCATGGATATGTATGAAGGGCCGCATATCGAACGCGAGATGATGTTGATCAAGGTGCGTGCCGCGAATGGTGGTCGTGACGAGGTCAAGCGGCTGGCGGATATTTTCCGTGGTCGGATCATCGATGTTACAGAGAGCCTGTATACCATCGAGCTAACCGGTACCAGCGACAAGCTCGATGCATTTGTAGGCGCAATCAACCAGGCCGATATTATCGAAGTGGTACGGTCGGGAGTTACGGGAATTGCGCGGGGCGAGCGAGCCCTGCGTATCTAGAATCACAGTTGTATGAATCAGGGTAACGAACAATGTCAATGAACATCTACTACGACAAGGATGCGGATCTTTCCATTATCAAGGGTGCGAAGGTCAGCATCATCGGCTATGGCTCGCAGGGCCATGCGCACGCCAATAACCTCAAGGATTCCGGCGTAGACGTCATCGTTGGCCTGCGTGCAGGTTCTATCTCCGAGGCCAAGGCAAAGAAAGCAGGCCTGACGGTCAAAAGCATCGAGGAAGCAACCAGTGATGCTGACGTTGTTATGATCCTGGCACCTGACGAACACCAGGCGAAACTGTACCGGGACAAGATCGAGCCAAACATCAGGAAGGGTGCTGCACTGGCCTTTGCGCACGGTTTTAACATCCACTACGGGCAGATCGAGCCGCGTGCCGACCTGGATGTCATTATGATTGCGCCCAAGGGTCCCGGCCACCTGGTGCGTTCCACCTATACACAAGGTGCCGGCGTGCCTTCACTGATCGCGGTGTACCAGGATGCCGGCGGCAAGGCAAGGGACATTGCCCTGTCCTATGCTTCAGCCAACGGCGGCGGTCGGGCCGGTGTTATCGAGACGAGTTTCAAGGAAGAAACCGAGACAGATCTGTTCGGCGAACAGGCAGTGCTCTGTGGCGGCGCCACCGCACTGGTGCAGGCCGGTTTCGAAACCCTCACGGAAGCCGGTTATGCGCCGGAAATGGCATACTTCGAGTGTCTGCACGAACTGAAGCTGATTGTCGATCTCATGTACGAGGGCGGCATTGCCAATATGCGTTATTCCATTTCGAATACAGCTGAGTATGGTGACCTGACCCGCGGTCCGCGTGTCATTACGGATGAGACCAAGGCGGAAATGAAGCGCATCCTGACTGAAATCCAGAACGGTGAGTTTGCCCGTGAGTTTATCCTGGAGAACCAGGCCGGTGCTGCGACGCTGAAGGCCAAGCGCCGTCTGGGGCGCGAGCATCCTATCGAAAAAGTCGGTGAACAACTGCGCGGCATGATGTCCTGGATCAGTGACAACAAGATTGTTGACAAGAAAGTGAACTGAGCAGTCGGGCTGCTCCGACAGTCCCGGTACTTACATGACAACAGGGCGTTATCCATACTTTTCGCGTGCGGGCTGGCTGCCTTTCGGCGTATTCGCCGGAATGGGGTTGCTGGTCGCGCACTATCTCCACTGGATCTGGTCGATTCCTTTCTGGATCTTCTGTGTCGCAGTGGTCTATATCTTCCGTGACCCGGACAGGGAAATACCATCCAGCCCGCGGGCTGTGGTCAGCCCTGCAGACGGCGTGGTCAGCGTTATCGAGGAGGTGCAGGACCCTTACCTGGATCGCCAGGCAATCCGCGTTGCCATTGATATGAAACAGCTCGGTGTCTTCAGTACGCGCAGCCCCATCGAGGGCAAGATACTCGAGCCGCCACGGTCGGGTGACGGGCAGCCACATGGTGTATGGCTGAAGACGGATGAGGGTGACGACCTGGTCGTGGTCATGCACCGCGGGCCGCTGCATAATCTACCCCGGTGCTATGTCCGTATCGGGGAGCGTCTGGGGCAGGGGCAGCGCTGCGGCTACATCACCATGGGTGGTTTGGTCGAGATATATCTGCCGGTTAACAGCCGCATCCAGGTCGGGCAGGGCTCGCACCTGCGTTCGGGATCTGATGTAATAGCTACCCTGGTTCACAAATAGTCGGTGGCTGGTAACATGAACAACGAAGAATCGCCTGTACATCGCCGCCGCGGGATCTACCTGCTTCCCAACCTTTTCACCACCGCCGGCCTGTTTGCCGGTTTCTATGCCATCGTCTCGGCAATGAGCAACCAGTTCGAACACGCTGCCATCGCCATTTTTGTCGCAATGATCATGGATGGCATCGACGGCAGAGTGGCGCGGTTGACCAATACCCAGAGCGAGTTCGGTGTGCAGTACGACAGCCTGTCGGACATGGTCTGCTTCGGGCTCGCCCCTTCGCTGGTGGTGTTCGAGTGGAGCCTGCGCAGCATGATCGAGCACGGCTGGTTATGGTCCAAACTTGCCTGGCTGGCGGCCTTTGTCTATACCGCCGGGGCGGCTCTGCGGCTGGCGCGTTTCAATGCCCAGGTAGCAACTGCGGACAAGGAGTATTTTCAGGGTCTGCCCAGCCCGTCGGCTGCCGCGGTACTGGCTGGTCTGGTCTGGTTCAGTGAGGACAACGGACTCAGCGGCAGTGACATGTGGGTGGTCGGCTCGGTGCTGGCGGTACTGACGGGATTGCTGATGGTCAGTAATGTGCGCTACTACAGTTTCAAGGAAGTCGATTTCAGGAACCGGGTGCCTTTCGTGGCACTCATCGCAGTCGTGCTGGTGTTCGTTGTGGTCTCCAGCCATCCTCCCGGCATTCTGTTTGCGGGTTTCCTGATCTACGCACTTTCCGGCCCGGTTATTACCCTCTACCAGGTGCGCAAGCGCCGCCGGCAGCGAAGAGCTCGTTGACTCTGTCCTGATCCCCGCGCCTTCTCGGGCCTGCCTCAGGGATATTCTGGTTTAAATACAATAAACTCCGTTTGATCAGGCCGGTTCGTGGTAGATCAGCCTGTTCCTGGACAGGTTGCATGACATAGCCAGATGTAACTAGCCGTTCGTCTACACTTGCATCACCCGGTTGAAAGCCCCCCTGGAGTAGCCTACTCTCGGAGTGGTAGAGGTGTTGGGATGTACAGATGTGCTCCCTGAAAATACCCGATCAAAATAATAAACAAGACTGACAATCGGTTGATCTCTTAGGGGTGGTGCATGAAGAAGTTTACGGCTGTGTTGTTCATTGGGCTCGTCTGGCTTCCGGGTAGCGCCTTCCCGCAAATCGCATTTGATGACGTTGCGGCTCCGGCCGGATTGACCTATCAGGGTGAAACCTACGGGGCATCATGGGGCGATCTCAATGGCGACGGTTTACCGGATCTGTTCTCCAATAATCACCAGCTACACCCGAGCCTTTATCTTAACCAGGGGGATGGCACCTTCGTTGACATGGGTGCAAGCGTGGCGTTCTGGCAGCAAAAGCCAACCATGGACACGCACGGCGGGTCCTGGGCTGATATCGACAACGACGGCGATCAGGATCTGATCGTTACGACCGGCAGGGGTAACCCCAGTCAGTTCTTTATCAACGAAGGGGGTTCGCTCGTCTATCGCAGCGATGAGTATGGCCTTGCCGATTTCATACCGGCCGGGCGTCTGCATGTGTGGTTCGATTACGATGCCGACGGCTTGCTGGACAACGTGCTGAATTCATGGTCCACACCATCGGAATTACTGAAAGGGACGGGGTTCGGTTTCACGAGTAAAACCAGCCAGATGAATTTCAGCTGCCTGAAGGGTCACTACGGTTTGCTTCTCGATGTAACCGGCGACAAGGTACCCGAGTACATCTGTCCTGCAGATACCAGGTTCCCGAACCGGGTCTGGGACGTAACAACTTCGCCGACGTTTACTGACGTCACGAATCGGGTAGCTGTGGTAAAAAGCGTATCTGACGGTGTCGTTGGTGATTTTAACGGGGATCAACGCAACGATTTGT
>JAUXGZ010000076.1 GCA_030621785.1 Gammaproteobacteria bacterium | reverse complement strand
ATCTGGTGCTGGCCCACGTCCGAAGTCACATAGGCCTTGCCTTTGGTTATCTTGTACAACGATTCAACCACATACTGCGGCTTGATCTGCTCGCTATCGCGGTCGTACTTCAGGCAATCCATGGCGCGCCATTCCTCGATCTGCTTCCACCAGTCCTTGAGTGCCGTCGCATCGGGTTTGTCCGCCGATTCCTTGAAAGCCTTGATCATCTCCTTCAACACCTGGTCAACCGGTCCGACGATCGGGACATCGACGCGGACGTTCTTGGAGATACTGGCCGGGTCGATGTCGATATGAACGATTTTCGCAGTCGGACAGAATTTCTCCACATTTCCGGTAACCCGGTCATCGAAGCGTGCGCCGATAGCGATCAGTACGTCACAGCTGTGCATACCCATATTGGCTTCATAGGTGCCGTGCATGCCCAGCATGCCGAGATTCTGCCGGTCCGTCGCCGGATAGGCACCCAGGCCCATCAGCGTATTGGTCAGTGGGAAATTCAGCAGTTTGGTCAACTCGGTCAGCTGACGACTGGCGCCCGCCAGCACTACACCTCCACCGGTGTACAGCATGGGCCGTTTTGCAGTCAGCATAAGCTCAACGGCCATGCGGATCTGGCGCGGATGCCCTTTGGTTACCGGGTTGTAAGAGCGCATGCTGACCTGTTTCGGGTAGTGGAACTCCGCCGTCCGGGTACAGACGTCCTTGGGAATATCCACCACTACCGGACCAGGTCGTCCTGTCGTGGCGACATAGAATGCCTTGCGGATGGTACTCGCCAGCTGGTCGATGTCCTTGACCAGAAAATTGTGTTTCACGCAGGGACGGGTAATGCCGACGCTATCCACTTCCTGGAAAGCATCATTACCGATCAGCGGAGTCGGAACCTGGCCGGTAAATACTACCAGCGGTATCGAATCCATATAGGCCGTAGCGATACCGGTGACCGCATTGGTAGCACCGGGCCCCGAAGTAACCAGCACCACGCCGGGCTTGCCGGTCGAACGCGCATAACCATCCGCGGCGTGCGTGGCAGCCTGCTCGTGGCGCACCAGCACATGCTGCACCTTGTCCTGCTGGTACAGTGCATCGTAGATTGGCAACACCGCCCCACCGGGGTAACCGAATATATGCTCGATCCCCTGCTCAGCCAGGCTGCGAACAAATATCTCAGCGCCAGTCAACTCCACCTGTTTGGTCTCCCGGGTACCCACAAAACTCGAATCCTGAAAATGTTTCCGTATATCAATCACATACGAAAAACACAGTGTTAGAAACGATTAATATTGCCATCGTTGCTACGCAGAATCCAGACATAATTGACCATCCCCGCCCTAAGTTTGCCGGCCGACCGGTCGCCAACCCTGGGAAATACCGCTCAAATTCTGCAATAGAGGTTGATGCCACTGTGAAGTCATTGATTTTTCTCGCCCTGTGTTGTGTCGGCACGACAGCCGGTGCCGCTATCTATAAGTGGACCGACGACAACGGCAATATCCAGTTTAGCCAGTATCCGCCGGCTGGTGTCGAAGCCGAATACATCCAGCCACCACCGGACATTGAACCGGCGGGAGACCGGGACGAAGCGCTCTACAGCACACTGGAACAGCTGGAACAAAGCAGTACCCGGCGCGAACAACAAAGCGCCGAGGAAACGCAAAAGCGACAACTGGCCAGTGAGCGTCAGCAGGCCTGCGAACAGGCGCGCCAGAACCTCGCCACCCTGCAACTTGGCGGGCATCGCCGCATACGCATGCCGGATGGTACCGCCAGCTATCTGGATGCGGATCAAAAACAGCGTTATATTGATATCAGCAAGCAGAATATCAGGGACAATTGCGACTAATGCTCGCTTCAGGGGACTGCCTATGCCGCTACTCAAGATCCAGACCAACCAGCCTGTCGAGGCCGACGTCGGCAACAACCTGATCCGCAAGGCTTCACAACAGGTAGCCGGCTTGCTGGGCAAACCGGAGCGCTATGTCATGGTCAGCCTGGAAGAAAACCCTGCCATGCTGTTCGGGGGCAGTGACGAGCCGCTGGCCTACCTGGAACTCAAAAGCATCGGCCTGCCGGAAACCCGCACCGGCGAATTATCCCGGGCACTGGCGGCATTGATGAATACCGAACTCGGACTGCCGGCAGACCGTATCTATATAGAATTCGCCGACGCACCGCGTAGCATGTGGGGCTGGAACGGCGGTACTTTCTGACCCATCCCCGCAGACTGTTGGTAACGCGGTAGATTCAAACCCCTGCATTGTTCCCGGGTCGGGCCTGCTGCTACACTTCCGCGCCTGATCACCACCACGCAGAACAAACGCCCATGAAAGTTTCCCGCTTCCCGTTAGCCACCGTCAAGGAAATACCCTCTGATGCGGAAATCATCAGCCACCAGTTGATGATCCGGGCCGGCATGATCCGCAAGATCGCCGCCGGCATCTACGCCTGGCTGCCACTGGGACTGCGGGTGCTGCGAAAATCCGAAGCCGTGGTGCGCGAGGAAATGAACCGGGCCGGCGCACTCGAACTGCTCATGCCCGCGGTTCAGCCGGCGGAGCTGTGGCAGGAATCGGGGCGTTGGGAACAATACGGTCCGGAGCTGCTGCGCATGCGCGACCGGCACCGGCGCGAATTCTGCTTCGGCCCCACCCACGAAGAGATCATTACCGACCTGGTACGACGGGAGATCCGCAGCTACAAACAGCTGCCGGTCAACTATTACCAGATCCAGACCAAGTTCCGCGATGAAATCCGGCCCCGCTTCGGTGTTATGCGGGCGCGCGAGTTCCTGATGAAGGATGCCTATTCCTTCCACCTCGACCAGGCGTCGCTGGATGCAGGCTACCAGACCATGCACGCTACCTATACACGCATATTCTCCCGTCTTGGCCTGGAATTCCGCGCCGTCCGCGCCGACAGTGGCGCCATCGGCGGCGCTCTGTCGCAGGAATTTCACGTACTGGCAGACTCTGGCGAGGATGCCATTGTGTTCTCTTCCGAGAGCGATTACGCCGCCAACCTGGAAATGGCCGAAGCCCTGCCACCCGGGCAACCGCGCCCGGCAGCAGTCCAGGAACTGCAGACGGTGGACACCCCCGGCCAGCACAGTATCGAGGACGTCAGTCAGGCCCTCGGGGTGGCGCCGCAGCAGTGTCTGAAAACCCTGCTGGTGGAAGGCAGCGACAATGGCATCGTCGCCCTGTGTCTGCGCGGCGACCACACGCTCAATGAAATCAAGGCCGAAAAGCTCGAGCAGGTTGCACAGCCACTGACCTTCGCCAGCGACGAGCGGGTGCGTGAAGTCGCGGGCAGCGGACCCGGCTCGCTGGGTCCCGTGGGCCTGGAAATCACTGTGATCGCCGACCACGCAGCGGCCCACCTGGCGGACTGCGTCTGTGGCGCCAACCGCGACGGCAAACACCTGACCGGCATGAACTGGGGACGCGACTGCAACGAACCCCTCACCGCTGACCTGCGCAGCCTGGTGGAAGGTGACCCCAGCCCCGACGGCCAGGGCGTAGTACGTATCGCGCGCGGCATCGAAGTCGGCCACATTTTCCAGCTGGGCAGCAAATACAGTGAGGCCATGAAGGCCACGGTGCTGGACGAAAATGGCCGGGAAAATGTCATGCTCATGGGCTGCTACGGTATCGGCGTATCACGCATTGTTGCGGCAGCAATCGAACAAAACCATGATGATCAAGGAATTAGATGGCCCAATGCCCTGGCGCCTTTCCAGGTGGCGCTGCTCGGAATGAACCGCAAAAAGTCACAGCGAGTGCGTGAAGCCTGCGAAACCCTGTACCAGGAACTGCTGGCCGCCGGCATCGAGGTACTTTTTGATGACCGGGAGGTAAGGCCCGGGGTGATGTTTGCCGATATGGAACTCATTGGCATACCGCACAGGGTCGTAATCGGTGAAAAAAACCTGGACAAGGGACTGGTCGAGTACCGCGCACGCGGCGAACGCGACAATCAGGAAATGGCGCGCGACACCATTGTGGAATTCCTGCGCGAGGCACTGGTCTAGCCACCTGCTGACCTGCTGTCTTTTGCTGGCACCGGCACTGCAGGCCGCCACCCTGGAACGACCGGACGACGAACTTCGCAACGTCCTCGTTCAGGCCATCCAGTCCTCAGACAGTTTCACCGACCGATTCGATGCCGAAGTCTGGCTCACCGACATGTCACAGCGTCTGCACAACAGGGTTGCCGACCCGGCAGAACGCCTGCTGATTCTGAGGACCGTGCACTATGAAGCCACGCGGGCCGAGCTTCCTCCCGAACTGGTGTTATCGGTAATTGACATCGAAAGCAATTTCGACCACTTCGCCATTTCCTCAGCCGGAGCGCGCGGACTAATGCAGGTGATGCCGTTCTGGCTGGACGAAATCGGCCGGCCGGGTGACGACCTGTTTGACATCCATACCAACCTGCGTATGGGCTGCACCATCCTGCGCCACTACCTCAACCGCGAACAGGGTAACCGCATACGGGCACTGGCACGCTACAATGGCAGTGTCGGCAAGGTCTGGTACCCGCAACGGGTCTTCCGGGCGCTGACAAAACGCTGGTATACCCAGTAACGGCCCGGGATCCGAACGCTGCGAGCCGGCACTCATTGTTACCCAATACGGAAATCTTCGCTCAAGCTCTTCCAGTGCTGCCGCAGCACACCCTGATGTTCAGGCAGCATGGGCAGTTCATCCAACATGTCTGGCCATACATCCCGCGCTCGCTCCAGTGCATCATCGATATGCACACGAATCGCAGGCCAGGCCACGCCAATCCGGTCAGACCATTGCTCAAATATGTTTTTATCAAACCGGTACCAATCCTTTTGTTTAGCCATATTCAGCGCCACCTCGCGCTCGTTTTTGACATAGGGCAAGGTCGACAACAGATCATACGCCGGCGATAATCTTGGGCTGCGCGTGTCCGGATAATACATCGACCAGTTCTTGATGTGCGCATCACCATTCGCCAGCAGAATATTGGCCAGTAGCCGGCGCGCCATCTGTTGCAGATCTTCCAGACCCTCGGCACCGTATTGATAGATGGCCTTGCCGATCATTTCATAATTCACGCGGTGATATTTCTCATGTGCATAAAACCCGAATATCTGGGCAAAGTCTTCTGAGTGCACCCTGCCCTCGGCTTCCCGATCAAAACGACGTATCGCATATGCCTGTGTTTCATTCGGTAAAGCGATATCCGGCAGGTTATCGAGAGCAGTTAAATCAACCAGCTGTATATCCGGAATCTGTACGCCCGTGATTTCGGCCAGGCGCATCACGCTATACTCGTTCTGCGGCACGCCTCTATGTACGGTTGACGGTGTTTTTATAATCCATTGCTCACCACCCTCTTGCTGATTAATGTTGTACCTGCCATCCGTCCTTATGGAAGAAAACTTCATTTGCACACCGGCCAGAGAAAACTTGTTCGCCGCGGCATTGACGGGAATTTGAACCGGCTCCACCCGGTCACGAGGCGACAGTGACCAGTCCGGAATTTCACCGGGTGCCAGTGCCGAAGCAATGATGGCACCTGGAAGATTTTCTCCTGTCCACGCTATCAGGGGAAATTCGTTGTCGATATCCACCTTCAGTGTATTCGCCATCCAGGCACGTAGTGCGCCCTCAGGCAGCAAGTTAGAGAGCAGTGGGTCAAGCCTGTGCGACCGAATCATCGGTTTATCGAGCAAATCCGGAATGCGTAGTTGCGTCAGCGTCATTAACGGACCGCGCTTCGGCGCTAGCCGCACATACGCAGGATCGAAGCTGAGAATATTTTTCCCCCCGGAGAAATGCGCCAGTACACCGACGCTTTGGCCATGAAGACTGAGCTTTAAGGCTTCGACGGCTTCCCGGCGTCGTTCAGCCATCGCTGTCATCAACCAGGTCGTCCCAATGGCCGGGGGCGGCGCTTTCTCCTGGCTGACCATATCCAGGCGTCACGGTGGTTGCTCCTGCTTCCAGTTCACTCAACGAAGCTTGCACCTCGGCCGAGTGCTCTTTGGGAACCAGCATGATATCCAGCTTTAATCCGTCAGCAATCCTCAACAAGGTGGAAAGCCGCGCGTCATGGCCGGCCTCAACGCGCTGATAATGTTGCTGGGACATACCGATCCTGAGAGCCATGTCACCTTGCCGCAATCCCAACTGCTTGCGGCGATCGCGCATTTTCTGACTCAGGAATTCAGGGGTCACCATGGCTTTCATCACAACTTATAAGTAGTTACATTGTGATTATACATATTTTATTATGTATTTCGAGTAAAAACATATCTTGTTATGATTTATTTATATATTACTACTTATACGTTGTTATTTATGCGTATAGGATCCATGTATTTCGAGCCCTGGAAACGCGCAAGTCCTCGGGAAGTGTGGCTCGAGCGGACCACCGGGCACGCAACGAACAAACTATTCACCTGGCTATCCCGGCTGTTTAATGTCGAGTGCTGGCCTGGACAGTGTCTTTACAATGTCATCCAGCGCTTCCAGCGCCTGTTCAAATTCATAGTCATCCAGCAACTCTCCAAGCTGGCTTATACCGGTAATGGAATTCACGCCCGCCACCTGGTAGCGAATATTCTGCAGCATATCCACCGCGTCGGAATCGCCATCCTCGATCAACTGCTTCAGCTCTTCCAGCATGGGCTTGAGTACTTTCGTTCCACCCGTGCCCCGGGCAGTCGCCTCGTCTTCAGAATCCGCCCGATCCAGCAGGGCCAGTGCACCCAGTGCGTGCTTCAATGCAGCACGGACAGCATCCTGCAGCTCATCCTGGACGGCATCCCCTTTTATTGCGGCTTCGAGCACACGGGCTCGCGCCGCAACGTCATCTGCGCCGATATTGGCGGCTACACCCTTGAGGGTATGGGCCAGACGCTCGGCGGTACTCCGGTCGTTATCCTGCAGGGCCAGTGCAATCTGAGCAGGCGCATCCGCCTGACTATCACGGAACTTGAGCAGAATGTTGCGATAGAGCCGGGCATTACCACCCACCCGTGCAAGCCCGGCAATGGTATCGATACCCGGCAGTTCGGGTAACGCGTTGTCTGCCGGAGATGCCTCATCCGACACCGTCTCCTGCACCTGTGCCGCGCGGCGTGTCTCCGGTATCTCTATCCAGCGCTCCAGCACCTGGAACATAGCGCCCACATCGATCGGCTTGGCAATATGATCGTTCATCCCTGCCTCGATGGTCTTTTCCCGGTCACTGGCCATCGCGTTCGCCGTCATGGCGATAATCGGCAGGCTCTGGTACTGGCTGTCCCTGCGGATTTCACGGGTTGCCTCATAGCCATCCATCACCGGCATCTGGATATCCATCAGCACTCCGTCATAGCTGTGCTGCTTTACCGCCGCAACGGCCTGCTCGCCATTTTCGGCAATCGTTATCTGTATACCCCTTTGCTCGAGCAACTCCCGCGCAACCTGCTGGTTAATTTCATTGTCTTCGACCAGCAACAGGCGTGCCCCGGCGAGGCTATTCTCGCCGACCGGTTGCGCACCCGGCGCGGACATTGTCTCATCCTGTTCACCATCCTCGCCGAGCGCCGCCACAATGCTGCCCATCAAGTTTGATTCACTGACCGGCTTGACCAGATAACCCTCCAGCCCGGCCATGGCCACCTCACGCTGAAGTTCTTCCCGTCCATACGAGGAAACCATGATGATGGCGGGAATATTGGTCAGCCCGGGGTGCTCCTTGATCCTGCGACTGGCTTCGATCCCGTCCATGCCCCCCGGCATCTGCCAATCCATCAGCACCAGTCGATAGGGATCTTCTTTATCTGCCCGCTCCAGTTCAGCAATGGCTTCTTCCCCGGAGGCAACCTCACCACGCTCAAACCCGAACGCTTCCACATACCTGGAAAATATCTCCCTTGAAGCCGGGTTGTCATCCACGATCAGTACCTTCAACTGCTGCAGGGTAGCCGGGACATCGCGTGATTTTCGTTCGCTGGCCTCGCCCAGGCCGAAATTTGCCACGAACCAGAAGTGGCTTCCCTTGCCCGCCTCGCTGTCGACACCGATTTCGCCATCCATCAGTTCCACCAGGCGTTTGCTGATGGTCAGCCCCAGCCCGGTTCCGCCATATTTTCTTGAGGTGGACGAATCGGCCTGGGAAAACTCCTGGAACAGTTTTTTCTGTTGTTCCGGGGACATGCCAATGCCGGTATCGGATACGGTGAAACACAGGCTTAGCTGCTCACCTCTCCTTACCACTTCCTCGATGCCCAGTTTCACTTCCCCTTCACTGGTAAATTTCACCGCATTGTTCACCAGGTTGAGCAAGACCTGACCCAGGCGGAGAGGATCACCCTGGAGATTAACCGGCAGCTCCAATGGAATATCGATCAGGAATTCAAGACCACTCTCTCCGGCCTTGACGCCGGCGACCTCGGCCAGGTTATCCAGCACGTCGCGCAGATCAAAGTTGACCGACTCGATATCCAGCTTGTTCGCTTCAATCTTGGAAAAATCGAGAATATCGTTGATGAGCCCCAGAAGATTCTGTGCAGCGCGGTAACTTTTCTGCAAATAGTCACGTTGCTTTCCGTCCAGTTCCGTGCCCAGCGCCAGGTGCGTCAAGCCGAGGATGGCATTCATCGGGGTGCGTATTTCGTGACTCATGTTGGCAAGGAAATTACTCTTTGCCTCGGTGGCTGAAAGCGCCTTTTCACGGGCGGTCACGAGATCCTGTTCGATCCGCCTGCGCTCACCGATCTCCTTACCGAGACGCCGGTTCCAGTACAACATGATGACAACGATCAACACCACGCCGGTACCGATTGGTACCACCCACACCAGCACGCTTTTCCAGTCCAGGCCCGTCGGTATCCATTGCTCCTGTATTTCCTTCAGGGTCTCTTTCGGTATGGCGGCAAGACCCTTGCTGACCAGCATCAACAGTTCGCTGTTTTCTTTCAGCACCGCTGCGTGCAGCCGGTTCATATACAGCGTATTGCCCTTGCGGACCGCGCCGACCAGCCCCAACCGGTTCAGAACCACGGTCATCTGCGGCACTTCGGCGACGATTGCAGTCACCTGCTCGCGCAGCAGGGCGGTCAACAATGCATCGATATCAACAAACTCCGCGATTTCGATGTCCGGGTGATTTTCCTTCACATCCCCCGCCTGGAACGAGCCCTTGATCATCCCGACCCGCTGTCCGCCAAGCTGCTCAATCGCGGTTGCCCTGACTTTTCCGGGCTTGAAATACAGCGCACTTTCGATTTCATAGTAGCTGCGGGAAAATGCCAGCCAATCCTCGCGTTTCCGGCTCCTGAACAGCCCGGACTGGATATCCGCTTCACCGGTCTTGAGTGCCACCAGGGTATTGGCAAAACTGCTGGCACGAAAACGAATGGGTTTGTCCACCTGTCGGGCCCATTCCTCCCACAGATCGATCATATATCCCGTCGGGGTACCGTCGATGCTCATGCTCGAAAACGGTGCATAATTACTCGATATCGCGATAATAATGGCGTCGGAGGACTCACCTGGCGTACCGGATACCCAGCGCCGGGCGATTCTTTTCTTCTCCTCCGGTGTAATCATCGCCATGCCCTGGTCGATCAGCTCGAGCATCGCCGCATTGCCCTCGGCGGATGCCACGTGCCAGTCGTTCTGGTACAGGGGACGGGTGCGTTCATAGCGGAATTTGGCCAGCATGCCGGCCTGCGCGAGGTGATATAGCCCGGTTGGCGTGTCGGCAGCGAACACCTTCAGCTCACCGGACCTGAGTTCCGCCATGATTTCGCCATAGCCGGGCAAGCCGACCACCGCGTCGGGCCGGACCTTTTTCTTCAGATAGCCCTCGACAAAGTCCCCGCCCAGCACACCGATCCGGTAGGCGGACAGTTTGCGAAGGTCATCGGGGATCTCGACCGATTTATGATAAAAAACATGGGTATCGGTCCTGGTCAGCGCCACCCCGTAATCCAGGAACTTGTCCCGGTCCGGGTTATAGAACAGGCCCACGTGCGCATCGACCTCGCCATCCCTGGTCAGGGTCAGGGTCTGGTTCCAGGGTGCCGCAATAAAATCGACCTCGATGCCGGTTTTTTCCGACCACAACTTCCAGTAATCGATGATGATCCCGGTTGGCTCACCCTCTTCATCGGTGTACTGGAACGGAACGCTGTCCACGCTGTAGACAACACTGACCTCTTTTACGCCCTCTGCAAACACACCGGCAGCAAACCAGGCCAGCAACGATACCAGCACTGTTTTCGCCATGTGACGCCTTGAACCTGGATTCCGCATCAGCCTGGTTGGCAGGGCAAACGGGGACTTATCAGAGTATATATGTGGCACCTCTCTTCGGGGCTCGCGTCAAAATCAATTCACATCCTGGAGCACCGACCTATTCCGCAGCGGATTCGTCCATTTTTTTGGTAACCGCGCCGGGCAGATTAATATCTCCCCTGCTATTGCGATCCTTCAGTTGCGCAATGAGCACATCCAGACCTTCCTTCTTGATAATTGCACCAAAGGAATTGCGATAGGTAAGCACCATACTTATATTCTCAAATCTGATATCGTAGATTTTCCACTGCCCGTGTGTGCGATACAGGGCGTACTGCACGTCAACGCTCTGCCCGCTGTCCAGAGAAATAATTGCACGCACGGTGGTCTTCGTATCACCAGCCTGGTAGCGGGAGGGCAGGTAGACGATCTGTTCATCGGTCAGGGTATCATCCGCATAGGCGCTCATAGCCGTAACATAGGAGCGGATAAGCAACGCCCTGATTTCATCGATCAGGTGCTGACGCTGTTCATCGCTTGCATCGCCCCAGTATTTACCGACGATGATGCGAGT
>JAUXGZ010000106.1 GCA_030621785.1 Gammaproteobacteria bacterium | reverse complement strand
CACGCCTTGAAGTCGGTTCTGGCCGGTCGTGGTCTGAACACAGCGGTCGGCGACGAGGGTGGCTTTGCGCCTGACCTGCCATCCAACGAAGCAGCCATCGAGGTGATCCTGGAAGCGATTGAAACGGCGGGCTTCAAGGCCGGGGAAGACATCTGGCTGGGACTGGATACGGCCAGCTCGGAATTCTACCGCGACGGAAAATATCACCTTGCGTCCGAGGGCAAGGAGTTCGATGCGGCGCAGTTCGTCGACTATCTCGCCGCCTGGGTTGATCAATATCCCATTCTGACCATTGAAGATGGCATGGATGAGAGCGACTGGGAAGGCTGGAAACTGATGACCGAAAAGCTCGGCAAGCGCATCCAGATTGTTGGCGATGACCTGTTCGTGACCAATACCTCCATTCTGCAGCGTGGCATTGATGAAGGTATTACCAACTCCATCCTGATCAAGCCCAACCAGATCGGTACGCTGACGGAAACTATCGCCGCCATCGATATGGCAACCGCTGCCGGTTATTCATCGGTAGTCTCTCACCGTTCGGGCGAGACCGAGGATGTGACTATTGCCGATATTGCCGTCGGCAGCTCGGCTACACAGATCAAAACCGGTTCACTATCGCGCTCGGACCGGGTGGCAAAATACAATCGCCTCATCAGAATCGAGGAACAGCTGGGTGATGCCGCCGTGTACGGTGGGCGAGCTGTCTTCAAACAGTTCGAGTGATGGCGATGTTTTGCAGCGTTGCCAGGCTCTGATCCAACTCCATGCGATGGTTGCTGTGGATACTGGTTATCCTGCTGGTGCTGCTTCAATACCGGCTGTGGGTCGGTGACGGCAGCCTGGCGGAAGTCTGGGACCTGTATCGACAGGTAGAAAACCAGAAGGAAGAGAATCAACGTCTGCGCGAACGCAACCAGGCCCTGGACGCCGAGGTGCGAGATCTCAAACAGGGACTGGAAGCCATCGAGGAACGTGCCCGTGAAGAACTGGGCATGGTCCGGGAAGATGAAACCTTCTACCAGATTGTCGATGACCCCGAAAAAGTGCATGAGCAGCAATAGCCGCCGGCAATGTTATCCCCATGACTGACGGCATACAGTACTGGGCGGTCATTCCGGCCGCCGGCATCGGGCGCCGCATGGGAGCGGATATTCCGAAGCAGTATCTCGAGTTGAGTGGCAAGACCGTGCTGGAGCACACTCTGGATGCACTGTACAGCCGACCGGAACTGGCTGGACTGGTACTGGTTGTCGACGATCAACCTGTAGTGAAAGATATCGTCCGGCGCTATACGCAGCGCAAACTGATACTGGCCAGGGGAGGGAAGGAGCGCTGTCATTCGGTGCTCAACGGCTTGCAGGCGCTGCACAGCCATGCCAGACCCGATGACTGGGTGCTGGTGCACGATGCAGCGCGTCCCTGCGTCCGGTTTTCCGACCTGGGCTATCTGCTGGAGAGCGTTTCAAACTCGGCATCCGGTGGACTGCTCGGGTTACCGGTTTGCGACACCATGAAGCGTGCCGACGCGGATGGCCGCATTAGCGCTACCGTGGATCGTGCGGGCCTGTGGCGAGCGTTTACCCCGCAGATGTTTCGTTTTGGACCGTTAGAGGCCGCACTGCACCAGGCACTCGATGACGGGTTCGAAGTGACCGACGAAGCCTCTGCGATGGAACATGCCGGTCATTGCCCGTTGCTGGTCGAGGGACACGCGGACAACATCAAGATCACCCGGCCGGAGGACCTGCCGCTGGCAGAATATTTCCTCGCACAACAGGGGCGTCTATGAGAATCGGTCAGGGCTTCGATGTACATGCCTTCCAGGATGGCGGGAGCCTGGTGCTGGGCGGTGTGAAAATTCCGTATGCCCGTAGTATGGCTGCGCACTCTGATGGTGACGTACTGCTGCACGCCCTCTGTGATGCGCTGCTGGGCGCTGCCACCCTCGGTGACATCGGTCGACACTTTCCGGACAGTGACCCGGCCTGGGCCGGCATCGACAGTCGGGAACTGCTGCGCCAGGTCGTCAGCAAAGTACAGGCAAACGGATTCAGGGTCTCCAATGCCGACCTTGTACTGGTCGCCCAGGCACCCCGACTCGCGCCGCATATCGAAGCCATGTGCGAACATATCAGTGCTGATCTGCAGGTCAACCGCGGGCGGGTGAACGTAAAGGCAACCACCACTGAACACCTGGGCTTCACCGGTCGGGAAGAGGGCATCGCGGCATTCGCCGTCGTTCTGCTGGATGAGTGAGCTGCAACTGGCTGCCATACCAATGGATCTGCCCTTTGCCTGGGGTGGTCCGGCCGGAACGGGGCGGATTCGTGTTCACCCCGAAGATTTCCAGGTGCTGGAGATTCCTTTCGTAACGCCTGATGGCGACGGCGAGCATTGCTGGCTGTATGTGCGCAAGCGGGGCAGTAATACCCAGTGGGTTGCACAACAACTGGCCCAACATGCGGGCGTTGCGGTTTCCAGGGTCAGCTATGCCGGGTTGAAGGACCGGCACGCGATCACCGAACAATGGTTTTCCGTGCATCTTCCCGGTCAGCAGGGACCGGACTGGCAGGCGTTGAATAACGAATCTTTCCAGGTGCTCGATGCACAACGTCATTCGCGCAAGTTACAGCGTGGAACGCTGCTCGGGAATCGGTTTTGTCTGACCATTCGCGATGTGCAGGCCGCCCCCGGGATGCTGGAGAAGCGGCTGCAGGCCATCCGGGATGGCGGCTTCCCCAACATTTTCGGTGTGCAGCGTTTTGGCCGCGGCGGTGACAACCTGCAGCAGGCCGCCCGGCTGTTTGCCCGTCCGAAATCCCGCTTGCCGCGTCACAAGCGCAGTCTCTATCTTTCCGCCGTACGTTCGGCCCTGTTCAACCGGGTGCTGGCCGCACGTGTGCAAGAGCACTGCTGGAATACGGCGTTACCTGGCGAGGCTTTGCAGCTGGCTGAAAAATCGGCCTGTTTCGTCGCAGAACAGCTGGACGATGAACTGCTACAACGCCTGGAACAGCACGCGGTACACCCCACCGGCCCCCTGTGCGGGGAAGGTGAGAGTTTGCCCGTCGGTGACGCCGCGGCATTTGAAAGGTCTGTTTTGCAACCCTGGAATGACTGGATCAGCGGTTTGAAACAGTTCCGGCTGGCCGCGGCCCGTCGGGCGTTACGCGTGGTTCCGCGCGATTTCTCCTGGGAAGCCGGTGACGATGCCAGCTGGACGATACGTTTTTTTCTGCCAGCCGGATGCTACGCCACGGCCCTGTTACGCGAAGTGCTGGAAACCGGTGAACCGGCATGAGCGTACACAGTGAACCTCTGGCCGGGGTGCAGCAGCGGATTAGAGCGGCAGCAGATGCTTGCGGCCGGGTGCCTGAAAGCGTGCGCCTGATCGCGGTATCCAAACATAAATCGCTTGCCAGCATAAAAACACTGGCGGATTCCGGGCAGGTCGATTTTGGCGAAAACCGGATGCAGGAAGCGCTGGACAAGATCGATCAATGCACCGTGCCCGGTATTCAGTGGCACTTTATCGGCCATATACAGGCCAATAAGACGCGCTTTGTGCCGGGACATTTTGCCTGGGTGCATACGATAGACAGCGAAAAGCTGGCGCAACGCATCGCCCGGGCAACCGGGGAAAGCGACCACAAAGTCCGGCTACTCATCCAGGTTAACATCTCAGCTGATCCCGCCAAGTATGGCATAGCCGCCAGTGAGGTATTTTCCCTGGCGGACCGGATTATGCAACTGGAAGATACCGGCGTGCAGTTGCGCGGGTTAATGACGATCGGTCGGCGTGGAGCAGAAGATGCAGATGCCAGGCAAACCTTCGCCGGCCTGAGAAAACTGCTGGAACAGTGTCGGGAGCGCTTCGGTGAGCAGTTAAGTGAACTGTCGATGGGCATGAGCGACGATTACGAACTGGCTATCCGCGAAGGCGCCACCATGGTGCGTGTCGGGACCGCGCTGTTCGGGGCGCGGGACTGAGCCGGGAAACCGGATGCGCATCCTGCTTCATAGGATCGGCGCCCCGGTGCAGAAGCTCGTCAGATGAGACTCGCCTGCCTACATTGAATGCCCAGTCTGCGCCAGGAAGCAGGTTAAAGTTTACCAATCCGTACTTGTGATGGACGAAGTGATATCGCTGTATATGGAGGAATATTGGCGTTCTGCAGATAAGACTGACCAGGGATCCGGGGCGATGCTGCTCGGGATCGATATGGAGTAACGGATGCAGGTAGCGGGTCAGGATCAGTGGCAGCAGGGCGATGAAGATGCCAACGGGAAGCCATGCTGGTGCAAGAAATACGAAGCCAACGGAGATGAACACCATTGGAATTGCCGCAAAGGTAAATAACTCCCAGAACCCCGAGATTGTCACGCCGTAGCCATTTGCCGCGAGCTGTTCGCGAATGCTTCCTTTGAGAGATTCGTCCAGCCTTCTCTTCTGGAACTGATCATCGAACTGAACGAAGAAGCTCTTAACGAAAGTCCGACGATGGTGAATAGTATTGTGATAGAAGTATGCAAGCTGCAAGAGTTTCCCTGCCGCACCGTATGTTCGCCAGGCTCGTCGGGAGCGCTTGCTCGCGTGAAGAACATTGCGGTGAGCCCAGGATTCCCAACTGCTTGAGACCAGGTAGGCCACCACAAGATATAGGAGCGTAGCACTGAGCATTTGGATGTTTGTTTGCGTAGCCTTGCTTTAAACGCGCGATTTTTGCGGCGCTTGAAAACGATTGTGTACGCCGCTCTTAATCATGTGTTGAGCGCTTGAGTATTTCGGATACACACGGACTGAGAACTTTCCCCCGAAATTGATCAAGCTCAGGATCGTACCCAATCTTTGCCCCTGTAACCATCGACTTCCATTATGTTCATGGCTTCACCTCGTACAACTCTAACCATTTACGAATACTGATTATCGCTTTTTGACAACAGAATATTCGATTGCCCGCTACTTAAGAACTGTGACTGGATCCGTAAATAATTTTGAATTCGGAATTAGCACCTTATTCCCTTCGGAGTCAAGCTCCGTATATCGAAGGGCAATAGAAATAAGAAGGCCCTCGTAACCAGATATTTTTATGC
>JAUXGZ010000078.1 GCA_030621785.1 Gammaproteobacteria bacterium | reverse complement strand
CGCGAGTTTTTCCCGCACAACTCGGTGGAATACTTCGTCTCCTACTACGATTACTATCAGCCGGAAGCCTACGTGCCGTCGTCGGATACCTTCATCGAGAAGGACGCATCCATCAATGACCACATCGAGCAGATGCGTTTGTCGGCTACCAAGGCACTGCTGGAGCGGCAGGACACCATCCTGGTGGCGACCGTTTCAGCGATCTACGGCCTGGGGGATCCGCGTTCCTACCTCGGCATGGTATTGCACCTCGACCGGGGCGATCAGATTGACCAGCGCAAGTTGCTGCGTCGCCTGGCAGAACTGCAGTACACCCGCAATGACGTCGAACTGTCGCGCGCCACCTACCGGGTGCGCGGCGAGGTAATCGATATTCATCCGGCAGAATCCGACCGCGAGGCGGTGCGCATCGAGCTGTTCGACGATGAAATCGAGCAGTTATCCTGGTTCGATCCGCTGACTGGTGAGGTGTTGCGCCGGGTGCCGCGGTTGACCATCTACCCCAAGAGCCACTACGTCACGCCGCGCCAGAAAATTATGGATGCCATCGAGCTGATCAAGGTGGAACTGAAAGACCGGCTGGAGCAGCAGCGCGATGCCAACAAGCTGGTTGAAGCGCAGCGGCTGGAGCAGCGCACGCGCTTTGACATCGAGATGATGACCGAACTGGGTTATTGTTCCGGGATCGAAAATTATTCGCGCTACCTGTCCGGTCGCCAGCCGGGCGAGCCGCCACCCACGCTACTGGATTACCTGCCGGAGGGTGCGCTGGTCGTGGTCGATGAATCTCATGTGACCATTCCCCAGCTCGGGGGTATGTACAAGGGGGATCGTTCACGCAAGGGGACCCTGGTCGAGTACGGTTTTCGGCTACCGTCGGCGATGGATAACCGACCGCTGCGTTTTGACGAGTACGAGCAGCTGGTGCCGCAGAGTATATTTGTGTCGGCGACACCGGGGGCTTACGAGAAGGAGCATGCCGGTGCAGTGGTGGAACAGGTGGTGCGGCCTACCGGCCTGATCGATCCTGCAGTGGAGGTGCGACCGGCCGGCACCCAGGTGGACGACGTGCTCTCGGAGATTCGTCAGCGGGTGGCGGTGCAGGAGCGGGTGTTGATTACTACGCTGACCAAACGTATGGCGGAAGATCTGACCGAATACCTGCAGGAACACGAGGTACGCGTCCGCTACCTGCATTCGGATATCGAGACGGTCGAACGTGTCGAAATTATCCGTGATCTGCGGTTGGGTGAATTCGATGTGCTGGTCGGCATCAACCTGTTGCGCGAGGGGCTGGATATGCCGGAAGTGTCGCTGGTGGCCATTCTGGATGCCGACAAGGAAGGTTTCCTGCGCTCTGATCGCTCACTGATCCAGACCATCGGCCGCGCGGCGCGCAATGTGCACGGCAAGGCCATTCTGTATGCGGACAAGATGACCGGTTCGATGCAACGTGCTATCGGTGAGACCGACCGTCGCCGGGCCAAACAGGTGGCCCATAACGAGGAACACGGTATAACCCCCACCACCATTCGCAAGGCGGTTTCCGACATCATGGAAGGTGCACACAGGCCGGGCGGAGTGCCCAGCGCCCGCAGGTTCGCGAAAGTTGCCGAGGAGATTGCCGAGTATGCTGCGCTGACGCCCGAGAAGCTGGCCAAGCAGATCAAGGCGCTGGAAAAGGAAATGTACGATCACGCCCGCAACCTGGAGTTCGAGGACGCAGCCAGGCTGCGAGACCGGATTCATCATATGCAGGAGAGCAATCTCGGCATGATCGATGCCTGATGTGATACAGGGAGCACGCCATGAAACGCCGCGATTTCATTGGCAGAGGTTCTGGTGGATTACATACCCGGGCATTTCACGGCGCTTAGCTTTTTGGGCTCCCCCTGGTCCGATCCATCTATCTATTGACGCCTATTGACGATAGTCTAAAATACTCCAGCATGAGTGATACCCTTGAAAAGGACCTTTTGTACTTCCAGGCCCATGGGCTGACAGTGGCTGCACCCGAGAAGCTAAACAAGGCATTGGCGCTGGCCATCGATCAAATGCACACAAGCCTCTATGGTGAATCAGCGACTGAGCTCACTGCTACTGAGGCAAGTGTGCTTCAGGCCGGCGGTTTCGACCTCAACGAATCCATCGACAAGGATCCGTTGGCTGAAACCGCGACGGTATTTGCGGCGTTGCTCAATACCGGTTTAACAGCAAAGGAAGCAGCCAAACGACTGGGTGTTCAGGACACCCGCATCAGACAGATGCTCACCGAGCGCACGATGTACGGATTCCATATTAATCATCGCTGGAAAATCCCCGGGTTTCAGTTTGCAGGTAACGCCCTGGTGCCGAACATTGGCGGAGTCAATGCAGCTCTTGATCCAGACTTGCATCCCGTGGCCGTCTATCAGTGGTACGTTACGCCTGAAGCTGATCTTGAAACGGATGGTCAGCCACTCAGCCCGCTTGAGTGGCTGAAAGCAGGGTACTCTGTAGAACCTGTCCTGCAGTCTGCTGCTGAAATCTAGCAGTGCCAAAATTACCCAGGACCTCGTCACTTGACCGGCTCAAGGTTCTGCCCCCTGATATTTATACGCTCAAGTCAGGTTTAACGCTGTGGCGCATTTATTTCCGGGCTGGGCCACATCCGACTACCTGGGTAGATTTCCGAAGTTTCGGACCACTTGATGGCCGGTTTGACCATCATCTTCCGGATGCGCAAGGTGATCCCGCAAGCCAGGCAAGGAGGATACTTTATGGTGCGGAGGAGGGTGCAACCTGCTTCGCGGAGGTTTTCCAGCGGACCCGCGTGATCGATCGATTTCGCAGAGAGCCCTGGCTAGTGGGTTTCGAAATCGCGACCCCGCTCAAGTTACTCGATCTCACTGGATCGTTTGCAACACGTGCGGGTGCCTCCATGGCGCTTATGACTGGTCCCCGAGCTGTTGCGCGATGCTGGGCTCAGACTTTTTATGAGGCCTATTTCGAACTGCAGGGGGTTTATTATCCTTCGTCGATGTACGCCAATGCGCCAGCCATTGCGCTCAACGAGCGTGCCATCGGTGGAGGTGGCCTGCCAGCTGTACCCGGTTTCCACAGAGCGCTGGCGGACAATGCGTTACACACGGTGATTCGTAATGTCGCTCGTGAAACAGGATACAAGATGGTGTGAGCATATAGACCCATAAACAAGGAAAATTGCTGCACAGCTACGAACGATACTGGCCGGAAATTCAGGAAGTGCTGATCGGCATTACCTTCGTAATAGCGGCGACCGGCGGGTTGTTGCTGTTGTCGGCCTGGCCTGTTCACTGTGGCTGGACTGGCCGGCAGGTTCCACGGTGGTGTGGATACTGGCGACGCGGGCTCTTGTCCGGCGTGGTCATCACCAGCGGAAAGGGGCGTCAGTTTCAGGCTGGTTCGTCATCCGGCAGGTAAAAAATCACCACGAGGTTACCATCCCTGGATTGTGCTGGCGACGAGCTGATCGCGATCACCTATTGTCCGTTGTGCGGTACAGGGATCGCTTTCAAGGCCGGGACGGGGAGTCGGGCGTTGACATGCCTGCCGGGCATCCTATAATGCGTCGATCACGACTTCAGGCGCGTAGCTCAGTTGGTTAGAGCACCACCTTGACATGGTGGGGGTCGGTGGTTCGAATCCACTCGCGCCTACCAGATTCGATCCGAGGGGACAGATTTCTGATCTGTCCCCTTTTTATCAAGTGGCCTTTCGTAGTGGTCACCACTGGAGAAACCGCATGCCCGTAGTCACGCTTCCCGACGGTAGTCAACGTTCCTTCGATCACCCCGTATCGGTTCACGATATCGCTGCCGATATTGGTCCCGGGCTTGCCAAGGCCGCGCTGGCCGGCAAGGTGGACGGCCAGCTGGTCGATACCTCCTTTGTTATCGAGAACGATGCCGATCTCAGCATCATTACCGATCGCGACGAGGACGGTATCGACGTCATTCGTCATTCCACGGCACACTTGCTGGCCCAGGCGGTCAAGGAATTGTTCCCCGAGGCGCAGGTCACCATTGGTCCGGTGATCGACAACGGCTTCTACTACGATTTCGCCTACAAGCGGCCGTTCACGCCGGAAGATCTCGACAAGATCGAAAAGAAAATGACCGGGTTGGTGAAGCAGAATCTCGGTGTCAGCCGCAAGGTGATGCCGCGCGACGAGGCTATCGGCTTTTTCCGTGACATGGGCGAAGACTACAAGGCGGAAATCATCAGTGATATTCCGCAGGGTGAGCAGATCTCACTGTACCAGCAGGGTGAATTCATAGATCTTTGTCGTGGACCGCACGTGCCCGCTACCGGCAAACTGAAAGCGTTTAAACTGATGAAAGTGGCTGGTGCCTACTGGCGGGGCAATTCAGATAACGAAATGCTGCAGCGCATCTATGGTACGGCCTGGAAGGACAAGAAGCAGCTCAAGGCCTACCTGCACCGGCTGGAAGAGGCCGAGAAGCGCGATCACCGCAAGATCGGCAAGGTCATGCACCTGTTCCATACGCAGGAAGAAGCACCCGGCATGGTGTTCTGGCACGATAACGGCTGGACCATCTACCTGCAGGTGCAGGACTATATTCGCGGCAAGCTGGGCCAGCACGGTTACCAGGAAGTACACACGCCCGAGATCATCGACCGTTCCCTGTGGGAGAAGTCCGGGCACTGGGAAAAGTTCCACGACGACATGTTTACCACCAAGTCGGAACGTCGTACCTACGCCATCAAGCCGATGAACTGCCCGGCGCACATCCAGATATTTAACCAGGGTCTGAAGAGTTACCGGGACTTGCCGTTACGACTGGCGGAATTTGGTTCCTGCCACCGTAACGAGCCTTCGGGAACGCTGCATGGACTGATGCGTGTACGTGGCTTCGTGCAGGACGATGCGCATATTTTCTGTTCCGAGCAGCAGATTCTCGGCGAGGTATCGGATTTCATTGATCTGTTGTTCGAGGTCTACCGCGATTTCGGTTTTGATGACGTGATCCTCAAATTGTCCACCCGTCCCGAGAAACGTGTCGGAGCGGACGATTTGTGGGACAAGGCCGAGAAGGCGCTTGAGGAAGCACTGAACCAAAAGGGCCTGGCGTGGGAACTGCAGCCGGGCGAGGGTGCATTCTATGGTCCGAAGATCGAGTTCTCACTCAAGGACTGTCTTGAGCGCGTCTGGCAACTGGGCACGGTTCAGCTGGATTTCTCTATGCCGGAGCGGCTCGGGGCGCACTATATTGCCGAGGACGGCGGCAAACACGTGCCGGTTATGCTGCACCGTGCCATCCTCGGTTCCCTGGAGCGTTTCATCGGCATATTGATCGAGCATTACGCTGGAAACCTGCCGCTGTGGCTGTCGCCGGTGCAGGCCGTGGTGCTCAATATTACTGATAATCAGGCCGAATATGCCGGTAAAGTGGAAGAAATACTGAGAAAACAGGGAGTGCGGGCTAAATCGGACTTGAGAAATGAGAAGATCGGCTTTAAAATCCGCGAGCACACGATTCAGCACGTCCCCTATTTATTGGTAGTGGGGGATCGGGAGACTGAATCTAATACTGTGGCCGTGCGCACGCGTAGCGGCAAGGATCTGGGAAGCCTGTCCTTGCAAGCCTTGTCAGAAGGGCTGAACGCTGAAATCGCGAGCCGCGGCCGAACTGTTTTGGAGGCCTGAATATCGCTGCAGCAAACAAACTGAAACATCGCCTTAATCTGGCCATTGATGTGCCGAGCGTCCGACTGGTCGGACCCGAAGGCGAGCAGATTGGCGTAGTCCCCATCGAGGAAGCCCGCGAAGTGGCCGAAAAGGCCTCACTGGACCTGGTGGAAATATCACCACAGGCCGAACCTCCTGTATGTAAGGTGATGGACTATGGCAAGTACCGTTTCGAGGAACAGAAGAAACGGCAGGCCTCGCGCAAGAAGCAGAAGCAGATACAGGTCAAGGAGATCAAGTTCCGGCCTGGTACGGACATCGGGGACTACAATGTCAAGCTGAAGAACCTCACCAGGTTTCTTAGCGAAGGCGACAAGATCAAGGTCACTATGCGTTTTCGAGGCCGGGAAATGGCCCATCAGGACCTGGGGCGTGATTTGCTGAAGAGGGTTGAGGCGGATCTTGCCGAGCTGGGGACGGTCGAGCAGTTTCCCAAGATGGAGGGCCGGCAAATGGTTATGGTGCTGGCGCCAAAGAAAAAGTAGTTCGGGAGAAATACTTCCGGACCAGGTTGTCCCGGGCTTACCGCGCCTTGGTGGCGACCTTTCAGAGGGCAGGCTTCGGCCTGTCCCGTATATTAAGCGGGAGAGTAACTATGCCTAAGATGAAAACCAATCGCGGTGCCGCCAAGCGGTTCCGTCGTACCGCCAATGGCGGTTTCAAACGCGGCCAGTCGCATCGCCGTCATATCCTCACCAAGAAAAGCAGCAAGCGGAAGCGTCAGCTCGGTATGCCCGAGACGATCAACGACGCCGATCATCGGTCCGTGCGTCGTATGTTGCCCTTTTTATAACGAGTGAGGTGTAAGCAATGCCAAGAGTAAAACGTGGAGTGCAGGCTCACGCCCGCCACAAAAAAGTTCTTTCCAAAGCCAAGGGTTATTACGGCGCGCGCCGCAAGGTGTACCGGGTAGCCAAGCAGGCAGTGATCAAGGCCGGACAGTACGCCTATCGCGATCGTCGGCAGCGTAAACGTCAGTTCCGTGCCCTGTGGATCGCGCGTATCAATGCGGCCGCGCGTGAGAATGACCTGTCCTACAGCCGTTTCATCAACGGGCTGAGCAAGGCCGGGATCGAGGTCGATCGCAAGGTGCTTGCCGATCTGGCGGTGTTCGACAAGCCTGCATTCAGTGCGCTGGCGGAACAGGCCAGGACCAGCCTGAACGGTTAGGCAGCCGCTGTACGCAGCCAGGGCCTCCCTGATCAGGTCGTCATGCCGGCATGCGTCGGAATGACGGGGGTACGAAAAGATCGCAGTCGCCCGGGACGAGTGACAAGCTGTTGAAGGGAAAGGCTGGTGTTGCACCGACCTTTCCCTTTTTATTGGTTGCAGGAGACAGAACGTGGAGGCGTTAGCCGCACTCGAACAACAGGCCGCGGAGGCCGTTGAGCAGACCCGTGAGCTGAAAGAGCTGGATGATGTGCGTGTCCGCTTTCTTGGTAAAAAGGGTTTGCTGACCGAACAGCTCAAGCAGCTCGGCAAGTTGCCGGCCGAAGAGCGTCCCAAAGCGGGCCAGGCGATAAATATCGCCAAGAAGCGTGTGCAGGAAGCTATCGAGAACCGCAAGGCTGCTTTGCAGGCTGCGGCGCTGGATGAAAAGCTGGCGTCCGAGCGTATCGATGTCACGCTGTCCGGCAAGGGGCAGGCAAGCGGCGGTTTGCACCCGGTTACCCGTACCTTGCAGCGCATCGAGAAGTTGTTTGCCGGCATGGGCTTTGAATCGGTCGAAGGCCCGGAAATCGAGGATGACTACCATAACTTCGAGGCGCTCAATATTCCGGCGCATCACCCGGCCCGTGCCATGCATGACACGTTCTATATAGACGAGCACCGTGTACTGCGCACGCACACCTCGCCGGTGCAGATCCGCGTTATGGAAAATCGTGAGCCGCCATTGCGGATTATTGCGCCAGGGCGCGTTTATCGCTGTGACTCGGATCTCACCCACACGCCCATGTTTCACCAGGTCGAAGGTCTGCTGGTGGACGAGGAGGTCAGTTTTGCCGATCTCAAGGGGCTGCTTGATGAGTTCCTGAAACACTTCTTCGAGCGTGAGGATCTTGGCGTGCGCTTCCGGCCATCCTATTTCCCCTTTACCGAGCCATCGGCCGAGGTGGATATTGAATGCGTGATCTGTGGTGGCGAGGGCTGCCGGGTGTGCAGTCATACGGGCTGGCTGGAAGTGCTGGGCTGCGGCATGGTGCATCCCAATGTGTTCGGGCATGTTGATATCGACAACGAACGCTACACGGGCCTGGCTTTTGGTATGGGCGTGGAGCGACTGACCATGCTTAAGTATGGTGTAGATGACCTGCGGTTGTTCTTCGAGAACGATTTGCGATTTCTGCAGCAGTTCAGATGAGTACGGCAGCTGCCGTACGCCGTATATGGAAAACGGGTTTAAACTATGAAATTCAGTGAAGCCTGGTTGCGTGAATGGGTAAATCCTGCACTGGACACGGAGCAACTGGCAGAACAGCTCACCATGGCCGGTCTGGAAGTCGATTCTATTGAGCCGGCGGCCGGTGAATTCAGTGGTGTTGTGGTCGCGGAAGTGCTGTCGGTCGAGGCGCACCCCGATGCCGACAAGCTGCGGGTTTGCCAGGTTTCACTCGGCGAGACGGAGCCGTTGCAGATTGTTTGCGGTGCGCCCAATGTAAGAGCAGGTATGAAAGCTCCGCTGGCTACGGTCGGTGGCCGCATGCCGGGAGGCATGAAGATCAGGAAAGCGAAGCTGCGCGGGGTGGCGTCCCGGGGCATGCTGTGTTCGGCGAGTGAACTGGGGCTCAGCGATGAGCGCGGCGGGTTGATGGATCTGCCTGCGGATGCGCCGGCGGGAACCGACCTGAGAACATACCTGGCACTGGATGACCGCGTGATCGATATTGATCTCACGCCTAACCGCGGTGACTGCCTTGGTATGGAAGGCGTTGCGCGCGAGGTAGGAGCCCTGACAGGCACGGACGTAACCCTGCCGGCTGCTGCGCCGGTGAGTGCCTCGGTGACGGATGAGTTTCCCGTTGATGTACAGGCACCGGATGCGTGTCCGCGTTACCTGGGACGTATCATTCGCGGCATCGATGCCCGGGCAGAAACGCCGTTGTGGATGCAGGAAAAGCTGCGCCGTGGCGGTATTCGTAGTCTTGGACCGGTCGTCGATGTCACCAACTTCGTTTTACTGGAACTGGGTCAGCCGATGCATGCGTTCGACCTGGATCGTCTGGCGGGCGGTATCGAAGTGCGCCATGCGCGAGCAGGTGAGCAACTGACGTTGCTGGATGAGCGTACGATCGACCTGGATAGCGAGACCCTGCTGATTTGCGACCGCGAAAAAGCGCTGGCCATGGCGGGGGTGATGGGCGGTATCGATTCGGGGATTTCGACGGATACCGACAAGCTGTTCCTCGAAGTCGCTTTTTTTGCACCCGAAAAGATTGCCGGGCGAGCCCGACGCTATGGGTTGACGACGGATTCTTCCTACCGATTCGAGCGGGGTGTGGACCCTCAATTGCAGCATCGAGCCATGGAGCGTGCCACGGCGCTGCTGCTGGAGTTGGTCGGCGGTGAAGCCGGGCCGATTGTGGAAGCGGTCTCCCACGATCACCTGCCCGCGAAAACATCCATTACGCTGCGGCGCGACCGCATTCGTAAGCTGTTGGGTTTCGTGCCCGAAGACGAGCAGGTTGCCGATATCCTGACCCGCCTGGGTGTTGTGCTTGAAGCTACCCACGATGGCTGGCTGGCGACGCCGCCAAGCTGGCGTTTCGATCTCGAACTGGAAGCGGATCTGATCGAGGAAGTAGGGCGGGTCTATGGATACGATAACCTGCCTGTGGCCAACAACCACGGTGACCTTACCATGTGTCCGGTCAGTGAGACCAGATTGCCACTGGACCGCATTCAGTCAATGCTGGTGGACCGGGGGTATCAGGAGACCATCTCCTACACCTTTGTTGATGCCGGCCTGCTGCAGGACTTTGAACCGGAGTTACAGACCGTGGCGCTGGCCAACCCGATCTCATCCGAGATGTCGGTCATGCGAACCAGTCTCTGGCCGGGGCTGGTCAGCGCGGTCCAGTACAATCTGGCTCGTCAGCAAGGGCGCGTTCGCATATTCGAGACTGGTCTTAAGTTTATTCCACAACATAATGAAATAAAACAAGAAAGTTACCTGTCTGGTGTCGTGTCCGGGAGCCTTCTCCCGGAGCAGTGGGGGGTGACAGAGCAATCGGCCGATTTTTATGACGTCAAATCCGATATCGAGGCGCTGCTGGAGTTGGGTATTGGGCGGGAGGCCGTGTTCGAGGCGGCGAGTCATCCGGCCTTGCACCCGGGGCAGACGGCCTCGATCTCGACAGGAGGGGAACAGATGGGCTGGCTGGGTTGTATTCACCCGGGATTGGCTCAGAAGCTTCAAATTCCCGCTAAAACCTGCCTGTTCGAGTTGAAACTCGATGTTCTGCTGCAAGGCAAGATGCCAAGCTATGAGAAACTCTCAAGATTCCCATCGATCCGCCGAGATCTTGCTATAGTCGTCGACGTAGAGACACCAGCCAGTGCTCTGTGTGACTCGATTTCCAGCCAGGCGGGCGCTATGCTGAAAAACCTGCTGGTTTTCGATGTTTATCAGGGCAAAGGCGTAGAATCCGGGCGAAAAAGCATCGCTTTTGGGTTGATTTTACAGGATTCTTCA
>JAUXGZ010000081.1 GCA_030621785.1 Gammaproteobacteria bacterium | reverse complement strand
CGTCAATGCGATACTGGTCAGCAGGTACAGGACGATAGCGGTTATAGCGAACGTGGCGGTGTACATGGCATCCGTGAATCCGTGTGCAGTCGGCGAATGATGGCATAATGCGGTGGTAGCCGAAAGCCTGCCTGCCCGCCAGCGTCACTTGCGTGACGAGAATGGGCAGTGGTCTGGCAAAAACCCCTGAATACACCTCGCGCCAGGTATCCGGTGGCGTAAAACTGTGATGGCAGTGACACTTTTACTGTGAATCCCGGTGGCACGATCCTCGCATCTACAGATTGCAGCTAACCACGGGTTGAGAGGAAAATGGAACTGAGAATACTTGGCTGTAGCGGGGGGATTGGTGTTGCATTGAGCACTACATCCCTGCTGGTGGATCAGGATATCCTGATCGATGGAGGCACCGGCCTGGCGGGACTGACGCTCGACGAAATGGCGGCCATACGGCATATCTTCGTGACACACTCGCACCTGGATCACATTGCCGGCATCCCGATGCTGCTCGATACTGTATTTGACCATATCGAGGAGCCGGTGGTGCTGCACGCCCGGGCAGAGACTCTGCAGGTATTGCAGGAACACATTTTCAACTGGAAGATCTGGCCGGACTTTTCCTGCCTGCCGAGCCGCGAACACCCCGCCTTGCGCTTTGAAGTCATGACGCCGGGAGAGAAGGTTCGGGTGGGTGCGCGCAGTGTGGAGATGATTGCCGTCAACCATGTGGTTCCGGCTGCCGGCTACCGGGTACAGAACGGTGTGGGTAGCTTCGCTTTCAGCGGTGATACCACCAGCAATGACGGCTTCTGGGAGGCGCTTAATTGCCATGATCGTCTCGATCTGCTGATCGTGGAGAGCGCGTTTGCAGACGAGGATTACGAACTCAGCAGCAAGGCATTGCACTATTGCCCGCAGTTGCTGGCCGGTGACCTGAAAAAGTTGCGTCACCGCCCGGATCTGTACCTGACGCACATGAAGCCTGGTGCTGAAGATATCATTGTCGAACAGTGCCGCAGCCATATTGAGGATTTTCAGGTCCGTCGCCTGTGCGGAGGAGATCGCTTCAAGCTATAATCCGGGCGGTTCAGTCAGGGATTGCCTCAATGTTTGAAAACCTCACAGATCGCCTTACTTCCACCATCAACCGGCTGCGTGGACAGGGCCGCCTGAGCGAAAGCAATATCCAGGAAGCGCTGCGCGAAGTGCGCATGGCGCTGCTGGAAGCCGATGTCGCCCTGCCGGTGGTCAAAATATTTATCGAACAGGTGCGCCAGCGCGCCGTGGGACAGGAGGTATTGCAGAGCCTCAGCCCCGGTCAGGCACTGGTGAAGATCGTCAATGACGAATTGATCTCCCTGATGGGGGAGGCCTGCGACGAGTTGAATCTGAATGCCCAGCCTCCTGCAGTGGTGCTGATGGCAGGCCTGCAGGGCTCGGGCAAAACCACGTCTACCGCCAAGCTGGCGCGCTGGTTGCGTGAGCGGCACAGGAAATCCGTTCTGGTGGTCAGCTGCGATATCTACCGGCCGGCGGCCATCGACCAGTTGCAGACCCTTGCCGGTGAGGTCGATGCTGAATTTTTCCCCAGCGGCAGAGACCAGGATCCGGTCGCCATTGCCACGGCCGCCGTGGATTATGCGCGCAAGCATCATCTGGATACGGTGATTGTCGATACGGCGGGCCGTCTGCACATCGACGCTGAAATGATGAACGAAATCCGCCGCATCCACGCCGCGGTGGAGCCCGTCGAGACCCTGTTCGTGGTAGATAGCATGACGGGCCAGGACGCGGCTAATACGGCGCAGGTCTTCAACGAAGCGCTGCCGCTCAGCGGAGTCATTCTTACCAAAACAGATGGTGATGCCCGTGGCGGTGCTGCGTTGTCGATTCGTTCCATTACCGGCAAGCCCATCAAGTTCCTCGGCGTGGGTGAGAAAACCACCGCGCTGGAGCCTTTTCATCCGGATCGTGTTGCCTCGCGTATCCTGGGCATGGGCGACGTACTCAGCCTGGTCGAGGAGGCCGAGCGCAAGGTCGATAAGGACAAGGCGGCGAAGCTGATCAAAAAGCTCCATAAGGGCAAGCGTTTTGACCTGGAAGATTTTCACGATCAGCTGGAGCAGATGATGGGTATGGGCGGTCTGTCCAGCCTGATGGACAAGCTGCCAGGTATGGGACAGCTGCCCGATCACGTGCGCAGCCAGGTCAATGATCGCGACATGCACCACATGCTGGCGATTATTCGCTCCATGACGCTGAAAGAGCGGCATTTTCCCGGCATCATCAAAGGCTCTCGCCGGCGCCGTATAGCCGCCGGTTCGGGAACCCGGGTGCAGGACGTCAATAAGCTGCTGAAACAGTTCATGCAGATGCAGAAAATGATGAAGAAAATGTCCGGGGGCGGGATGAAGGGCATGATGCGCGGGATGAAAGGGCGGATGCCGCAGGGTTTCCCGTTCTGAAATAAAAACGGCAGTCCCGAAGGACTGCCGTAAACCGGGATGCAAATAAATCCATCCCCCCCTTGCTGCCACTTAATTCTTGTTTGTCATTCTGGCGGCAAAAATCTTTCCGGCTGGTGCGGGCTGCTCTTGTCGGCAGCGGGCGTTCAACCATCCCCCTGTTTCACCTTGTTGTAGCTTTTACTCTCCCTTTTTCTTTTACGTTCACTGTAAGCAAGTGTTGTGCCATTTTAGCGAGTGATTGGAAAATCAATCACTTGGTTCGAAGGAATGGGTTTTTGGAGCCGGGCGGGGCGTCGGCGTGTAAAAAAATGCGACGCGGGGCGTCACCATGATTCCGGGAAAATGCCTGTTATGTCACTGTATTCTCGATAATATGCCAGTTTTTTGCGGCTTCCCTGCGATGTGTTGGCTGTGTAAAAAATTGCGACGCCTTGTCGGATTGTGCCCTGTCCTGGCTGTTCTGAATGCTCGCCGGCCACTGGTGGGTGCGCTGAGGCTTCACTTTTGCGCGGATTCAAGTACAATGCGCGCTTTTCCGCGGTGCTGAACCGGATTCGGCATGGCCTTCCTGTTTTTAAAGAGCAACATTTTAGAGGATCACCCTGATGGTAACGATTCGGCTGGCACGCGGTGGTGCCAAGAAGCGACCTTTCTATCATGTGGTCGTTACAGATTCTCGCAATCGTCGTGACGGCCGTTATATCGAGCGTATCGGCTTCTTCAACCCGGTTGCTACGGGACAGGAAGTGCGCCTCCAGATTGACAATGAACGCGTGCAGCACTGGGTCAGCAAGGGTGCCCGGACGTCTGACCGTGTGTCCGGCCTGATTAAGGAATCACAACGGTAAGCGAGCGTTGTGATCCAGCACAGATTATCCTGGTAGGCCGTATTTCCGGAGTCTACGGGGTTCGCGGCTGGGTACGGGTCTACTCCTACACCCAGCCACGCGAGAATATTACCGGTTACCGGCCCTGGTTCCTGAAGCAGTCGGGGATCTGGCAGGAACGGAACCTGGAAGAGGGAAAGCGCCACGGCAAGGGTGTTATCGCCCGCCTGGACGGCTGTTCGGATCGAGACGCCGCCGGGCTACTGATGGGATGCGAAGTCGGTATTTGCCCCGACCAGCTTCCCGCCGCCGAACCGGGCGAGTATTACTGGCGCGACCTGGAAGGACTTGAAGTGAGCAACCTGCAGGGTGAACGGCTCGGTGTGGTCGACCACCTGATGGAAACCGGTGCCAACGATGTGCTGGTCGTCAGGGGTGAACGGGAACGATTGATCCCGTTTGTGCAGGGCCCGGTGGTGGTTGCGGTGGACCTGGAAGCGCGTCGCATCCGGGTCGACTGGGACAAGGATTTTTAACCGCCGCCCGGGGTCACGCAAGATGCGGATCGATGTGGTCACACTTTTCCCGGACATGATCGGGGAACTTTGCCGGTTTGGCATTCCGCGCATCGCCGTGGAAAAAGGCTTGCTGGAACTGGGTTGCTGGAATCCCAGGGATTACGCCGCGAATCGACACCGCAGCGTGGATGACCGGCCTTACGGTGGCGGGCCGGGGATGGTGATGCAGTTTCAGCCGGTGGCGGAAGCGATCCGGATGGCGCGCCAGCAGGGTTCGGGGCCGGTGATCTATCTCAGCCCGCAGGGCCGACGCCTGGATCAGCGCGCCGTGCAGGATTTTGCCGCACTGCCGCACATGATTTTGCTGGCGGGGCGCTACGAAGGTATAGACGAGCGTCTGATTGAACAGGAAGTCGATCAGGAATGGTCGGTCGGTGACTACGTGCTGAGCGGTGGTGAGCCGGCAGCACTGGTGTGGATTGATGCACTGACGCGTCTGCTGCCCGGTGCGCTGGGTGATGAGGCATCGGCGCAGTGCGATTCCTTCATGAACGGGTTGCTGGATTATCCGCACTATACCCGACCGGAAGTGATTGCTGGACAGGCGGTGCCGAAAGTCCTGGTGGGAGGAAATCACACCGCGATCAGGCGCTGGCGGCTGCAACAATCGCTCGGCAGAACCTGGGCGCGCCGCCCGGACTTGCTGGAACAGCTGGAACTGAATGACGAACAACAGGCGTTGCTGGAGGATTTTATCCGCGAGCAGCAATCGAAAGAATCGGAAGAAAACCCGTAGCAGGGGATAGACGCATGAGCAATATAATTGAAGAGCTGGATAAAGAGCAGATGACCCGGGAAGTGCCGGATTTCTCACCGGGTGATACCGTGGTTGTCCAGGTCAAGGTCAAGGAAGGCAGCCGGGAGCGACTGCAGGCTTTTGAAGGCGTGGTGATCGCAAAACGTAACCGCGGACTGAATTCTGCCTTTACCGTGCGCAAGATTTCCCACGGCGAAGGAGTGGAACGCGTATTCCAGTTGTATAGCCCGGTAGTGGACCGTATCACGGTCAAGCGCCGCGGTGATGTGCGGCGTGCCAAGCTGTATTACCTGCGCGAACTTTCCGGCAAGGCAGCGCGTATCAAAGAGAAACTCTGATCCGGTGCGGCAGCCGCCGGCTACCGCTTCGATCAATTACAGGGGCGACCTGAAGCCAGGTTGCCCCTTTTGTTTGTGTTGTGACAGATGCCGGACCGCAGCGTGACGGAAGGATTTGCAGAAACGGTGATGGCTTCGCCGATCGGCCGGCTGCGGGTCCGGACAACGGATCACCGCCTGTCTGCGATTGATTTCCAGGGTGAGGACGAGACGCTGGCAGCGGTTTCTCCGCCGGTGGCATGCACAGCGGTATGTGCGGCCATCGAGCGCTACTTCAGCCGGCCGCAGCCGTTCCCCGCGCTGGCGCTGGAAGCGAGCGGAACCGCGTTCCAGCAACGAGTATGGCAGGCCTTGCAGGAGATTCCAGTGGGACAGGTAGTTACCTACGGGCAGCTGGCCGCACGCCTGGGCAGTAGCGCCAGGGCCGTCGGGAATGCCTGTCGCCACAACCCGGTACCGCTGGTGGTGCCGTGTCACCGGGTTGTCGCCCGCAATGGACTGGGCGGATTCGCGGGTGAAACCAGCGGCCGGCGGGTGGCAATCAAACGCTGGTTGTTGCGGCACGAAGGTGTTGAAATTCCGGGGAGCTGACCCCATTGGATATAGTGCGGCCGACGGTCCTGAAAAGCTGATCGTCCGGCCGCGGTACGGTTTAGTCTGAAACAGTCCGGGAGGTATAAACAGGTATGTCGGTAGATACTCAGAAAGAAACGCTGGAATTCCAGACCGAGGTGCGGCAGTTGCTGCAGCTCATGATTCATTCGCTGTATTCCAACAAGGAAATTTTCCTGCGGGAGCTGATCTCCAATGCATCGGATGCCTGTGACAAGCTGCGCTTCGATGCCCTGAAGGATGATTCCCTGCTGGCCGGCGACGGCGAGTTCAGGGTGCGTATCCAGCTCGACAAGGACGCCCGCACTGTCACCATCAGCGATAACGGCGTCGGCATGTCACGCGAAGAGGTCATGGATAACATCGGTACCATCGCCAAGTCCGGTACCCGCCAGTTCTTCGATGCGCTGACCGGGGATGAGGGCAAGGACATGGAGCTGATCGGACAGTTCGGTGTGGGCTTCTATTCTTCCTTCATCGTCGCTGACCAGGTGACGCTGGAAACCCGTCGAGCGGGTGCGAACGCGGATGAAGCCGTACGCTGGGTTTCCGACGGGGAAGGCAGTTACACGCTGGAGGCGAGTGACAAGGAGGGCCGTGGAACGGATGTGACCCTGCATTTGCGCGAAGGCGAGGATGAGTTCCTTGATGCCTATCGCCTGCGCTCCATCGTCAAGAAATATTCCGAACACATATCCGTGCCTATCGAAATGGCTTCGCAGGAAGACGACAAGGAAAACGAATTCGAGACGGTCAACGATGCTACCGCGTTGTGGAAACAGCCGAAGAAAGAAATTTCAGAAGAGGAATACAAGGAATTTTACAAGCACGTGGCGCACGATTTCGATGAGCCACTGGCCTGGATCCATAGCCAGGTGGAAGGTAACCAGTCCTACAGTACCCTGTTCTATCTTCCGAAAAATGCGCCTTTCGACCTGTGGGATCGCGACCACCAGCACGGCATTAAACTGTATGTCCGGCGGGTGTTCATCATGGACGATGCCGAGCACCTGATGCCGCATTACCTGCGTTTCGTGCGCGGCCTGGTGGATTCAGACGATCTTCCGCTGAACGTTTCGCGCGAGATCCTGCAGAAGAACAAGTTTATCGACAGCATCCGTGCTGCATCGGTGAAGAAGATCCTCGGGCTGCTGGAGAACATGGCCAAAAACGAGCCGGAGAAGTATACGGCTTTCTGGCAGCAGTTCGGTCGTGCGCTCAAGGAAGGCCCGGCAGAAGACTTTGCCAACAAGGAGCGCATCGCCGGCCTGCTGCGCTTTGCCTCGTCCCGTTCGGACAGTGACGAGGAAGATGTATCGCTGGCCGACTACATAAGTCGTATGCCGTCCGGGCAGGACAAGGTCTACTACGTCACCGCAGACAGTCTGAAGACCGCCCGCAACAGCCCGCATCTGGAAGTATTCCGCAAGAAAGGTATCGAGGTATTGCTGCTGCACGACCGGGTCGACGAGTGGATGGTTTCCCACCTTACCGAGTTCGATGAGCGGAAGCTGGTTTCAGTTGCCAAGGGTGACCTGGACCTGGGTGAATTGAAGGACGAGAAAGAAGAGGAGCAGGTCAAGGAGGCTGAAACTCTGCACAAGGATTTCATGGAGCGCATGAAGAAAGCGCTGGAAGATGAAATCAGTGATGTGCGTATCAGTCAGCGTCTGGTTGATTCACCTTCCTGCCTGGTCATGGGCGAACACGATATGGCCATACACATGCAGAAACTGTTTCAGCAGGCCGGTCACGAGATGCCGGGCAGCAAGCCGGTACTGGAAGTGAACCTGGAACATCCGCTGGTCAAGCGTCTCGAAGCGGAACAGGACGATAGCCGTTTTAACGACTGGTCACACCTGTTGTTCGAACAGGGCAAGCTGAGTGAAGGCGGGCAGCTGGACGACCCGGTAGCTTTCGTGAAGCGCATGAACGGCATATTGCTGGAGTTGTCCGCAAGCAGTACCTGAGCATGGCGGGATACGTGGGCCAGGAGACGGAGTCGGTACGTATCGACAAGTGGTTGTGGTCGGCGCGCTTTTACAAAACGCGCAGCTTGGCCGCGCAGGCGGTCAGTGGCGGCAAGGTGCAGCTGAACGGTGCCCGGGTCAAGCCGGCGCGAGCGCTGAAAGTTGATGACCAGCTTGAAATCCACAAGGACGGCTACGAATACCAGGTACGTGTCATCGAGCTGGCTCGGAAGCGTGGTCCGGCCCGGCTGGCGCGTACCTGGTACGAGGAGTCGGACGACAGCATTCGCAAGCGTGAACAGCTGCGGGAAGAAAACCGGGTGCTGGCTGCCAGTGCTCCACGCCCGCCGGGCAGGCCGGACAAGAAGGCCCGCCGCCACCTGCGTCGACTGAAGCAATAACCCGCGGCACGCAGAGTGACGCTCAGCAGTAGGCAGCCTGATGTATGAAGGGGCTGCGACGAAGATTGTCGAGTATTGCCAGCAGAGGGTCGTCCATGCTCCCGGCGGTGACGCGCAGTGCCTGTGGTTTGCCGGTATTGCGATCGTGTGCACTCGATGTCAGGCCCGGAATGCTCGTGCCGACCAGGGCAAGGTCATAGGTGCGTAGTGCCATGGCAATGCGGGCCTCCTGGGTCGAGCGTGCCCGGAACAGGTTGGTCTGTCTGCCGATGGTGTTCTGTACCAGGCTGGCCAGTGCGTCGTCATCCTCGACATGCAGAATACTCGGCGGGGCGCTGGCTGAGCGCTGGCTGGCCTGTTTCAGCGCAAATACCAGTCTTGCATGGTCGGTAGTGCGCGCCAGCCAGTCGGCCTTTGCGCCGGTGCGCCTGTCGTCGCTGCCGGTAGTCGAGATTACCAGGATGGATGCCCAGGGGTGTTCCTGCCGCAATTCCAGTGCGAACGAGATGCCATCCTGGTCCGCCAGCAGCAGATCGATCGCAATACTGTCATAGTGCCGGTCCCAGAGTTGCTGACGGGCATCTCCGGTGCTGGTTACGCAATCCACGGTAACCCCCGACTGCAGCAGTCGCTGGCGCAGTGGCTCCATTTTTTTGGTGTCCGAGGAACACAGTAGCAGGCGTGATACTGGATGGGATTTTGATGGCATGTGCAGTTTTTTCGTCGTCGGTGTATTGCTGGAAGATAGCGGCCTCCGGACCAGGAAATTGAATGACCCGGTGGATGCAATCAGCCCACACGAGCGGAACCCGCAGACCGATTCAATATTAGAATTTACTAAAAGACCGGGTATGACAGCATTGGTGAAGGATACAATAAGAGCTAACGATTCAAAAAGTTATGGTCCGGACGGTGAACCGAAAGATTCGGTGGGCCAGGACACACACCCATAAAGCATCAGGTTCCCCCTGACGGT